>CAZFPR010000001.1:0-5832 GCA_964521045.1 uncultured Hyphomicrobiales bacterium
GCAAATACTGGCGCCGCACCGAGCCGGGCGTCGGCGGCACCGAAACCTGGACCAAGAAATAGCCCTGAAAGTCCGTTTTCCCGGGCTTGGCTTTTCTGGCGAACAACGGCTATGTAGCCGGAAATGGCCCGGCGCTCCCGGAGCGCCGTGCCGTTTTCAGGATATGAATACAAGAATGATCGCGCGCATCTACAAACCGGCCAGGACGGCGATGCAGTCGGGCGACGCCCGCACGAAAAGCTGGGTGCTCGATTATGAGCCCGAGCAGGCGCGCCGCGTCGAGCCGCTGATGGGCTGGACGTCGTCTTCGGACATGCGCCAGCAACTGCGGCTGCGTTTCGCGAGCAAGGAAGACGCGATCGTCTATTGCGAGAAGAACGGCATTCCCTATCAGGTGAGCGAGCCGCATACGAAGGCTTCGAAGAAGATCGCCTACGCCGACAATTTTTCGTTCAGACGCATGGGCCAGTGGACGCACTGAGCTGAATTTTTCGCGTCGCTGTCCCTGAAAAACAATACGGCCCCGTAGCTCAGCGGATTAGAGCAGCAGCCTTCTAAGCTGTTGGTCGCAGGTTCGATTCCTGCCGGGGTCGCCAGTATTTCCATTGGTTCAGTAAGCACGAGAAACATTGCCGCGGCTCATCGAGGGTCCGGCGGGCTGAAGGCAGATTGGGTCAACGCCAAGCGGCTACCACTGCCGAAAATTCCTTTGTGACGGCTTCGACCGCCGCTTGATCGTCCAGAGCCTTTGCGAACCACTTTTCCGCGGGTTGCCGCCAGATCGATCTTCCAATCGCAAAGCCGGCGCCGATGCCGCTATTTCTCGCGAGCTTCAGCTTTGGAGTAAGTTCAGCAAGCGGCTGGTCGAGACCGAGCACGATGACGCCCGCGCAATAGCTATCGTGCTTGCGGACGATGCGCGCGATCTCATCCCACTGGGACGGGTCCTCAAGCGCAGGCAGCTTCCACCATGTAGGAAACAGTCCTGCGCGATAAAGCGCATCGACGGATTGCGCGACCTGCGCCGGCTTCTTCATGAATTCGGGTGGGATCACCTCGAGCAGCCAGCGGCGGCCGGTGGCGTTGACTGCGTTTTGAAGTGTGGTCAGCGCCGCTTCCTGTGCTTTGCGCATTTCCGCGGGGTGGTCCGGATCGTAAGCGACCAGACATTTTGCGACGTGCTCGACAGGCCAGGCGCTCATCCTCTCATGGAGGCGATCCCCGGGTTCGAACGCGAGCGGCAGGCTTCCTGGTACTTCGACCGGTCGCGCAAGCCAGCGGCCTGTCCCGGTAAGCCGGGTCAGCGGCTTTTCGCCATAGGTATCGTCGATGATTGCGCCGGAAAGCTCCGGCGAAAGTTCTTCCAGAGCATGTGCGAGGAGTTCCTTGAATTTTTCGATCTCCGGCTTGCCCGCGCCGAATTTGGCTGCAAGTTCCGCGAACTGCTTTCGATGATCGAATGCCAGCGCAAACACGGATGAGGCAGCGGGTTTTCCGGCCGTAGTCCGATGCAGGTGATCGAACTCGGCGTCATCATGCGTTAGACGGAAACTCCCCGGTTTCGCGAGCAGGGCATCAAGCTCGATCATACTCGGCATGGCGGGGGCGCAGGCATGACGGGAGACGACGAGCGCACCGCAGCCGTTCGCGTAAGCCGCGGACTGCTCCCAGCCTTCGTCGCGCAGCCAGCCGCGCAAAAATCCGGCAAGAAAGCCGTCGCCGGCACCGAGTACGTTGAAGACTTCGGTAGCGAAGCCGCGATGCGTGATGCCGTCGTCGATCCGATCCGGAATTGCATCCGGGTAGATCGAGCAGCCCTGTGCCCCGCGTTTCAGGACGATTGCGGCCTTCGACAGCGAACGGATCTTGCGTAGCGCTTGGATCGTGTCTGTGCTGCCGCCGGCAATGTGTACTTCTTCTTCCGTCCCGACGATCAGATCGCATTCCGGCAGAATGGATTGCAGGTGAGTGCTTATTCTGTCGGAAGCGATAAAGCGTTGTTCGCCTAAGCCCCGCCCGGTAAGGCCCCAAAGCACGGGCCGGTAGTCGATGTCGAAGACGACCTTGGTTCCGTTCTTTCTCGCGTAAGCGATAGCCGTGCGGCACGCTTTGTCGGTCGGGGCGGTCGAGAAGTGCGTGCCGGTAACGAGAAGGGCTTTTGATGACGCGATGAATCGCTCGTCGAAGTCTTCCGGCGAGATCGCCATGTCGGCACAGTTCTCGCGGTAGAATATCAGCGGAAAGGTGTCCTGATCTCGAATACCGAGAATGACGAGGCCGGTAAGCCGGGCCGGATCGGTCTTTACGTGAGAGACATCGACGCCTTCCGCTGCGAGTTGCTCGCGTACGAAGCGTCCCATGTGCTCGTCGCCGACGCGCGTGAGCATTGCGACCTTCAGTCCGAGCCGCGAGGCGCCCGTCGCGATGTTCGCAGGGCAGCCGCCGAGATACTTGGCGAAAGTGGACATGTCTTCGAGACGGCCGCCGATCTGCTCGCCGTAGAGGTCCACGGCGGCACGCCCCATCGCGATCAGCTCGAGCGGACGCTCGTTATGCGCCATTCTTTGCTCCGTTGCGCGATGTCAGCTTGTGGCCTAACGAAACGACCAAAGATTGCGCGAGGCATATCGGCGCGACCAGCGAGCGGAACGGCTTGGTGCGCAGTTCACCGATCTCGAAACTCACCTTCGCGATTTTCGCGAAGGGGCCCAGCGGATTATCGGTAATGACGATCACCGGGACATCGCGGCGGCTAAGCTCGGTGGCGATCTCGACTACGTCCGGAGAGTAATCCTTGAAGCTTACTGCGACCAGTGCGTCGTTCTTCGACGCCGCGCGCACGCGATGCCGCATGAAGCCCCCGATGCCGTCGAGCAGGTGGCTTTTCAGGTCGAGCCGGTTCAAGCCGTAGTCGATATAATAAGAGATAGGGAACGAGCGGCCCTGACCGGCCACGTAAATATTCTCGGCGCCCGCGAGAATGGATATTGCCCGCTCCATCCGGTCGGAAGGCACGTTCTGAAACAGGCCTTCCAGCGAAGCGACGTCATCGGAGATGAAGCCTGCGAGAATATCGGCCGGCTTGTTTGATCGCGCGCCGCTGCTCGTCGAGCGCAGGGCGTTAATTCGGTCGCGATAGCTGGGTGAGGCGCCGGCCGTCAGCCGCGCGCGATACACCTGCTGCATGTTCGTGAAGCCGTCGTAGCCGAAACTGTTTGCGAAACGCACGATCGCGGACGGCTGCACGCCCATGCGCTTGGCGAGCTGCGATACGGTACTCAGCGCCATGTCGTTGGGATGCTGCACGGCAAAAGACGCGATGATCTGCAACCGGCTCGGCAGGTCGTCATGCTGCCGCGCGATCTGCGCCGTCAAATCTTCAAACGTTTTCGGCGCTGGCACGCGCGTCTCCCGGCTCATATTTCGCTCCGGGTTTTCGTTACGAGGCCCGGATTCCGCTTTACAGAAGTCATAGAATAGGTATTCTATTTACTAAGAGCAATAGAATATACGTTCCATGAGCGGAATTGGGAAGGAAAACGTGAACGCGAAAATCGGCTTCATCGGTCTCGGCATGATGGGTCACGGGATGGCGAAGAACCTCGTCACCAAGGGATTCCCGCTGACCGTGCTCGGGCACAAGAACCGTAAGCCGATTGAATCCCTGACCGGCATGGGTGCGACGGAAGCGTCCAATCCCGCCGAAGTCGCCGCGCGTTCGGACATCATTTTCATTTGCGTCGTGGGGAGTCCGCAGGTCGAGGAAGTGGTTCTCGGAAAGAACGGGCTGCTCGGGGCGGTGAAGGCAGGCCAAATCGTGGTCGACTGCTCCACGAGCGAGCCGGAATCGACGGCGCGCATTGCCGACGAGTTTTCCTTCAAACGCGTTGCTTTCGTGGATGCGCCGCTCGCGCGCACGCCGAAGGAAGCGGAAGAGGGGCGGCTCAATGTGATGGTTGGCGCCGAGCCGGAAATCTTCAAGAAGATCGAGCCTGCCCTGAAAACCTTCGGCGAGAACATTTTTCACGTCGGCGGGCCGGGTGCGGGCCACAAACTCAAGCTCGTGAACAATTTCTTCGCGATGGGGCAGGCTGCATTGATTGCGGAGTCGCTGGTTGCCGCCAAGCGATCGGGCATCGATCTCGATGCCTTCTGCAAGGTCGTGAGCGCAGGCGGCGCAAACAGCGGCATCTTCCAGATGGTCGGTCTTTCCGCCGTTGCGGGCACCTATGACGGGCTCCGCTTCGGGCTCGACCTCGCGCGCAAAGACCTTCGCTACTACACGCACATGACCGAGCAACTCGGGCTTCCCAGCGTGCTGGGCGAGGCGGTGCATCAAAGTTTCGTTCTTGCGTCGGCGTTGGGCTACGGCGGCAAGCTCGTCGGTTCGCTCGTCGAGGCGCAGGAAAAAATCACGGGGACGAAAGTCGGCAAAGGCTGACGATCAATCATCCAGTCAATCCGGCGGAGACCGGCGGCTGGTAACAGGGAGGAAGGCCATGAGTAAGAAAGGCATTTCCCGCCGGCTTTTTGTCGGCGGTACCGTTGCCGCCGCCGGGCTTACGGGCGCGACCACGTTCTTCGGGCCGTGGAAACACAACACCGCTTACGCACAGAACAAGCCGATCAAGCTCGGCCTGACCTGCGATGCGAGCGGCCAATACGGCGACAGCGGTCAGGACGACCTTCGCGGTATCAAAATGGCGATCGACGAGATCAACGCCAAAGGCGGCGTGCTCGGCCGCAAGATCGCGTTCGTCACCGCGGATACCGAAACCACACCGGCCACGGGCAGCCGTGTCGCCGAGCGTTTCATCACCCGCGAGGACTGCACGGTCCTGTTCGGAGCGGTGCATTCGGGTGTCGCCAATGCTATCACGCAGGTCGCCGCCAAATACGGCACGATCTACATGAACACGAACTCTTCGGCGCCGAGCGAAGCGGGCGAGAACTGCTCCCGCGTCAAATTCGTTTGGGACGGCAACGGCACGAATTTCTCGAAGGCCGCCGTCAAGAACGCCGTGCAGGGCATCGGCAAGAATTGGCTCCTGCTCACGAACGATTATGTCTGGGGCCACACGACTTCGAACTCGACCAAAGCGCTGGTCGAAGCAGCCGGCGGCAAGATCATCGACAATCTGCTGGTGCCGCAGAACACACGCGACTTCACCTCATATCTTTTGAAGGTGCAGCAGTTGAAGCCGGACGTGGTTGCGACCGCGATCGGCGGCGACGATATCAAGGCGTTGCGCACGCAGGTGTCGAGCCTGAACCTCGAGAAGGGCATCGCCTGGATCAACAACCAGCAGGACTGGCCGGATGTCTGGGGCGCGCCCGACAGTCTGTTCGGCGTCTTCGGCACGACCTGGTACCACAAGCTGAAGCTCCCCGGTGTCGATGACTTCGTGAAGCGCTGGCAGGCGACCAAGGGACCGATCCCGGTGCCGGGCAACGTTTCCTACAACGGCTACATGGCGACGCGCGAATTGTTCCGCGCCATGGAGCGCGCCGGCTCGACGAACAACATCAAGGTGATCAAGGAACTGGAAAACCTGAAGGTCTCGGCGGCGGAGCGCATGCAGCACTTCGACGCCTATATGGACCCGGTCACGCACCAGATGCAGCAGACGATTTATCTTGCCCGCCGCAACATGAAGCCTGCGGACAAGACCGATCTCTACGACATCATCAGCTGGACCGAGCCGAAACTGGCGCTGGACGACGCCGCTCCGGGCAAGTGTAAGCTTGTTCCCTACGAGCAGGTGCCGTCGGTCGATTCCTGATAGATTACTCCTCCCTTCCGGGCCGTCCTCCGGGCGGCCCGGATCCTTT
>CAZFPR010000001.1:5842-16300 GCA_964521045.1 uncultured Hyphomicrobiales bacterium
TCCTTTTTCGCAAGCTTGAGGCAAGCGTGTTCGATCTGCTGCCGCATCTTCTGAACGGCCTGATGCTCGGACTTCTGTTCGCGCTGATTGCGCTCGGGTTCATGCTGATCGTCGGCTTGATGGAGCAGATCAATCTCGCGCACGGTTCGCTATTCGCGCTCGGTGCGTACATTGCGCTTCAGTTGCTCGGCCCGAGGCCGCCGCTCCCCACCGATATAGCGAGCTACTGGCTGGCAATGCCGATCGGCTGGCGCTATGCGGCAACCTTTCTGATCGCTCCCGCCGTCACAGGCGTCGTCGGCGTCGTCATCGAAGCCTTGATGCGCCGGACTTACGGCAAGGACCCGCTTTACGGCTTGCTTCTCACGTTCGGCGCGGCGATGGTGATCGAGGAGTCGATCCGCCTCGTGTGGGGTACGCGCGACTATGTGCTGCCCGTTCCGCGCGAGATCAGCGGCGGGTTCATCTTCGCCGATCTGATCTGGTCTACATATCGCTTCTATGCGGCAGGTGTCGCGATCGTCGTGATCGGTCTCGTCTGGCTCTTTATCGAACGCACGCCTTATGGTGCGATCATCAAGGCCGGCGCGCACGACAGCGAAATCGTGCGCGCGCTTGGAATCAATCTCACGCGGCTGCGCATCGGTGTTTTCGTGTTCGGCACGATGCTTGCCGCCGTCGCTGGTATCATTCTCGCGCCGATCTGGGGCATTCGCCCGCATATGGGCATCGACGCGGTGATCCCTGCGTTTCTGGTCATCGTGCTCGGCGGTGTCGGCAGTTTCTGGGGCGCGGTGATGGCAAGCCTGTTGGTTGGGCTCGCGGTCGGTCTCACCGGCGCTTACGCATCCGAATGGTCGCTTCTGTCGATGTATATCCTGCTCGTGATCGTGATCAGCTTCCGGGCTCGCGGACTTTTCGGCAAGAAAAGCGCGCTTGAGGCATAGATGAACGGAGCCGCAAACAATTCGCCGGATTCCGCGCGGCTCGTCACGCCGGCGATGCTGCTCGTCTGGGCTCTACTGGCAACGCTGCCGCTCTGGATCTCCAGGCTCGGACTATATCCTTATATCGGTGTCGAGATTCTGATCTGGGCGATCTACGCCCTTTCGTTCAACCTCGTGCTCGGCACCGCTGGCCTGCCTTCGTTCGGGCATGGTGCTTACTTCGGTATCGGTGCCTATGCTTTCGGACTTTGTCAGTTCAATATCGCGCCGAACCTTTGGGTTTGCCTCGTCGCTGCATTGCTTGTCGCAGCACTAGCGGGGGCGTTCGTATCGCTGTTCATCTCGCATCGGCGCGGCATCTACTTCGCCTTCATGACCATCGCCTTCGGCCAGATTTTCTGGACTATATCGATCAAGGCGCACAGCATCACAGGCGGCGAGGACGGGCTGCTCAAGATCGCGCGGCTTCCCGCAGATTTTGGCATCGTCGCCTTCGATCTAAAGAACAACGTTTCCTTCTATTATTTCGTTCTCGCGGCCTTCGCACTCGTAGTGATGCTGCTGTGGCGGCTGATCCATTCGCCTTATGGAAAAGTCCTGTCTGCAATCCGCCAGAGCGAAACCCGCGCTTCCCATCTCGGCTATCGCGTCTGGCTCTATAAAGCCTCGATCTTCACGCTCTCCGCCGGTCTATCCGGTTTTGCAGGCGGGCTGTTTGCGATGGCGCAGCTCGCGGCATTTCCCGATGTGATGAGCCTGCATCATTCGGGCTACGTCGTGATGATGACGCTTGTCGGCGGGGGGCTTGTTAGTTTCTGGGGACCTTTCATCGGCGTCGTCGTGTTCCTGGTCGCGCGTGACGTGATCGGCGCGTTCACGAATGCGTGGATGCTGTGGTTCGGTCTTTTGTTCATGGCGATCGTCCTGTTCAAGCCGGAAGGCATCGCAGGCGCCTGGCGCTCGCTTGTGCAGGAGCGCGGCGGAAAAATATGGAAGTCGGCCGCGGGCGAGCGGCTGCGCCTGTTGTTCAGGAGCGGCTGATGGCGCTGCTTACCGCAAAGGGCATTCATGTCCGCTTCGGCGATCGCGTCGTTCTCGAGGAAGTCGATTTCGACGTGCGCGAAGGTGAGTTCCACGGCATCATGGGTCCGAACGGTGCTGGCAAGACAACGTTCTTCAACGTGCTCACGGGACGGGTGAAGCCGAACCGCGGCTCGATCGAGCTTGCAGGCGAGAACGTCACCGGATTTCCATCGCACAAGATTGCGCGCAAAGGCGTGTCGCGTTCCTTCCAGATCATGACGCTGTTCGACGAATTCTCGGCGCGGGAGAATGTACTCGCGGCGCTTCCCGAGTTTCGCGACAGCGGTTTCAACCCGGCCAAAGCCGTCGCCGGCGAAAAAAAGTGGCAAGACGCGGCGCTGGAGGTTCTCGCAGAAGTCAATCTCGCGGAGAAAGCCGATGTCAAAGCCAAAGAGCTTTCTTACGGCGAGCGGCGAGCGCTCGAAATTGCGGTCGCGACCGCGCAGCGTCCTCGCATTCTCTGTCTCGACGAGCCGACGTCGGGTTTAGGCAGCGACGGTGTGAAACGCTTGAGCGAACTCGTGCGCAGACTGAAGGGAAAGCTCACGATCGTCGCGATCGAACACGACATGAGTTTCCTGTTCTCGCTCGCCGATCGCATCTCGGTCATTCACTGGGGGCAGGTGATCGCGCGCGGCACGCCTTCCGAATTGCGCGAGAACGAATGGGTGCGCCGCTCGAACCTCGGGAAATTCGCATGATCCTCGAGGTCGAAGGCATCGATACGTTCTATGGCGAGACGCAGGCGCTGTTCGGCGTTTCTTTCGGCATCGCGCCCGGCGAAATCTTCGCGCTGCTTGGCCCCAATGGTGCAGGCAAGACCACCACCATCCGCTCCATTCTGGGATTGACGCGGCCTGCGCGCGGCACCGTCCGCTTTGAAGGCAGGAATGTAACGCTTGCACCGACGCATGAGATCGCGCGCGCCGGCATCGGCTGGGTACCGGATGATCGACGTCTCTGCCCGACGCTGACGGTGTCGCGAAATTTGAACATCGCCCGCAAGCGCTCGAAGTTTCGCGCATGGACGATCAAAGAGACCTGCGAAATTTTCACACCGCTTGCGTATCTGATGGAGCGCGAGTGCGAAAATCTCTCCGGCGGAGAGATGCAGATGGTCGCGATTGCGCGCGCGCTCGTCGGCTCGCCGGGTCTCGTACTCTTTGACGAGCCAAGTCAGGGACTTGCCCCGAAGATCGTTGCCGATGTGTTCTCGACGATCGAGCGCCTGAAGCGGGAGAACGTCGCTTCCCTGATCGTCGAACAGAATGCGCAGATTGCGCTTTCCGTTGCCGACCGCGCGGCGGTGATCGATCATGGGACGATCGCCTGGATCGGCGCGGCTTCAGAGCTGCGTAACGACAACGCATTGCGCCAGCGGTTGTTGGGGAACTGACATGGCTCCCTTGATCGCACTCGACGGTATCAGGAAGGTTTACACGCGCGGAACGCTGCGGCGGCAGACAACCTTCACGCTGGAAGCGGACTTCTCTGTCGATCGGCCCGGCATCGTGGGTGTGGTCGGGCCGAATGGCGCCGGCAAGACCACGCTGTTCGAAATGATGACAGGCTCGAACGAGCCGACTTCTGGCCGCGTACTGGTCGGCGGCACCGACATTCATAAGGTAAAATACAAGGAGCGCGACCGGCTCGCGATCCATTATCATCAATCCTATCAGGTTCGGCACTTCAAGAAGCTTGTACCGTCCGCGATGCTGCTTTCGTCGCCCACAGAGCGGCCGCTGGTGCACCTGTTCGACGAGCCGCAGTTCAACCCGCAGGATGGCTACATCGGCTTCATGCTGGACTTCTTCAAACGTCTGCGCGACGAAGGAAAACTCGTCTTTATATGCCTACATCCCACCGCGACCTATCATCTGGAAATTCTCTCGAGCATCGCGAGCCGCTTCATGCTGGTCTCTGGCGGGAAGGTGATGCAGAAGGATAGCTTCGGCGCGCTGATTTCGGACGAGCGATGCCGGAACTATCTTGGGCCGCAGATGTACGAAACCGCGAGCAAGCTGGCATGAGCGAAGACGGGCAGGGACGGGTCGCGATCGTCACCGGAGCCGCCGGAACCATGGGCATGGCGGCAGCCAGACGTCTTGCCGCGGACAATTACAAAGTTGCGCTCCTCGACATTGCCGCAGACCGCCTGAACGCTGTTGCCAAGGACCTGAAAGGTTCGCTCGCAATCGCAGGTGATATTTCGCAGTCTGAGAAGGTGAGTGCAGCAGTCGCTGAGATCGAGAGCAAACTCGGGCCGGCTTCCGTACTCGTGAACAACGCCGGCATTTTGTCCAACAACAAGTCCGCGGAGACGACCCCTGAAGAATGGCGGCGCGTCATGGGCGTCAATCTCGATGCGGCGTTTTATCTCGCCCGCGCCGTCCTGCCGGGTATGAAACAGCGGCGCTATGGCCGGATCGTGAATGTCTGTTCGCTCGCGATGAAGACCGGCGGACTCACCGCGGGCACAGCCTACACCACGTCCAAGAGCGCAATTGGCGGTCTGACGTTCTCGCTCGCGCGGGAAGTTGCCGCATTCGGCGTAACGGTGAACGGTATCGCGCCTGCCTATGTGAAGACGCCTATGGTGACGGAGCAACTGACCGAAGCACAGCGGCAGGCGTTGCTCGCGCAAATTCCGGTCGGCAGATTTTGCGAACCGGAGGAATTCGCGCATTGCGTAGCGTTCCTGGTTTCGCCGATGTCGGGCTTCATCACCGGCGAGATTCTCGATATCAACGGCGGTCTGCATTTCGACTGACCATGAATACAGCGCCCGAACAGATCACACCCACGCTCGATCCCGAAAGGGATCTCGCCGGCCTTTTCGATCTCAAGGGGCAGGTCGCATTCGTGCCCGGCGGGGCTGGCGGTCTTGGCGAAGCGATCGTCTGGTCGCTGGCGCAGGCGGGAGCCTCTGTTGCCATTGCAGGCCGCGACATCGCTAAGGCGGAAGCGTTGTCGGAAAAGCTGAAGAGGGCCGGTCACCGTGCCAGCGCTTATGCTTTCGACGTGGCTGACGTTTCAACCATCGAACGCGCGGCGGCTGCGGTCGAAAAGGAATACGGCCGGATCGACATCCTCGTGAACTGCGTGGGAATCCAGATCGAGCAGCCGATTACGGAAGTGACCGAGGAGGCGTTCGATCAGGTTTATACATCCAACCTGAAAGCGGCGATGTTTCTCGCGCAGGCGGTCGCGAAGCGGCAAATCCGGCGCCGTAGCGGACGGCAGATCCACCTGCTTTCCGTGCGCGCACAACTCGGTCTGCGGGACCGCGGCTACTCCGCTTACTGCGCGACCAAGGGCGGCCTTGTGATGCTGATCAAGCAGCACGCGATGGAACTTGCCCGTCACAATATTACGGTGAACGGGGTTGCACCCACCTTCGTCTATACCGAGATGATCAGGCACGTGATGGAAAATCCGGAGTTCCGAAAAGGTTTGGAGGCACGCATTCCGCTCGGGCGGATTGCGAGCCCGAAAGACGTTGCCGGTCCGGTGCTTTTCTTTGCATCGCCGGGGGCGGGCTTCGTGACCGGACAGATCATGTATGTCGATGGCGGGATTACGGCGAGTCAGTAAGCGGTACACCCTTGCGATTAAATTATTTCGGCAGGCCACGTTTTTTTCCGGAACCGGCCGCCGGTGCGGTTTTCCTCCGCTCGATCTTAATGCGCCTCACGCCACCGCATAAAGCGGAGCTTTTGCGTGAAGGACGCGCTCCACTTCATCTGCAACCATGTGCCCCATGTTGGAAAGTGCCTCATGCGTAAGGGCTGCGCTGTGTGGCGTCAGAATTACGTCGTCACGCATGAGCAACGGATGATTGACCGGCAGAGGTTCGGTGTCTACGCCGTCCATCGCTGCGCCTGCAATCTGGCCCACCATGAGCGCATTCAAAAGTGCATCTGTGTCTACTAGCGCGCCGCGGGCGCCATTTATGAGTATCGATCCTCGCTTCATTCGGGCAAGGTTTTGGGAGTTTATAATGTGCCTTGTGTCGTCCGTCGCCGGAAGGTGAAGCGAAACGAAATGAGAGGATTCAAGCAAGTCATTGAAGCCTGCTGCTTTCGCCCCATGTATTGCGATCTCATTTGCGCTTCGCTGCGGATCGAACGCTAACACGTTCATCTTGAACGCTGCCGAGACGAGCGCCGACAACGCCGAGCCGATCCGGCCAAAACCAACGACACCCAGCGTTTTTCCCGACAGCTCAAACCCCTCCAAGCCTTCGCGCTTTTTCCATTCGCCATGTTTTGTGAAGCGCATGGCAGTGCCCATGCGGTGGGAGAGGGCAATCATGCTTCCGACTACCCATTCGACGACCGCATTTGTGTTGGCGCCCGGCGTAATGGTCACCGGGATCCCGCGGCGACGGCACTCTTCAACCGGAATGTAATCGAGACCGACTCCATGTCGTGCAACAAGGCGGAGCCGCTCTCCTGCTGCGATGACCGATGCCGGGATCGGATCTCGCACGACGAGCACCTCTGCATCCCGAATCTGCTCGCTCAGCGCTTGCTCCGACCGGTCGCTCGCGACCCGGACATCTGCGATCGCTCGAATGCGCGCCAGAGCACTTTCGATAATCGGCTGCGTCAGAAGAACGATTGGACGGCTCAAATGCGGCGCCTTCTTTGTAGTGAAGAACCGAAGTTTAACTTGTCAACTAGTTAGCTACTATACTAGTATCTCAGGATCAAGTTGGCTTTTGAGGTTTTAACCCATTGGAAATTCAAGCTTTCTCACCGGCTGATTTGGCTTATGCGCGGATTAAAGGCGCAATCCTGAATCTCACCTACAAGCCCGGACAACGACTTTCGGAAGCAATGCTTTCGGCAGAACTCGGTCTCGGAAGATCGCCGATCCGCACCGCGCTGACACGTCTCGAAGGCGAGGGCTGGATCAGGGTCCAGCCGCAAAGCGGCACCTTCGTCAGTTCGCCGACCGCCGAAGAGGTCGCGGAAATGGCCGAGCTGCGTGAGGTGCTTGAAGCGCATGCTGCCCGCAGGGCGGCGGACAAAATCGATGACACAACGCTGAAGGAACTGCGAAACGCCTTCGACATGCTTACAACGTCCGGTGTCGAAGGACACTTCGAAGACTTTCTGTCGTTCGACGACCTGTTTCATTCGGCAATTCACCGCGCCGCCGGCAACCAGAAGATCTTGGAAATGATCCGGAATCTTCGGGATCAGATTCGCTGGGTCCGTGTATCGAACGCGATCCTGCCCGGTCGTGTCGGAGAGTCCCTTTCCGAAATGAAGCTGGTGCTGGAGGCGCTCGAGCGTAGAGATGGTCAGGCAGCAGCCGATGCGATGAGCGTGCATATCGGCAATATCGCCATCCGTTTCAAAACTCTAAGCAACGAATCGAAGGTTAGCGCCGCATGACCTTCGAGAAGAGAATCGTCGAATCAAGCGACGCACCGAAAGGGCGAGGTCCGTTTCCTCAGGCGCTGCGCTGCGGACCGATGGTGTTCGTTTCGGGGCAAGGCCCTCTTTCTCCCTCTACGAATTCCCCTATCGGCGGAAGTTTCGCTGAGCAGGCGGCGCAGACGCTTCGCAATGTTGAAGCGGTGCTCATTGCATCGGGTCTTGGTTTACAGCACATCGTCAAGGCAACAGTCTATTTGCAGGACTTAAGTTGCGTCGAAGAGTTCAACGAAATCTACCGGGAGATGATGCCCGAGCCATGGCCGGCGCGTACGCTCGTATCGGCCGGATTGCGTGGGATCGATGTCGAAATCGACGTCATTGCGTTTGACCCGGATGCGGAGGGTCTGTGATGGCAAAGTCCTCTGCGCAGTGGATCGGGATCGATATCGGCGGCACGTTCACCGATCTTTTCGTTGTCGATGCTGTGCGGGGCACTACGTCAACTAGCAAGGTTCTCACGGACCACACCGATCCGACGGCTGCAATTGAGCGCGGCCTGGCGGAAATGATTGCAGCGGGCGCTCTCAAGCCCGAGAACGTGGAGCGCGTCGTGCACGGCACGACGCTGGTCACGAACGCGGTGATCATGCGGCGGGGTGCGCCGACTGCGCTGCTGACGACCAAGGGTTTTCGCGATTCCATCGAAATCGGTACCGAGCACCGCTTCGACCTTTACGATCTCGGTATCGAGAAGCCGCTTCCTCTTGTGCCGCGCAATCTTCGCAGACCGATCGCCGAGCGAGTGCTTGCGGATGGAACGGTCGAGCAAGTGCTCGACGAGGATCAGACCCGCGAGGAAGTGAAGAGTCTGCTCGACGCGGGCGTAAACTCGATTGCGGTTTGCCTGCTGCACAGCTTTCGCAATCCCAGGCACGAGCGGCGTATCGAAGAGATAATCCGCGAGCTTGCAAAAAGCGTTCACGTATCGCTCTCCAGCGATGTCGCGCCGGAGATTCGCGAATACGAGCGCGCGTCCACAACTGCAATAAACGCTTTCGTGGCGCCAGAAGTCGGTCCTTATCTGCGTGCTTTCGGAAGCAGGCTCGAGCGATTGGGTATCAATGCTCCTCTTCTGATCATGCAATCGAACGGCGGCACTGCGGCGCCGGAAGCAGCTGAACGTTACCCGGTCAAGCTATTGGAGTCCGGTCCAGCCGCCGGAGCTATCGGAGCTGCGAACATTGCGAGGCTTTCGAAAGAAGATCGCGTCTTCTTCTTCGATATGGGCGGGACGACAGCGAAAGCGGTCATCATCGACAACGGTCAGCCGCTGATCGCAAAGAAGCTGGAAGTCGGTCACGTCTATCGCTTTAAGCACGGCAGCGGGCTTCCGGTGCAGGCGCCGACGGTCGATCTCATCGAAATCGGCGCAGGCGGTGGATCGATCGCGCATATCGACGTGCTCGGACTTTTGAAAGTCGGCCCGGAGAGCGCGGAGTCAGAGCCCGGGCCGGCATGCTACGGCTTGGGCGGCACACGACCGACAGTGACCGATGCCGATTTGGTGCTCGGTTATATCGGCGCCGACACGTTCCTCGGTGGACGAATGAAGCTCGACCTCGAGAAAGCGCGCGCCGCGATCGAACAACATATCGCAAAGCCTCTCGGTATCACGATTGAGGAAGCGGCGAGCGGCATTCACCGTGTCGTTAACGAAAACATGGCGGCGGCGGCACGCGTCCACTTGCTCGAACATGGCAAGACGCCGTCCGCTTACACGATGGTGGCATTCGGTGGCGCAGGACCTGTGCATGCCTATGGTGTTGCCCGCATCCTGGGATGCAGACGCATCATCGCGCCGATTCATGCCTCCGTTGGCTCAGCGTTCGGTCTCCTGTGCGCACCGATTTCTTTCGATACGGCGCGCAGTTTTCCCGTGCCGCTGCGCGATGCTGACTGGATCGCCGCTGACGAAATCATTGCGGAGCTAAGCGCGGAAGGCACGCGTCTCGTCAATTGGGCAGGCGTAAAGCCTGAGGAAACGGTGATCGAGATTTCCGCCGATATGCGGTATCGCGGGCAGGGACATGAAATCACCGTACCGGTAACGCCTGCACAAATTCGGACCCGCGATGTAGAGGCGATGCAGCTGACTTTCGCGGAGCAGTACAAGCTCCTGAATGCTGTCGTAGGTCCGAACGCTGCGGTTGAACTCGTTACCTGGCGTGTACGCGTGCGCGGACCTGTACCAACCGTCGCGGGCGCGCCGCTTTCTGCCGCAAAGTTTACGGCAGCCCGCAAGCGAAACGTGTGGTTCGAGTCGCACGGCTTTGCCGATGCGTCGATTGTTTCTGCAAATGAGTTGGAGGCCGGGAAAGCAGTTTCGGGTCCCGCCATCATAGAACTCGGCGGAGCAAGTCTTACAGTGGGGCCTGACTCGAAGGTTGCGCTTCGCGCGGACGGTCTGCTCGTAATTGACGTGCAGGAGGGCCGGGCATGAAGCGCGAGTTTTCCTCCTACGAACTGGAAATACTCTGGAACCGGCTGCTGGCGATTGCAGAGGAGCAGGCGCAGGTTCTGATGCGCACGGCATTCTCGACGATCGTGCGGGAAGCTGGCGATCTCTCCGCGGCAATTTTCGACTCGCGCGGCAGGATGATCGCGCAGGCTCGCACCGGCACTCCGGGCCACATCAACACCATGGCGCTCGGCATGCGCCACTTCCTTGAGGCCTTCCCGCTCGAAACGCTCAAGCCCGGCGACGCGCTGCTTTCCAACGATCCGTATAAGTTGGCAGGTCAGCTCAACGATATGTCGCTCGTCACGCCCGTTTTTCGGGGGGATAAGGTCGTCGCGTTGTTCGCGAGTTGCTGCCACATGGTCGATGTCGGCGGCATCGGGCTGACTGCGGACGGCCGCGAAGTCTTCGAAGAAGGACTGCATGTTCCGTTCTGCAAGTTTCGCGTTGGAGGCGAGGAGAACAAGGACGTTTACCGGTTCATCACCTCGAACGTACGCACTCCGCTGGAAGTGATTGG
>CAZFPR010000001.1:16310-27346 GCA_964521045.1 uncultured Hyphomicrobiales bacterium
GATTGGCGATCTTGAAGCACAGGTGGCGGCAGGCGAGGTAGGCGCATCGCGCCTTCTTGGATTGCTCTAAGAGTTCAAACTTTCGCATATCGAAGATTTATCGGACGAGATCATTTCCCGTTCTGAAGCCGCGATGCGTAAAGCGATCCGCGCATTCCCGGATGGAGAATTCAGGAATGTGGCCGTGAACGACGGCATGGAGAAGCCGCTGACGCTTGCGGTCTGCGTCTCTCGAAATGGCGACGAGATGCTGATCGATTTCGACGGCACCGATCCTGCGGTCGAGCGCGGCATCAACGTGCCGCTGGCTTACACGACGGCTTACGCGACTTATGCCGTGAAGTGCGTGGTGGCGCCCGAGGTGCCCAACAATCACGGAAGCTTTGTTCCGATTCATGTGCAGGCTCCCTTGGGATCGCTGCTCAATCCGGCGCCACCTGCGCCGACCGCTGCGCGTCATATCCTCGGTCACTACCTGCCGAGCGTGATTTATCCCGCGCTTGCCAAAGCGCTCCATGATCGCGTGCCGGCGGATAGCGCCGCCGGATTATGGGTGACACAGGTCAGCGGAAAGCGCGTGACCGGCGAACCGTTTTCCTTCGCGTTTTTTTCCGTCGGCGGTATGGGCGCGCGTCACGACAAGGACGGACTTTCAACGACTTCATTTCCAAGCGGCATTCAGAACGTATCGACCGAGATTATCGAATCCGTCTCGCCGGTTCTTTTCCGCAAGCGCGAGTTGCGCCCTGATTCCGGTGGCGCCGGCCGCTATCGTGGCGGTCTCGGTCAGACCATCGAATTCGAAGTACGCGCCGCAGGCTCGGTGATGCTCTCGGCAATGTACGACCGCATCAAGGATGCTCCACGCGGCACGGAAGCCGGCGGAAGCGGTGCGGGCGGTGTGGTCATTGGTGAAGAGGGCCGTCAGCTCGCGCCAAAGGGAAGAAGCGTACTGAAAACAGGCGAACGTGTTCATCTCGAACTGCCGGGCGGCGGCGGGTACGGCGATCCGCGCGATCGCGATCCCGCAGCGCTCGCAAAGGACATCGAACTCGGATTTGTCAGCCGTGAGGCTGCAAAACGCGACTACGGAAAAGCGGCCACGATCGCGGAAGCTCCAACTTCCGGACTGAAAAGAGCAGCGAACGATACAGGAAGGTAGCAAGGCCCGGCGGCGTGGTGCAGCCGGGAAAGTTCAACAGGGGAGTCTGGTGTGATGAGTGTTTCGAAAGTTCTAGTAGCGGCGGTCGCCGCGTTATCGTTAGGAACGGCGGGCGTTTCCGCACAGACGACAAATCTGAAGCTTGGCTTCGCGACGGCTGCGACTTCGCCGTACGGTTACGCTGCCAAGATTTTTGCGGATGAAGTTAAGGAGAAGAGCGGCGGCCGCATTACGATCGAAGTGTTTCCGGCCAGTCAGCTCGGCGGCGAACGTGAGATGCTGGAAAGCCTGCAAATCGGCACGCTGGATCTGAATTTCACTTCTCCTGCGCCCCTCACGAACTTCGTCAAGGAGGCGGGCATCTTCGAAGTGCCGTTCCTCATTCGCGGCTTCGATCATGCGAACGCGGTGCTCGACGGTCCCGTCGGCGCCGGTTTGCGCAAGAAGATCAATGAACGCAACTTCGTCAGTCTTGGTTTTGGCTATCTGGGGCCGGTGCATCTGGTCACCAACAAGCGTGCGATCACAAAGCCCGATGATCTCAAGGGCATGAAAATCCGCACGCAGGAAAATGAAATCCACCTGATCACCTTCCGGACCCTGGGCGCGCTGCCGACCCCGATGGCCTTTCCGGAACTGTTCGGCGCGCTTCAGCAAGGCGTGGTCGACGGAATGGACAACCCGTCGACGACTGTTCAGTCGGGTCGTTTCTTCCAGGCTGCGAAGTATCTATCGCTCACCGGCCACCGCTTCATCGTGACGCCGATCCTCGCGTCTCCCGTCATCTGGGCAAAGCTCAGCGAAGCGGACCGCAAGATCGTCGCCGATGCCGCTCGCGTTGCAGGAGACGCGCTGCGCAAACGGGTTCGTGAACTGGAAGATGAGACGCTGAAGGCGCTGGGCACGGCAGGCATGGAGGTTGTGAAGGTGTCGGATACGGGCGCTTTCGTGAAGGCTCTACAGCCTGCCAACGCCGAGTTCGAAAAGCGTTTTGGGAAAGACGTGATCGATTCGATCCGCAATACGAAGTGACGTGAGTATGCCGAAGTACCTGCGCACATTGGATAAATATGTTGCTTCGGTTCTCGAAGTGCTGGTCGTGGCGCTGCTTGCCGCCGCGGCCAGCCTCGGAGCCTATCAGGTGCTGACGCGTTTCGTTCTTCACCAGCCGGCTTCCTGGACGGAGGCGCTAACGCGCGTCTTGCTGGTGTGGATGGTTTGCCTTGGCGCGGCCCTTGCCGTGCGGGCAGGAGCGTTGGTCGCCTTCGATGTACTTCGAAACATCGGAGGCGGGCGCTTCGGAAAATTCTTTCAGCTTGTAGGACTAGCATTCAGCGTCTTTTTCTTTTCGCTGCTTGCCTGGACCGGTTATCAGATCACCGAGCGGGTTCGCTTCCAGAATCTCGCCGGACTCGAAATCTCCATCGCGTGGTCTTACGCCGCGCTTCCTGTTGGCGGCGCGCTCGCAGCGCTGCTGGCCTTCTTGACTTTCATCCGGGTCTGGAACGAGCAGCCGGTCGAAAGTACAGACCGAACCGTGGATTAAGACCATGTCTCCGTCGCTCATAATCGGAACGATGCTCGCCCTCTTGGTGATCTCAGTTCCTGTGGCGGTGTCGCTCGGGCTGACCGGGGCCGCTTATGTTGCGAGCGACGCGAGAATGTCGTTGCTTGTGCTGCCGCAGCAGATTTTCATCGGATTGGACAAATATCCGCTTGCGGCGATCCCATTCTTCATTCTGGCCGGCAACCTGATGGAAACAGGTGGAATCTCCAGCCGCTTGGTCGATCTGGCGAAGTCGATTGTCGGAGGCTTTACCGGAGGGCTTGCGCTCTCCTGTGTGCTGACCTGCATGATCTTTGCTGCCGTGTCGGGGTCGAGCATTGCTACTGTCTTTGCGATCGGCTCGATCCTTATTCCTGCAATGGTGCGCCATGGTTATCCCGCGCCATTCGCCGCTGCGCTGATGGCAGTCACCGCCGAGCTCGGCGTGATCATCCCGCCCTCAATCCCAATGATCCTGCTCGGCGTATCAGCCGAGTTGTCGATCGGGGAATTGTTCATTGCGGGCGTCGGGCCGGGACTCTTGATTGGGTTCGCGCTGTTGCTGGTGACCTGGTTTATTTGCAGGCGGAATGGCTACGGCTTGAACGACGGGCACGACCGTCTCACGGTTGGTGTCGCAGCAAAGCGCGCTGCGATGGCCCTCGGTCTTCCGGTAATCATTCTTGGCGGAATTTACAGCGGCGCTTTCACGCCGACGGAAGCGTCCGCAGTTGCGGTGGCCTATGCGCTTTTTGTCGGCGCGCTCATTTATCGCGAATTGGGCTGGCGGGAGATTTATGCAGCATTCCGGCGCTCCGCGATTTCCGCGGCGGCCATCATGATCCTTGTCGCGAGCGCAGCCTTTCTAAGCTATCTGATCAATCGGGCGGGACTTCCTGCGCAGCTCGGCACTTGGCTGAACAATTCTTTCGACAGCCCGGCCGCTTACCTTTTTAGCGTGAATGTCGCGCTCTTCATTGTGGGAATGTTCATCGAGACTGGCGCTGCAATACTGGTGTTGGGTCCACTGTTGACGCCAGTGGCGGTGAACTTCGGAATCGATCCGATCCACTTCGGCGTCGTCATCATTGTGAACCTGGCTCTCGGAATGGTGACGCCACCTTTCGGCGTAAATCTTTTCGCGGCATGTCAGGTTGCAAACGTCTCCGTACTTCAAATCGTGCGCTACTTGTTGCCGTTCGTGATCACCGTTTTGGTGTGTCTGATGATTGTCACCTATGTTCCCGCGGTGTCGTTGCTTTTGCGCGATCTCGTGTACCGATAAGAAGGTCTGCGTATGCGAATTTCGAAAGTAACGGCCACGGTCTTTTCCTACGTGTTTGACAAGACCGCGTTGAACTTCGGCGTCGGCAGGAACGTGAAGCGCGATCTCGTTATGGTGAAGATCGTCGCCGATGACGGGACAACGGGTTACGGGGAGGCGCATCATGCGATGGCTCCGACCGCGATTTCCGAGATCGTCAATCACAGCCTTGCGCCTCTGTTGATTGGTATGGACTGTCTCGACCGCGAAGGCGTCTATGACCGGATCTACCGCTCTCAGATACAGACGCACGGCACCGGAACGGCGGCGGTTATTGCTGCGAGCGGTATCGACATCGCGCTCTTCGACATTGCAGGGAAACTTCTGAAGCAGCCGGTATGCGCGCTGCTAGGCGGCAAACGGAAAGCGTCCGAGGCCTACGCTGGCGGACTGTCACTCGGCTTTCAGCCGCTGGCATCGCTCGAGCAGGAAGTAAAACAATACGTCGATCGGGGATATAAGGCGATCAAGCTGCGAGTCGGGCAGGATGCACGCGTCGATGCGGAGCGGGTGGGGCACATTCGTAAAGTCTTCGGCGACGGCTTGAAAATCGCCGTCGACGCCGCCACGCGCTATTCGATCCTCGATGTGCAGGCTGTCGCGCGGTACTGCGAAAAATATAACGTCTGGTGGCTGGAAGAACCTTTTACGCCGGACAATATCGACGGTTACAAAGCGATGCGCCGCTACACATCGACCCCGCTCGCGGCCGGCGAGAACCACTTCACAAAGCAGGCATTCCGCGAATTGCTACGCGCGGGCGCCATCGACATCGTACAAGCGGACTGCACGAAAGCAGGCGGCATCACCGAGGTGAAGAAGATTGCGGATATGGCGGCCGCGTATCATGTCATGGTGGCGCCGCACACCAGTCAAAGCGTGCTCAGCGCCGCAGCCAATCTTCATCTTCTGGCAGCCATACCGAATGGTCTTGTTCACGAAGCGGACCTTGCGCCGGTCAATCCGTTTCGAGATCGCCTCGCAAAAAATCCAATCGAACTTGTCGGCTCCAGCATGGAGCCTCCTGCGGGATTTGGCCTTGGCCTAGATATCGACGAAGACGAACTTGAAGAGTTGGATGGTGTTGCGGGGCCTTGCTATTTGCCCCCATCCTACGTCTGACATCTTTCCGGTAAATTGAAGCGATATGCGAAGGGACGTAGTCGAAGCGTATTCAGGTAAGGAACGCTGCGAGCGCGGCATTGAAGGCGTCCGGCTGCTCCATTTGCGGAGTGTGACCGGCGGCAGGGATAACGACATGGCGGCTGCCGGGAATGTGTGACGCGAGCCATTGCGTCACATCAGGGCGGTAAAGCCTGCTCCGCTCGCCCGCGATCACCAGCGTCGGGATCGTAATTGATCCGAGCGTCGCGCGGTGATCGGCCGCGGCGAGCGAACGCCATAGACTCGCAAGCGTTCCGCCATCATTGGCTGCGATGTTTTCGTGCGCGAAGGCAAGCAGCTTGTGATCAGGCGGCAGCTCCGGCGCGAACAGGCTCGGCGCGATGCGGCGGGCATAACGGGGCCAGTCGCGCGCCATGGCTTCGGCTGCGATCTCCGCGCCACGCGCGTCGAGCCCGCTCGTCAGACCAAGCTGCCACTGCGCGTCGTTGACGATGCGCGCGGACATATCGACCACAACGAGAGAGGTGATGCGATGTGTTCCGCGTTTCGCAATGTAATCGAATGCGACCGTCGTTCCCATCGACCATCCGAGCAGTGTTACATCGTGCAGTTCGCGCGCGGTCAGGAAAATGTCCAGCGCTTCGCTCAAATCGGCAATGCGCAGATCCGCATGCGAGCGGCGGTCGCGGCCGTGTCCGGGCAGATCCGGCACAATGATACGATGGCCGAGCTTCGAAAGCTCCATCTGCGGTGCGAAGAAGCCACCATGCGCCGACCATCCGTGCAGCAGAAGCAGCGGCGGACCTTCGCCAGCTTCGGTTATATGTCTGAATCCATTCACCCGCTATCCCTCGACGGGTGCGGCGACGTCCTTGACGAGCACCAGCGCGCGGCCTGTACAGAGCAATCTGCCGCCGGCGTCGGTACAGGTGGTGGAAAGGTCGCAAAGGTGTTTGTCGGGACGGAGCCGCGTGATCTCGACCGTCGCGGTGACCGGCTCGCCGGGACGCGCGACCGCAAGAAATTTTGTCTCCTGCTTGAGATAATTCGTTCCCGATCCCGGTAGCTTGACGCCGAGCAGGTATGAAATCAGGCCGCTGATCAGCGGCTCGGGAACGTAGGAGACAGGCGGCGCGTTGCGCGCGAGCCCGAAGAACTCCGCAAGTAATTCTTGATCGAAGCTCCGCGTGACGCTCGCTTTGTCGCCGACCTTCATGAGCGTTCGTTCCTGATTTCGAATTCGGTATTGCCTTCGCAGGTTACGGTGCTGTCGGTGACTCGTATGACCGTGAACGCGAGCGCGACACGATCCGCCGGGATGTTCTCGACGCGCGCTGTAAAGCGCAACGCTTCGCCTGCGAAGGCCGGGTTTGGAAACTTCAACTCCTGCGTGAGTTGAAGCCCGGTCTGCGGCAGATGCCGGCGGATCACGCTCCACAGGATCGAAGATAGAAACATGCCGTGGGCGACCGTACGGCCAAAACGCGTGCGCGCGGCGAAGGCCGGATCGACATGGATCGGGTTGTCGTCGCCGCTGATGCGGGCGAAGCGGTCGAAATCCGTCTGCGACGGAGTGTGTACTTCGCTGATGATAGGGTGTTCGGTCATGTTTTCTTCTCCTGCGTACGCGCGCGGAGAATGTGCTTCTGCACCTTTCCGGCGGCGGTGCGCGGAAACTCTTCGAGTACGGAGATGTGGCTCGGCACCTTGTAGGTTGCGAGCCGCTCGCGCGCGTAGGCGCGAAGATCGGCCGGCGGGATGGACTTTCCGGGCCGCATGCACACGAAGGCGTGGCCGGTTTCGCCCCACTTCGCGTCCGCTACGCCGAGCACCGCGACATCGAGCACGTCGGGGTGACTTACGAGTACGGCTTCGACCTCAGCCGGGTACACGTTCTCGCCGCCTGAGATGTACATGTCCTTGATGCGATCGACGACGTAGTAGTAGCCGTCTGCGTCCTTACGGCCGACATCGCCGGAACGCAGCCATCCCTCGCTGTCGATTGCGTTCGCAGTCGCTTCCGGATTTCCGAAGTAGCCGGGCGTGATGTTGGGTCCCCGGAACAGCAGTTCGCCACGCTCGCCGTCCGCAACGTCGCGGCCATCGGCGTCTACCAATCGCACTTCTGTCAGCACTTGCGGCTTGCCGACCGAGCCGATCTTTTCGGGCGCGCGCGCCGGGTCCATCAGGAACACCGTGGGTCCCGTTTCGGTCATGCCCATGCCGTTGCATACGCGTACGCCCTTCGCGAGAAATTCGCGGATCAGGTTTTCCGGAAGCGGTGCACCACCGCATCCCCAGTGACGAACGCTTGAGAAGTTCGTGCGCTCGAACGACGGATGCAGGCTGAACGCCTGATAGATCGCGGGCACGCCGAAGAACAGCGTAATCATGCCGCCTGCGATCAGCTGCAACGCTTCGTCGATTTCGAACTTCGGAAGGATGTGACTGGTGCCGCCGGCGATGAATACCGGCAGCGCATGCAGATTGATACCGGCGGTGTGAAAGAGCGGCAGAAAATTCAACGTGCTGTCGGTCGCGGCCATCGACGTCGCCTGCTGGATGTTGACGTAGTTTGCGAGCGCCATGCCGAAGGTCTGGATCACGGCTTTCGGTTTGCCGGTCGTGCCGGAGGTGTAGAGCAGGTACCAGATACGCTCGGCTGGCCACGAGGAGGATGCCGTCCTGGATACTGCGGTTTCCTCGATCATCGCTTCGTAGACAGAGAAAGGAATGGCGCGAAGACCGGAAGCCTCATTGAGGCTGTTCGCGAGCGTAGCGTTTTCGTGATCGTGAAACAGAAGTCTCGCCGCGCAGTCCGCCATGATCGGCGCAAATTCCGCTGTCGTCTGGCGCCAGTTCAACGGTACTAAAATGACGCCTGCCTTCGCGCAGCCGAACAGGATTTCAAAGAAGGTCGCGCTGTTCTGGCAGAGGATGGCAACACGCTCGCCGGGTGCGATGCCGAGTTTGCGCAAGACTGTGGCGCAACGCTCGGCGCGATCATCGAACGTGGCAAAATCGATCTGCCGTCTGGTCGCGGTTTCGTGAAAGGCGATTGCCGCGGGGGAAAGCTCGGCGCGCTTGCGGGCGAAGTCGGGGACCTGCTGCATCAGGCAACCGCCAGGAATTTAGCCATGCCTGCCTCGGCTTCCTCGCTCTCGATCGTGTGCACGAAGCGCTCGAATTCCTGCCGAAGCTTGTCGGCAATCGCGCTTCGCCGCTCGGGCGGCATCAGGAGTTCGCGTGTCGCGCGAAGGCTGCCACGAGATTTTCCGCGCAGTGTACCGATCCAGCCGGCGATGACGTGATCGATCTGTTCCGGAGCGACGGCTTCGGTTGCAATCCCGTAGGCGACCGCGGAATCGGCGCTGACATGGCGATTGAGGATCTGAATCTCGCGCGCCCGCGCGACGCCGATCCGTTCCGGAAGCATCGCGGTCCACCCGCCATCGGGCGAGAAGCCGACGTCTACATAGTATGGAGCGATGAAGGCCGAGGAGGACATAGCAACGAGATCGGCGGCAAGCACGAGACCGAGCGAGCCTCCGGTTATAGGCCCGTGCACGCGCGCAATTACGGGCATCGGCATTTCAATCAGCGTAAGAATGGCGGTATGCAGTCCGCCGACGAGGGTTTTGGCGTAGGCGCGGCGTTGTCCACGCGGCACGGCATGGAAGGCCGCGACGTCGCCGCCGGTGGAGAAGCTCTTTCCCGCGCCCGCGAGCACCAGCGCGGTGAGATCGTGTCTGCGCACTTCGGCTAAAGCGGCATTCAACTGCGTGACCAGTCCGGGAACGAGGCTGTTGTGCCGCCGCGGACGATTGAGCGTGAGGTGCGCGACGCCGTCTGAAATCGTCAGAAGGACCAGCGGCTCAGTGGTCATCGTGCCGCTCCAGCCCGACAGCGATCATATCGAAGGCGGCATCTGCGATCGGCTTCAGTGGCACCGACGACTCCCAGATGCCGTAGCGATGGCCGAGCATGACCGCGAGGCCCATCAGCGCCCAGGCGCGGACATCGGCATTGCCCGGGCGTATTTCGCCGCTGCCTTCTGCGGCAATGAGCGCCGAGCGATAGTTCCGCGCGAAATCGTCGTAGTATCGGCGATACACCGAAGGATCGACGAATTGGGATTCCTCGACCACCCGATAGAGGTTCGGGTTGGCGCGCGCGAATTCGAGAAAGGCGAGAAGGCCTGCGCGTTCCGCTTCGAGCCGCGAACCGGCGTCGGCGATCGCGAGCGTCAGGTGACGCCGCAAGCGGCGGCCCATGCGCAGCACGAGTTCGCGCAGCACATCCTCCTTGTTGCGGAAGTACAGATAGAAAGTACCCTGTGCGACGGCGGCCTCGGCCGTGATTGCGCTCACGGAGGCTTCGGCAAAGCCTTTTTGCCCGATCTCCCGTTCGGCAGCGTCCAGAATCTTCTGCCGGGTCAGCTCGCCCCGGTTGGTTTTGGGGGCGAGGCCGGCGGGTGAGGGTTCGGAATTGGACATGATTATACTGTCATATTTCTAGTTTCAGGCCGGGTCGAGAACCATTAGAAAAGCCATCTTGACGGTATTTTTCTTGCTGGATACCCTTTACGCCAAGCATAACAAACAACATGATACATGAATCAACTGTCATGTTGATAGCCAATTTGGGGAGGTTTTCATGAAAGGGCAGTTCCGCCGGGCCGGTCAGCTGCGCGCCGTACTTTCGCTTGCCGCCGCAGCGTTCGTTTTCGCGGGGCCGGCGCAGGCGCAGGCGCCGGATCTCAAGATCGCGCTGATCGCCGGTAAGACTGGTGCGCTCGAGGCTTACGCCAAGCAGACCGAGGCCGGCTTCATGCTGGGCCTCGAATATCTGACCAAAGGCACGATGATGTGGGAAGGGCGCAAGATCGTCGTTTCCGTGAAGGACGACCAGCTGAAGCCCGATCTCGCCCGCTCGTTGCTCGAGCAGGCTTATGCCGACGAGAAGGTCGATATCGCCGTCGGTACGACGTCATCGGCGGCGGCACTTGCGATGCTACAGATCGCGCAGGACTACAAGAAAGTGCTGCTCGTCGAACCCGCAGTCGCCGATGTTATCACGGGTGCGCGGTGGAACCGCTACATCTTCCGCACTGGCCGCAACTCGACGCAGGATGCATATGCTGCTGCGGCGGCATTCCCGAAAGAGGGCGAGGTTTATGTCGCCACGCTCGCGCAGGACTATGCCTTCGGCAAGGACGGCGTTGCTGCGTTGAAGACGGCGCTGGGCGCGATACGCCCCAACGTAAAGGTCGTTGCAGAGGAATATGCGCCGCAGAACACGACCGACTTCACCGCCTACGCGCAACGCCTGTTCGACGCGCTGAAGGACAAACCCGGCCGCAAGTTTATCTCGATCATCTGGGCCGGTCCGCATCCGCTGCCGAAGATCGCAGCACTTAATCCCGGCCGTTACAACATCGAGCTGATGCCGGGCGGCAATATCCTGCCCGTGATGCAGCTCTATAAGGACTATCCGGGCATGGAAGGCGCGATCTACTACTACTGGGGCTTCCCGCAGAACGACATGAACAAGTGGCTCGTCGCGGAACACCAGAAGCGCTTCAACTCGCCGCCGGATTTCTTCACCGCCGGCGGTTTCGCGGCCGCGTCTGCCGTGCTCGCGGCGGTGAAGGCTGCGAAATCGACCGACACGGAAAAGCTGATTTCCGCGATGGAAGGACTGAGCTTCGAAACGCCGAAAGGTACGATGACCTTCCGCAAGGAAGATCATCAGGCGGTGCAGGAGATGTATCAGTTTAGGGTCAAGGCGAACGCGACCGGCAACGACTTGCTCGATCTGGTGCGGGTCATTCCGGCGTCTGAACTCCCGATCCCCGTAACCAACAAGCGTTAATCGCT
>CAZFPR010000001.1:27356-37424 GCA_964521045.1 uncultured Hyphomicrobiales bacterium
CGACACGCTAACGGGGCGAAGCGGTCATCCCGCTTCGCCCCTGTTGTGAGAAGACGATGGACGCCACGGCTCCGGTTCTGGAAACGCAAGACCTCACCATCCGCTTCGGCGGGCATGTGGCGGTGAACAAAGTCACATGCGCGTTTCAGCCCGGCACGCTGACGGCGATTGTCGGCCCGAACGGCGCAGGAAAAACGACGTATTTTAATCTGATCTCCGGGCAACTTGCGGCGAGCGCCGGAAAAGTGCTCGTGCGCGGCAAGGACGTTACGCGCTTGCCTGCGTCCGCGCGGACGCAACATGGGCTGGGGCGCGCGTTTCAGCTTACCAACCTGTTTCCCAACCTCTCCGTGTTCGAGAACATCCGGCTCGCGGTGCAGGCGCGCATGGGGACGGGACTGAGCCTGCTCACGCTGTGGACCGACCGGCGCGACGTAATGCACGCGGCCGGTGTCATTCTGGAACGGATGCGGCTTGCCGATAAGCGGGAGACGGTTGCCGGAGCTTTGCCGCACGGCGACCAGCGCAAGCTCGAGATCGCACTCCTGATTGCGCTAGGACCCGATGTCTTCATGTTCGACGAGCCGACCGCCGGCATGTCGGTGGACGAGGTTCCGAACGTGCTCGAAATCATCGGCGAGTTACAGCGCGACGCCTCCAAGACCATCCTGCTCGTCGAACACAAACTCGATGTGGTGCGCTCACTCGCTGGCCGTATCATCGTCCTGCACAACGGCGTACTTGTCGCCGACGGAGAGCCGGCGGAAGTCATGGCCTCCGCGATCGTTCGCGAGGCCTATCTCGGACAGGAGTTCGAGGATGTCTGAGCCGCTGCTGACGCTGGAAGGCGTGCACACGCACATCGGGCGCTATCACATTCTACAGGGCGTGGACTTTGCTGTTCCGCGCGGTAGCTTCACCGTACTTCTCGGCCGCAACGGCGCGGGTAAGACGACGACGCTGCGTACTATCATGGGGCTCTGGAAAGCGTCGCGAGGAAATATCCGGTTCGCAGGCCAGGACCTGGCGGCTCGTCCGACGCCCGAGATCGCGTCCTCCGGTATCGCTTACGTCCCCGAAAACATGAGTGTGTTTTCAGGTCTTACGGTGCGCGAAAACCTCATTCTTGCTGCGCGCTCGGGCAAGATCGACGACACACGGCTCGAATGGATTTTTTCGCTGTTCCCCGCCATGCAGCGCTTCTTTGGATTGGCAGCGGGAACGCTTTCCGGCGGACAGAAGCAGATGCTCGCGATTTCGCGCGCACTGATCGAGCCGCGCGATCTGATTCTCGTCGATGAACCGACCAAAGGATTGGCGCCCGCGATCGTCGCGAACATGATCAAGGCGTTCCGCGAGGTGAAGAACGCGGGCACCACCGTCCTGCTGGTTGAGCAGAACTTCATGGCCGCGAAGATGCTCGGGGACTCGGTCGCGGTGATGGACGACGGACGCATCGTGCATCGCGGTGCGATGGCCGAGCTCGCCGCCGATCATGCGCTCCAGCACCGTTTGCTTGGCCTTCACATGGAAGTACACAAATGAGCGACGGAACCGCACAGCGCGATGAGGGAGTCGTAGCATCGCCGCCGATCGACTGGTTGCCTATCCTGTTGACTTTCGCGGTCGCATTGATCGCGCTTCCGCTGATCGGCAGCGTTTCAACCTGGGTCACGCTCACTGTCGCAGCCCTCGCGATGGGCATGATCATTTTCATTATGGCGTCGGGCCTTACCCTCGTGTTCGGTCTGATGGACGTAATCAA
This sequence comes from uncultured Hyphomicrobiales bacterium, assembly GCA_964521045.1. Classification (GTDB taxonomy): domain Bacteria; phylum Pseudomonadota; class Alphaproteobacteria; order Rhizobiales; family Xanthobacteraceae. Next base: position 29,122 of record CAZFPR010000001.1, read on the forward strand.
CTTCGGACACGGTGTTTTCATTTCCGTCGGCGCCTATATGAGCCTGCTTGTTCTGCGGCCGCTGATGGGGTGGGTGGACTCGCCGTCGCTCATGCTCAACATCGGAGTGCTGATCCTTTGCATTCTCGTCGCCATGGCAGCTTCTGGCCTATTTGGCCTCTTGTTCGAGCGCGTGATCATTCGCCCGGTCTATCGCCAGCACCTGAAGCAGATCCTCGTCACGATGGGCGGTCTGATCGTCATCGAGCAACTGCTCCACGTGTTCTTCGGCGGCAGCCCGATCACAATCGCCTTGCCGCATAATTTCCGCGGCGGCCTTTCGATCGGGCCCGATACGATTGTGGAGCGCTACCGGCTGATCGCGGTCGTGGTGGGCGTCGCCGTGTTTGCCGCCATGATGCTCGTGCTCAACCGAACGCGTATCGGTCTGCTTGTGCGGGCCGGCGTCGAGAATCCGGAAATGGTCGAGGCGCTCGGTTATCGCATCCGCAGGATTTTTGTTGGCGTGTTTGTTGCGGGCTCGGCGCTCGCCGGTCTCGGCGGGGTGATGTGGGGCTTCTACCAGCAGACGCTAACGATCGGGATGGGGCTACAGGTTCTGGTTCTCATTTTCATCGTCGTCATCATAGGCGGGCTCGGTTCCATTGGTGGCTGTATGATCGGTTCGATGCTGGTGGCGCTGGTCGCGAACTATACGGCGTTTCTTGAGCCGAAGATCGCGCTCATATCGAATATCGCATTGATGCTGGTCGTGCTGATGTGGCGGCCGCAGGGGCTTTATCCCGTGGTAAAGGTCTGAGGCCGCCATGCTTTCTCGCGTAATCTCCGGCGATGGCCCGCGTTCGCCCGTTCTGACGGCAGCGCTGCTTCTTATTCTAGGTGTGCTGGCTTTTGCGCCGTTTCTTTTTACCGGCGCTCAGCCGCTCAATGTCGCGGCAAAGATCTGCGTCTTCATTCTACTGGTTGCGTCTTACGATCTGCTGCTCGGATATACCGGCATCGTGTCCTTCGCGCACACGATGTTCTTCGGTATCGGCGGCTACGGCGCCGCTATAGCGCTATCGCGGCTTGGGCCTTCGTGGACTGCGCTGGCGATCGGCATCGTCGCCGCGATCGTTGTCGCAGGACTGCTCGCACTCGTCATCGGGCTCTTCTCACTGCGCGTACGTGCGATCTTCTTTGCGATGATCACGCTTGCTGTGGCAACCGCATTTCTCGTGCTCGCATCGCAGCTTTCCGGGTTCACCGGCGGCGAGGACGGGCTGAACTATAGCGTGCCGGAGAGTCTTCGCCCATCGTTCCGTCTGCTGGAGCAACCGGTGTTCGGTACGGTGATGAATGGGCGTATCGTAACGTACTACATTCTGTTCTTCGTCGTGCTCGCCGGCTTTCTGCTCTTGCTGCGGATCGTGAACTCGCCGTTCGGCAGTGTGTTGCAGGCGATCCGGGAAAATGAGTTCCGTGCCGAGGCGCTGGGTTATCCAGTGGTTATATACCGCTCGATCGCGAGCGTGGTATCTGCGCTCATTGCAGCAGTCGCAGGCGTTCTGCTCGCGCTTTGGCTCCGCTACACCGGTCCGGACACGACACTGTCGTTTACAATCATGATCGACGTGCTTTTGATGGTGGTGATCGGCGGCATGGGCACGCTGTACGGTGCGGTCATTGGATCGGTGCTCATGATCATTGCGGAGAATTATCTGCCGGCGGTGTTCGGAAAGCTTGGAACAGCGGCTGCCGGAATCCCTTTCGCGCCGTTGATTCTCTCCGCAGACCGATGGCTGCTCTGGCTTGGAATCCTATTTGTGCTGAGCGTCTACTTTTTCCCGACAGGCATAGTCGGCAAGCTGCGCACTCATTGGCAGAATAGAAAAGGCGGAGTTCTACAGACGCGCAGTGATCGGGCAAAGCACGAGAAAGAATGATCGGCTAGAAGAAGCCAGCCTATTGGAGAGTCCCGCGCGAGTTTTCTTTAAAGCATTTCATTTCGATAAATCGAAATCTCAGCCGACTGTACAAAGCTACTGAGCGATTGGTCTTTTCGGTATGGCTGTTGAAATTGTTGGCTATTCCAACAACTACTAAGCTGTTGGCCCAGGTTCGATTCCTGCCGGGGCCGCCAATAATTCTAAGCTTGTTCGGCGGCAAATTTCTTCAACGCCGCCATAGTTTCCCGCAACGATTGTTCAAAGGGAATTTCGGGAGTCCAGCCCAACTCGGTCCTGGCACGTTTGTTGGAGCCTATGTTCTGACGGCCAAGCGATTGCAGCGCGAGTTCCTTGGTATAGACGCGCGGCGCGCCAAGCACCTTCTCGTTCAGCCAATCGAAGATGTTCACCGCGTGTGCGGCCGCATTTGGCAGGATAAAAGGTGCCCGCCTTATCGCCGGATCGATCGAATGCATAATCCGCGATAACTCGAAATAACTGTACGTACTGTCGTTCGTGACAATGAATCTTCCATGGCAATCGCGGGTTGCCGCCAGAATATGGGCTCGCGCGACATCCCGCACATCGACAGGCATGGGAAGATAAACGTCAAGCGCGCCGAACTGAAAAATGCCGAGCATCATGCCGTAAATAATGTCCAGCGATGCCGTGCGCCGCAAGAAGGGCGGTCCAAGAACAAAGCCCGGCAGTATGGTGACGAGTGTAACATTGCGCTCAGCCGCAAGCCGCCATGCTTCACGCTCGCCGAGAGTTTTAGCCCGGAGATAGGGTACCGAAAGGTCGTCCCGCCAATCGTCTTCCGTGGGCATCGCTTCGCCTGGCTTAACGTAGGGCAAGGTGACAATCGAGGAAGTCAAAACAACCTTTCTAACGCCGCAGTCCGCGGCAGCTTCTATCGCTGCGCTTGCGCCATCCACGCTGTCCCGAACCATCTCCTCTTCGCCGGCTTTGCCACCAGCATAGATTTTGTAAGTGGCGGCGACATGGAAAAGCTTATCGACACCCTTTGCAGCCTCGCGAAATTTATCGCGATCCCTGATGTCTAAACTCACTACCTCGACGCCCGGCAGTTGCCTGAGCGGCCCGGCAGTGGCGGAATTGTTGGCGTCGCGCACTGTCGCGCGAACGAGGTTGCCGTTACTCGCCAGCATACGAACGATGTTATAGCCAACGTGACCGTTAGCGCCGGTCACCAGCGAAAGTCTGCGCTCCATGGTCGCGCCTGTGTAAGAATAAGCTGGAACGGCATTGTTCGTTTGCGGTGCAGTACTTGATTTCCGCCCAGAGTGTAGTTCATCCGGCTGGCTTGGTCATTCCGGCAAACCTTTCAAACAAGGCCGCCCAGACTTGCGGCCGCTATCGGCTCAGATCGCGGTCTTGTCGGCGCCCTTGAGTGAAAGAATTTCGCGGGCTTCGTCTGGTGTGGCGAGTTCCAGGCCGAGACCCTCGATCATCTGGCGGACCATGCGAACCTGATCGGCGTTGGATTTTGCGAGTTTTCCGGCGCCCGCCCAGAGCGAATCCTCGAGGCCGACGCGCACGTTGCCGCCCATGGCGACAGCCTGTGCCGCAATCGGAAACTGGTTTCGTCCGGCGCCGAGCACCGACCAGCGATAGTTGTCGCCGAACAGCCGGTCTGCCGTCCGCTTCATATGCATGACGTCTTCCGGATGCGGGCCGATGCCGCCCAGCAGGCCGAAGACCGACTGAATGAAAAGCGGCGGCTTGACGAGGCCGCGATCGAAGAAGTGCTTCAGGTTATAGAGGTGTGCGATGTCGTAGCACTCGAACTCGAAGCGCGTGCCGTTGTCGTAGCAGGTCTTCAGAATGTATTCGATATCCTTGAAGGAGTTTCGAAACACGAGATCGCGCGAATTCTCGAGATGCTCGCGCTCCCACTCGAACTTGAAGTCCTTGTACTTGTCGAGCAGTTGAAACAGCGCGAAGTTGATCGATCCCATGTTGAGCGAAGCGACTTCCGGCTTGAAGGTCGCGGCAGGCAGCACGCGCTCCTCTACCTTCATGTAGGGGCTGCCACCGGTCGTGATGTTGATCGCAGCGTTGGTCTGCTGCTTGATGCGCGGTAGAAAGCGCACGAACGCTTCCGGTGTCTGGTCCGGGCGACCGTTCTCCGGGTTGCGTGCATGCAGATGAAGGATGGCAGCACCTGCTTCGGCCGCCGCCACCGCTTCGGCCACGATCTCATCCGGCGTGATCGGAAGATGCGGCGACATCGAAGGCGTGTGAATTGCGCCGGTGACCGCACAGGTCACGATGACTTTTCTGGAAGCCGCCATGGAATTTCTCCGGAACTGAATGAATGCGGCGTTATGGCCGCTTCTCGTTGATGACCGCCCAGACGCGCGAAGGCGAGGCGGGAAGGTCGAAGTGTTCGACGCCATAGACCGAGAGGGCGTCGATCACGGCCGCGATGCCGGAAGGCAGCGAACCGGCAACGCCTGATTCACCGGCACCTTTGACCCCGATCGGATTGGTGGTGCAGGCCACGCTGTGATGACCGGTCGCAAACATCGGCATGCTGTCCGCGCGCGGCACGAAATAATCCATGAGCGACGCATTGATCAGCTGACCGTCGTTGTACTGGAGGTGCTCGCCGAGCACCTGGCCGAGCCCTTGCGCGATGCCGCCATGGACCTGCCCGTCGACGATGGTTTCGTGGATGATGTTGCCGACGTCATCGACCGCGGCATAGCGCACAACGGTGACGACACCGGTATCTTGATCGATCTCGACCTCGCAGACATGGCAGCCGTTCGGAAACGACATCTGCGGCGACGTGAATTCGGATAGAGAGTTCAGCGGACTTCTCTCGGAAGGCGGCAAGATCGCCCCGCTTGGTGAGCGCCGCGCGAGATCGAGCAGCGAGATCACGTGATTGGTCTGCGGCACGCGGAAATCGCCGTCCTTGTATTCGATCTTTTCTTCGCCGACGCCGAACATCTGTGCCGCCAGCTTACGGCCTTTTGCGATGGCGTCGTCACAGGCAATTGCAGACGCGCTGCCTGCCATCATCAGCGAACGCGAAGCTACGGACGGCGTGCCGTCCGGCACCTCATCGCTGTCGCCTTCGATCAGCTTTACTTTCGAGATGTCGATGCCGAGCCTGCTCGCGACCACGCGGGGCAGGGTCGAAAGATGGCCTTGCCCCATCGCCTGCACGCCGAGACGGATCGCGGCAGAGCCGTCCGCCTCGAAGCGCAAGTCTGCCTTCTCATTCAAAATACCGCCGGCAACTTCGAGAAAGCAGCAGATGCCGATGCCGCGAAGCTAGCCCTGTGCGCGGGATTGCTCGCGGCGCTTTTCGAAGCCGTTCCAGTCCGAAAGCGCAAGCGCCTTGTCCATGCACTTTTCGAATTCGCCGCTGTCGTAGATCGGGCCGTTCGGGGTCTTGTAGGGCATCGCATCCGGCGGAATGAAGTTCCTGCGGCGGATTTCGGTACGGCCGATCTTCATTTTTCGCGCGGCGTTGTCGAGAAGACTCTCGATCAGGTAGATCGCTTCCGGGCGGCCTGCGCCACGGTAAGGCCCAAGCGGAGCCGCGTTCGTGAAGACCATCTTCACGTCGATCGCGATCGCCGGAATGCGATAGACGCTGGAGAGGCAGTTTTTCGTATTCATGGTGGAGAAGATCGCGGCGTATTGGGTCGTATAGGCACCGAGGCCGACCGCATTTCGAACGCGGAACGCCAGGATCTTGCCGTTCTTGTCGAAGGCCATGTCGCCTTCAAGAACGCCGTCGCGGCCTGCGGAGTCGGCAAGAAAACTTTCCATGCGCATTGCGCGCCATTTCACGGGACGCCCGGTCTTGCGTGCCGCGTAGAGCACCGCTGCATACTCGGGATAGGTCTGCGCCTTCATGCCGAAGCCGCCGCCGACATCCGGCGTCAGCACGCGAAGTTTTTCGAGCGGTACCTTGAATACGCCCTCGGCGAGCAGCTTACGTACAACGGCGACGCCCTGCGTGGTTGCCGTAAGCGTGTATTTCTCGCCCTTTGCGTCCCATTGTCCGACTGCGGCGCGCGGCTCCATCGCAACTGCCGCGACACGCGTGTCTTCGAGCTTCACTTTTTCGATATGGGCGGCCTGTGCAAAGGCGGCCTCGACCGCTTTCGCGTCGCCGTCCGTCCAATCCATCGCGAGATTGCCTGCTGCGTTCGCATGGAGCAGCTCGGCGCCTGCGGCCATGGCTTCGCTCACATGCGAGGCGCTCGGCAGCATTTCGTAGTCGATGTCGATCTTCTCTGCGGCGTCCATGGCCTGGCGCAGGGTTTCGGCGACTACGATGGCAATCGGTTCGCCGACGTAACGGATACGATCGTGAGCGAGGGGAGGCATTGCGGCAGCGACCATCGGTTTGCCGTCGCGTCCCATGCCGATCGCAACCGGCGGAATGGCGCCGAGGCCGTCGGCAACGAGATCGGCGCCGGTGAAGATGCTGATCAGCCCGGGCATTGCCTGAGCCTCCGCGGTGTCGATGCCGTTCATTCTCGCGTGTCCGACCGGCGCGCTAAGAAAGGCGGCATAAGCCTGGCCGGGAAAGTTCAGATCGTCGGTGAACTGGCCTTTGCCGGTGACGAGCGGTTCGTCTTCGCTGCGTTGGGCACCGGCATCGGAGCCAAAGCGGGTAGTGAAATTCATACGCGGTCCTTACTCACTCGGGGATGTCGCCGAAGCGCAGGATCAACTCTACTGCGCCGCGAATATCGTCTTCCAGAGCCTTGCGTCCGATTTCTCCGTTTCTTTCCTTCATCGATTGAATCATGCGGCGGTGCGAGTCGGGTGCGAACTTGTTGGTCGCCATGCGGCCCTTCACGCCCATCGAAAAGTGCAGGAACGGACCGAACTGGAGCCACATGTTCTCGATCATGCTGAGCAGTACGGGCATGTCCGCCGCCCGATAGATCGCGAAGTGAAATTCCTTGTTCAGCAGGAACGGCTTCTGCGACTCTGGAGGCTTGCGCATCTCCGCGATAAAGCCTTCGTTGGTTTCTTCCAGCCGGCCGATGGCTTTATCGGAAATTTTCTCGGCCGCGGTCGCGACCGCAAGACCTTCGAGCATGATGCGGAGCTGGATCAGTTCGTCGAAGCGCGCGCGCGGCATTTTCGGCACGCGGATCGCGCGGTTCGGCAGCACTTCGAGTGCGCCCTCCGCCGCAAGCCGATGCACCGCTTCGCGCACGGGCATCAGGCTCGTGCCGAATGCTGCGGTGAGTTGGCGCAGCGTAAGTTTCTCACCCGGCTGTACGCCGCCGACCATCAGGAAGTTGCGAAGCTCGTTGTAGACGCGCTTTCCGAGCGTATCGGTGCCAACAGGATGAATGCCGGAAAGAGCGGGGTCCTCAAGATTCATACGCTGTGCTCGTGTTTCCGGCTTGACTCTGCGTTTCAAAAACGGTGATCTGTGATCACATAGCACTGGGGAAAACCCGGGCACAAGCGTCTAGGGGAGGTAAACATGCTGAATTTACGAGCGTTGATGCTTGGCGGTGCGGTCCTCGCACTGTCCGTAGCTGTTGGAGTTTCGCCGGCTCAGGTGCAGGAAAAGAAGCCGATCAAGATCGGTTTGCTCGCGCCGCTGACCGGCCCGCTGGCATCGCCCGGTACCGAGATGGTCAATGGCTTCCGCCAGTACTGGAACAGCGTGAACAACATGGCCGGCGGCCGGAAGATCGAGATCGTGGTCGCCGACACGACCTGCAATCCCGATCAGGCGCTTACGCAGGCGCGCCGTCTTGCGCTTCAGGAAAAAGTCGATCTGCTCGTCGGCCCGCTCTGCGGCCATGAAGGGCCGGCTGTCGCGCAGGTCAGCGCGGAAACCGGCGTTCCGCTCGTGATGGATCCTGCGGGCGCCGACGACGTCACTAAGTGGAAGCGCACGCCGACCGTGATCCGTACGGCCGTTTCTTCGAGCCAGATCGGGCATCCGCTCGGAGAATATCTCTACAAGGATCTCGGCCTGCGCAACGTCACTTTCATCGGCGCGGACTACACCTTCGGTCATGAAGTGACGCTCGGCGCGGTGAAGACTTTCACCGATCTCGGCGGCAAGGTCGATCGCATCATCTGGAACCCGGTCGGCACCAAGGACTACAGCACGACCGTGAACAGCATTCCGGCCGGCACCGGCGCGGTTGTGCCGATCGTGGTCGGCGCAGATCGCATCCGCCTGTTCGAAGACTGGTTCAACTACGGCATGGACAAGAAGCACAAGATTGTCGCGTCGTATTGGCTGCATGAAGACGTGCTGCCGCAGCTTGACGACCGCGCGGTAGGCATCATCGGCAACGTGCTGCACTATGTCGCCGGCATCGACACGCCGGAGAACAAGGCCTT
>CAZFPR010000001.1:37434-39769 GCA_964521045.1 uncultured Hyphomicrobiales bacterium
ATCAGCCACCTCCCCAAGGCCTTCGTCGAGGAGCACTACAAGCTCTACAAGCGCATCCCGTCGTGGTTCGCTGAATCGGCCTATACCGCCGGTCTCTGGGTCAAGACTGCGCTCGACAAGATCAACGGCAATGTCGAAGACCGCGATGGCTTCCTGAAAGCGATGCGCACGGTCGAGGTGAAGGCGCCGCGTGGCCCCGTTAAGCTCGACGCCTACGACAACCCGATCCAGAACGTTTACGTCTCGAAGGTCGAGAAGGTGAATCACCCCGTGCTCGGCAATGTTCTGATGAACAAGCCGATCAAGACCTACGAAGCGGTCTCGCAGTTCTGGACCTGGAAGCCGGAAGAGTTTCTGGCGCGCGGTCCCTACAAGCGCTGATCTGCAAGTTTGACGCCGGGCGGCGTTCGCGCGCCGCCCGGTTTCAATTTCCGCCCGGCATAAAAAAGATAAGCGACGGAAATGACCGCTATCGTTCTTCAGGCAATCAACGGACTATCGCTTGCGGCCCTGCTGTTTCTGCTTGCAAGCGGCTTCACCGTGACGTTCGGCTTGATGCGCGTCGTCAATATGGCGTACGGCGTCTACTATCTGCTCGGCGGCTACATCGGCCTGACCGTCATGCGCGCGACCGGAAGCTTCGAGCTTGCGATGCTTGTCGGCGGTTGCGCGATTGTCGTTCTCGGCTTTTTCGTCGATCGCTTTCTCATTCGCCCGATCGGCTCCAACCATCTCGCACAGGTTTTGCTTACCGTCGGTGTCGCATTCTTCGTAGGCGAGGTTTGCCTTGCGATCTGGGGCGGCGACAGCCTGAAAATTCAGCTGCCGTCGTATCTGCGCGGTTCGGTCGAGCTTCCCGGCGGCATCTACTATCCCAAGCTGCGCCTTGCGCTGATCGGCTTCGGTGTCTTTGCAGCGCTTTCGCTATGGCTGCTCTATCACAAGACCCAGATCGGCGCGGTCGTTCGCGCGGGCGTCGATGATCGCGAGATGGTCACCGCCATGGGCATCAATATCGATCTTCTGTTCGTGCTGGTTTCGGCGCTGGCCTCGTTTCTGGCCGGCGTGGCCGGCGTTGTCGGCGGCGCGTTCCTCACACTTAATCCCGGAGCGGAGTGGGATATTCTCGTGCTTGCGCTTGTTGTCGTGATCGTCGGCGGTCTTGGCAGTCTTGAAGGCGCGGTGCTCGGAAGTATCGTCGTCGGTCTTCTCGATGCCTACGGCCGTTGGCTTGCGCCCGATTTCTCGTACTTCGTACTGTTCGGGCCGATGGCGATCCTGCTCCTGTTCCGCCCGACGGGAATCTTCGGCAAGGAGCATTGACGGTGAATATTCGTGTCATCGGCATCGCCGCGCTTGCCGCCGTTCTAGCCCTCGTGCCGAGCGTTGCGAGCGAGTACTGGGTCGGATTGCTCACGCAAATTCTGATTTTCGGATTGCTCGCGCTTTCCGCCGACCTGTTGCTCGGTCATGCAGGATTGTTCTCGCTTTGCCATGCGGCATTCTTTGCGGTTTCGGCCTATACGGTCGCGATCCTGCAAACGCGCTACGGTGTAACCACGATTCCCGCGGCACTCGCGGGCCTCGGCGCGGGGACGCTGCTTGCCGCGATCTTCGCGTCGGCAGTGCGCACGCGAGGCGTTTATTTCATCCTGATCACGCTCGCTTTCGGCTATATCGTGTGGGGCGTTGCGCATCGCTGGGCGTCCTTTACCGGTGGCGACAACGGCGTGACCAACGTGCCGCCGCTCACGCTTGCCGGAATGCAGATCGCCACCAAGGCGCATTACTATTATTTTGTGCTCATCGTACTTGCGCTCGCGCTCGCCCTCTATCGCATTCTTACTACGTCGCCGTTCGGGCTTGCGTTGCGAGGCATAAAGTCTAGCGAGACGCGCATGCGGAGTCTCGGTTATCGGGTCGGCGCGCATCTCTATGTCGCCTTCGTGATCTCCGGCTTTTACGCGAGCCTCGCCGGCGTGCTCTACATCTACTTTAATCGCTTCGTGAATCCGGTCGCGGCCGGCTTTCCGTATTCGGTCGAAGCGATCCTGATGGCGATCATCGGCGGCACAGGCACCATCCTGGGGCCGTTCATCGGCTCGGGCATCATCCTGATCCTGCGCAATTGGGTCAGCGGCTTCTTTCACTATTACACGGCGGTACTGGGCCTGATCTTTATTGCAACGGTGCTATGGGCGCCGAACGGAGTAATGGGCCTGATCAAGTCGTTGCGCTCTGGCAATCGCGGAGAGGGCGCATGACGGAGGTTGCGATCCAGGTCGACAATGTGTCGAAGCAGTTTGCGGGTCTGCGGGCGGTGGATTCCGTTTCG
>CAZFPR010000001.1:39779-44441 GCA_964521045.1 uncultured Hyphomicrobiales bacterium
GTGCTGCTTGGGCCGAACGGCGCGGGCAAGACGACGCTGTTTCACTGCATTTCCGGTACGCACCAGCCGACCGGCGGGCGCATCATGATGTTCGGAAAAAACATTTCCGGCGTTTCGGAAAATGGCCGCACGGCGCTCGGCATGGGCAGGACGTTCCAGATTTCGAACGTCTGCACCGATCTGACGGTGATGGAGAATCTCCTGCTCGGCATGCTCGGCACCACTTCGCGTAAATGGAACATGTTCTGGCCGGTGACCGCGGATGCCGCACTGTTGCAGCAGGCAAAGACGGCACTTGAGCGCGTCGGCCTACAGGGCCGGGAAGACGAGGAAGTAAAATATCTTTCTTACGGCGAGCGCCGCCAGCTCGAACTTGCGCTCGCGCTCAGTTCGAACCCGCGCGTGCTCCTGCTCGACGAGCCTTGTGCCGGGCTTTCGCCGAGCGAGCGGCAGCATTTTTCGAAACTCGTCGCAAATCTAAGCCGCGAAATCACGCTCCTCATGATCGAACACGACATCGACGTGGCGCTTGCGCTCGCCGACAAGGTGACCGTGCTTCACCGCGGCAAGCTGATCTTTGACGGCCTGCCGGACGAAGTGCAGAAAAACGCCGACGTGAAGGAGGTGTATTTTGGCCGCCTCTGAAGCGTTGCTCGAAGTGAGCGACATCCATACCTATTACGGCGACAGCTACGTGCTGCACGGTCTCTCGCTCTCGCTCGCGCCCGGGAAGATCGTCGTCATTCTCGGCCGCAACGGCATGGGCAAGACGACGCTGGTGCGCTCAATTGCAGGTCTTACACCGCCGCGCCGCGGTGAAGTGAAGTTTGAAGGCCAACTGCTTTCCGGCCGCACTCCCTATGGGATCGCCCAGGAGGGGATTGCGATCGTGCCGCAGGGCCGGCGCATCTTCAAATCCCTGACCGTGCGCGAGAATCTGATGTTGCCGACGAGCCAGCTCGCCAAGGGCAAGAAACGCGCAACGCGTGCCGGCAAACAATGGAACCTCAAGGCGGTGCTTGACGAGTTTCCGCAACTCGCCGACCGCATCGGCAATCTCGGCAGCGCCTTATCCGGCGGCGAGCAACAGATGCTCGCGATCGGGCGCGCGCTGATGGCCAATCCATCGACGATCCTGATGGACGAACCTTCGGAAGGTCTCGCGCCGAAACTAGTGCAGCAGGTGCAGGAAATTCTCGTCAGGCTTCGCAGCGAAGGGCACGCAATTCTGCTGGTCGAACAGAATCTCGGACTTGCGCTCGCTGTAGCGGACGAAATCTATGTAATTTCATCGGGGCGCTTTGTCTTTCACGGCACGTCGGAAGAACTCTCCAGGAACACCGAAGTGCTCGACAATCATCTCGGCGTGGCGAAGGGCCATTAGATGTCTTCGAACAGAATTCTTCTCGTCACCGGCGCAAGCCGGGGAATCGGAGCGGCTATCGCAAGACTTGCGGCAAAGCGCGGTTACGACGTCGCGATCAACTATGCGGGCAACGAAGCCGCCGCGAAGGCCGTCATCGACGACATCAATAAGGAAGGCCGCCGCGGCATTGCCGTCAAAGGCAACATGGGAAATCCGCGCGATATCGCCAATCTGTTCCAGGAGGTCGACAAGCAACTCGGCCGCCTGACCGATCTCGTGAACAACGCGGGCATCATGGGCTTCCCGAGCCGCGTCGATGCTCTCGACCCGCAGACCTTGAAAGAAGTAATCGACGTCAACGTCACCGGCGCGATGCTGGTGGCCGGCGAAGCGATAAAGAGGATGTCGACGAAGCATGGCGGCCGCGGCGGCACCATCGTCAACATGAGTTCGATGGCGGCTGTTCTCGGCATGGCCGGCGACTACGTCTGGTATGCCGCTTCGAAAGGCGCGATGAATTCGTTCACGGTCGGGCTGGCGCGCGAAGTGATCGGCGAAGGCATTCGCGTGAACGCCGTATCGCCCGGTCTGATCAATACCGATATCCACGCATCGGCGGGGCAGCCGGATCGCGCCGAGCGCCTGAAGTCCGTGATCCCGATCGGTCGCTTCGGCGAGCCCGAAGAAGTCGCGCAGACCGTGCTTTACCTGATGTCCGACGAGGCGTCCTATGTCGTGGGCGCGAATGTGAGCATTTCGGGCGGCCGATAGAGATGGCTGCCGAACGGATCGTATTTCTGGACCGAGGCAGTCTTCGCGCACCGATCCGTGCGCCGCGCTTTCCGCACGAATGGAAGGACTACGAGTACACGGAGCGGGCGGATGCGCTGGGCCGCCTCAAAGGCGTTTCGATCGCGATCCTGAATAAAGTGCCACTGCGGAGAAGCGAACTCGCGCAGCTGCCGGACCTGAAGCTGATCGCTATCGCAGCCACAGGCTCCGACGTAATCGACCTGAAGGCCTGCAACGATCTTGGAATCGCGGTCTCGAATATCAGGGGCTACGCCGTCAATTCGTTGCCTGAACATGTCTTCGCATTCATCCTTGCGCTGAGCCGCAGCCTGAACTGGCACAGGCAGAGCGTGGAAACCGGCGCCTGGACGAACTCGAAGACATTCTGCGTATTTACGAACCCGATGCGGGACCTTGCCGGCTCTACGCTGGGTCTGATTGGTTTCGGTGCGCTCGGCCGGTCTGTCGCCGCGCTCGGCAAGGCGTTCAAGATGAGCGTTATCGCCTACGATCAGATGCCGGTGAACGAGCCGGGGGTTCGTACTGCCGCGCTTGACGAGATCATAGAGCAGAGCGACGTCATCTCCCTGCACGTCCCGCTGACCGATGCGACAAGGAATATGATCGGTGCAAGCGCGCTGGGACGGATGAAGCCCCACGCGATTATCATCAATACCGCGCGCGGCGGACTGATCGACGAACAGGCGCTTGCGGATGCCCTCGCGAACGGCCGGATCGGCGGAGCCGGGCTCGATGTTCTTTCTGTCGAGCCGCCGCCGGCAGATCATCCGCTTTTAAAGCTGCGCCATCCCAATCTGATCGTAACGCCGCACATGGCCTGGGCGAGCGAAGAAGCGATGCGGACACTTTCCGATCAGCTTGTCGACAACATCGAAGCGTTTATTGCCGGCAAGCCGCAGAACCTGCTGACGCAAACAAGAAAAATATAGAAAGACGTTCAAAAATGAAGATGCAGGGCAAGTTTACGCTCGCGGCGTCGCCTGCACAGGTGTGGGAGTGGCTCAATCAACCGGACGTGCTGAAAGCATGCATTCCCGGCTGTGAGGAAATTGAGCGGGACGAGGATGGAAAATTCAAGGCAGTGGTACGCCTGAAGATCGGGCCGCTCAGCGCGCGCTTCAAGGGAAACGTGCACTTTGCCGATGTGAGCGCGCCACATTCGTTCCAACTGGTCGGCGAAGGCGAGGGTGGCGTCGCCGGTTTTGCCAAAGGCTGCGCGGAAGTCGTGCTTGCAGAGCATGACGCCGGTTGCGAGTTGACCTATGAAGCCGAGGCGCAGGTCGGCGGCAAGATCGCGCAAATGGGCACCCGCCTGTTGCAGGGCGTGGCAAACAAACTGGCGGATCAGTTCTTCGCGAGTCTCGCGCGGCATGCGGACGAGATGTCTTCGGCGGAAGCGGGCTAGCGCCGGCGCCGTTGAAGACATCGGTGGCGACACCGCGATGCCATCGTCGATCCGATTCAGAATCGAGTCTCAATGCTGACTGCGCTCGGCGTAGAATGCGCGGTTATCGGCAGGTGCCGTAGGGTGGCAGGTAACACGTCGAGTTCTGTCCATTTGGACAAACGCGCATGCTGTTCGAGCAGATTATGCCCTGCGTGCAGTATGCATAAGAGGGATTGTAACACCCGCCTGGTCCGTACTGGCCGGCCTGACAGGCTACCACGCCCAATCCACCGGGGCAGGAAATCGGAGACTGCTGGTTGGGTGCCTGCGTGATTTGCTGGCCTGTCGCTCCGTTTATTGCGGAGAGAAAAACCAGCGCGGCTGAAATCGCTAAGCTATTCGTGCGCCTTTTCATCTGAGTATCACCTGATGAATAACTCCAGATTTAAGGATGCCAGTGAATCCGGTATGGGAGTTTGAGGTGCATCAATAGTAGTCATGAACCGCTGGCGAGCTTTTTCGTAGCTCAGCCGTCGCCCGCAAGTCTGCCGAACCCGAAACCTCATCGCAAAGGCGCATACTTCTTCAGGAATGCCGCAACGAAAAACCCCGGCTGTTCGGCCGGGGTTTTATGTTTCGGGCCGGCCGCTGCGCTAAAGCCGCTTCCGGTACCCCTAATTATCCTGCGCGGAACTTATGCGCCGTCCTTCAGGCTGGCCGCGACCTTGCCGCCGTCTTCCATGAACTTGGCCATCACCTGCTTGTGCAGCCAGATGTTCATCTCGGCTGAGCCGTCGAGCGCGCCTTTATAGCCGAGCTCCTGCGCAAGCTGCTTGCGCGATCCGAGGCTCGAGTCGATGTCGAGCAGCTTCATGAGATCGACGATCGACTGCTTCCAGTTGTAATTGTTCCGGCCGGTGCTGTCGGCGATTTTCTGGATCATCTCCTCGGCTTGCTCGCGAGTGATGGGATTCGCTTTGCCGGTCGCGGCATTGGCCGCTGCCGAAATGGTGCTTGCGAGTACGGAGCCAGCCGCCTTCGCCTTCTCGAAAATCGCGGAAACAATGCTACCGAATACGCTCATATTGCCGTCTCC
>CAZFPR010000001.1:44451-45103 GCA_964521045.1 uncultured Hyphomicrobiales bacterium
TGGGAATTACCCGCCCTTTGGCAAGACACTCTACCCATTCCAGATTCTCAGGAAAATAGGCTCCCGTAAGTAAATACCTGCGATTTTGCTTCGCAATAAGGGCCTCCGGCCGTGATCGAGGGGCCGGGTGCCGCCCCGGCAATCTGGGATTCCCGCCTATCGAAACGTCCGGAGAGGGGCTGATCCCGGAGCGGGCCCCATACGGATCGCCCGCGTGACAACTTTCTGACTGTTGGCTTTAGCGCAGTTGCCCGAAGGGGCAGCCAGTGTCTCGGGAGCGAGGCTGTTCAGGGTCGCCGCCGCCCGCGCGATGCACGGTTCTCTCTCACGGAAATATCAGCCGATGTTGCCCGGCGCATGATTTGTGGTGCGTGTCGCGATCTCATCTTCTTAGTGAGAGTTTTACTGAGACGATTTTTGATGCGTGCGCTGAAGGGCGATGACTGACGTTGCACGTCTTAAGAGAGTCTTCCGCTCTCAGTTATCGGCTGAATTTCCTACTTCACAAGTCACGAGCGGAGGTAATCTGATAACTGCAAGCTGCAATTCTCTAGAACCTCCGGCGCAATAGAGATCGACTGTTTCAAGCGACAAATACTGCGACAGACCGATTGACTAATAACCGGCTGCCGGAAATGATCTTCCGAATAGT
>CAZFPR010000001.1:45113-78763 GCA_964521045.1 uncultured Hyphomicrobiales bacterium
TCGCGCTTGTCGCGTTGCAGACGATTTCATGCACGCAACTCCCCAGTGAACCCAAGATAAAAGCATTCGGTCAGGCCATCGAAGGCGCTGCCGATATCTTCAAGCGTACTGTCGATGCTCACCTGGAGCTGGCGCAGCGTCTTGGCGACGAACAATCCGCAGTAGGGTACATAGGTGGTGCAGATTACAAGTTTCCGCCTTCTGACTTTGCTACGATCGCAAAGGATGCCTTGTTGCCGCGCAGGCAACTGATCGATGCGATTGCGGGATATGGGAAGGCATTGGCGGAGGCTTCCGACAAAGGCGTCATCGATCAACTCGAAGCGTCTGCCATAACGCTGGCGACAGCGGCAGGCACAGCGTTTGCGCCGTTGATCGGGGGTGCAGCAATCCCGTTGATCAGTCCTGCCGCCCGTCTCGCGGGACGTGGCATCGGGCTTGCGGTTTCTCACGAATACGTGACCGAGATCTACGCGATCATGCAGCGGGTCGATCCGGTGATCGCAAAAGCTGCGGCAGAGCTTACGAACAGCATACAGACCGTCGAGCGGAATAATCGGGGCAAGCTAAAGATATGGCTCGCGGCGAAGAAGGCTGTGCTCGATACGATGCGGGAAGACGGCAAGGTAACGAGAAGCGTGGCCTACGCCGAGTTTCGCGCTGCGGTGGTTGAAGCACGTACAATCGACGCCAAATTGACCGCTCTTTCTCATTATCGCCGCGTGCTGAATGCTCTTGCGGCTGCACATAAAAGCCTTGCGACGCCGGAGGAGTCGGATGACGAGTTTGCTTTGGTTCGTTTCATTTCGATCACCAAGGACGTTGAAGGCGTAATCGCTGCTGCGAACGCCGCCAAGTAGGCATAGAGGATCCAGCATGAGCGATTTCGATGAACTCCGCAGCGAAATTGATCAATCGATAGAAGTTGTTGTCACCATGCTGAGCCGTGCAAGTTCGGTCGATGACCGCGTACGGATGCTAGAAATTCTGCGCGAACTCGACCGCGTTGCCACGATGATGGACACGCAGGTACTCACCGAGCGGAACAAAGCGATCGAGGCGTTGGTGAGCGGGCTTTCAGGCGCGCAGACAAGCCTGACGGAAGTGCATGAGCGGGCGGTGCTGCTAGCGAAGAGATTGCAACTAGCCGCCAAGGCGGTCGAAGCGCTCGGCAGTCTCGCCAAGCATGTGGCGGGGAACTAGCGTTTCGCAAGTCTGCGGCCTATTCCGGTTTCGTCGGGCGCGCCTTTTGAAGATCGACGCCGATCTGCCGGATAAACTCGAGCGTTGAGGGATTTCTTTTCGCGACCTTTATATTGAGATCGCCGCATATGGCTCGCGCGGCAGCGGGACTCGCTCACGCGGCAGGCGCAGGTGAGCCGGGAACTACTGCAATCCTATCAGGACCAGTTCCGGATCGGCTCCCGCTCGCTTCTCGATCTTCTGAACACACAGAACAACGCATTTGCGACCGAGCCCGCGCTGCTTACGGCGGAACATGCGGCGCTGTTCTCCGAGTACCGGCTGCTCGCTTCGATGGGCCGTTTGCTGAAAACCTTCAAAGTCAGTTCGTCGGAAGCTGCCAAGGCGGACAACCGCCCATCGCATCTGGTTCCGCAGACCCCGCCGTCGGAGCGGATGCCGCGTTCCAAGGGCGATCCCTGGTTCGAAATTCGTTGAGCCTCTTTGCAGGCATCCTGAAATCGCAGCAATCAATCTACTGACGCCTGGAGTGCATCTGGCGTCAGCAACCTGTGGCTTGTCCCCGGCTGACGAAAGACCGGGGACGCCTTCTTGCCTCAGACGTAACCCAGCCAGCGCCAGTAGGTCGCGCCAAGCACCATCACGAGCACAAAGGCGATGACGGTGAGCACAAGCCCGGTGCGCACGAAGTCGCGCGCTGAGAACGTGTCCGTGCCGTAAGCGACCATGTTCTGCGGCGCGTTGACGACCAGGATGAATCCGAAGCTGACGACGAACTGAAGCAGAAGCGTCATGCCCACGATATTGATTCCGGGCGTCGCAACACCCTGCAACACGGCGATGATGATCGGGATCATGGTCGAAGCCAGCGCGGTCGCGCTTGCAAATCCGAGATGGATGACGATCAGAAACAGGCTCATGACGGCGAGAATGAAGAACGCGGTCGCCTGCTTAAGGCCGAACTCGGCAACGACGAGATCGGCGAGCCAGGTCGCACCTTTGGTTTGCAGTAACGCCGTTCCGAGGCTGATGCCGATGCCGAACATGACGATCGTTCCCCAGGGAATGCGCGCTTGGGCATCTTTCCAGTCCATGATGCCAATTCCGGGGAACAGCATGATCGCGATGGCCGTCACGGTCGTCGTGCTGGTATCGAACCTGTGCAGCACGCCTTCCGTCGCCCAGAATCCGATCAGCGTCAGCGAAATCGCAAGCAACTTCACTTCGGAAGTCTTGATCGGGCCGAGATCGTGCAGCTGTTTGCGGATGGCTTCGCGGCCACCCGAAACCTCGCGCACTTCCGGCGGCATCATCAGCATCATCACGAAATAGAGTGCGATCGACATCAGGATCGCGAACGGAGCGGCTGCGATCAGCCAGTCGAGCCAGGTCACCGTGTGTTTGAGTTGCCGCTCGATGAAGCCGACTGCGACCATGTTCTGCGCGGCAGCGGTCTTGATGCCGACGTTCCAGATGCTTGCGGTCTGGGTCGTCGTAATCATGAGCATTCCGGCAAAGGCGCTCTTTCTGCTTACGCCGAACGCAGCGATGATGCCCATCATGATCGGCACGATGCAGGATACGCGGGCGGTCGTGGACGGCACCATGAAGGCGAGCACGATGCCGACGATGATCGAGCCGATCACCACTTGACGGGTGCCGGTGCCGGCGCGGGAGAGAATGAAAAGCGCGATCCGCTTGTCGAGGCCTGTTGCGGTCATGGCCGCCGCCAGAAAAAGCGCGGCTGCAACGAGCGCGAGTGCGGTATTCGAGAATCCGCTGAAGGCAAGCCCCAGCGCGGCGCTGGTTCCGATCAGGTTGTTCGGCGATGCGACGTTGGGGGAGAGACCAAGCAGGATGGCCATGAGGGCTGCGATGACGACTGCGGACACCGCATAATCCATCGCTTCGGTCATCCAGACCGCAACCGCGAAGGCGAGAATGGCGAGCATGACCTTGCCGGCAACGGGCAGACCGGCAGGCGTTGGCAGCCAAAGGATAAGGAGGAGAGCCGCAATCCCTGCGACAAGCCCCGGCACTCGCCAGGAGAGCAGGCCGGATGAGCCGACTTCATTCCGGTTCTTGGTGTTGCCGGGCGCAGCAGACATGGCGATTCCTCCGTGAATCGATCAAGGGTGCCGCATGGCCGCGTCGAGAGCTTTGCGAAAAATCAATATGGGTGTCGGCTGGTGGCAAGCACGAGGCGGCCGCCGCGAAATGTCATTATTTCTACTCAGCCGGAAACACACACCCTCTTTTCAGAACATCTGGATGGTTGTGTGGCAGGCGCTCCAGCTGAAGGGCGCGTTGACGCAGATCAACGCCCGCACGAACCTGATGCCTGAAACTTAACTTCGCGTTGTTTCCGTTTCCGCGAGCATTGTTGGCGAAAGCAGGACATGAAGACGCTTGTACTGAGATCCGTGATTAAGCTGCTCAGCGCGGCGGTATTTCTTACCTTGGCATGGCCGTCTCACGCGCAGCGATCGGAAGACTGGCTTCGCTGCGAGAACATGGATCACAACTTTTCACCCGATCTTCAGATTGGTGGTTGTACGGCAGTGATTCAGTCGGGGAGAGAGACAAACCGGAACCTGGCTGTCGCATTCTACAAGCGTGGAATAACTTATCGCCGGATTGGTGAACGCGAGCGGGCGCTCAGCGATATCAACGAAGCGATTCGGCTAGATCCGCGGGACCCTGACCACTTCATCGCACGCGGGAATGTGTACTCGGACTTGCGGGAGAATGAGCAAGCGATTGCCAGCTATGATCAGGCAATCCGGCTCAATCCGAATAATACACGAACGTATAATTACCGCGGTCTTAGCTATGAGGCCAAGAAGGACTACGACAAGGCCCTTGCAGACTACAATCGGGCGATCCAGCTGAATCCGAAATACGCGGACGCCTATATTAATCGAGGCGATGTTTATACAGCGAAAGGGGATCGCAATCGTGCCGTTGCGGAATACTCTGAAGCGATAAAAATGGAACCGAATAGTTATTATGCTTACTCGAACCGGGGTTATCAATTTGTCGAAATGGCCGAATACGATCGCGCAATACAGGATCTAAGCGAGGCAATCAGGATCAATCCAAAGGCGTTCAACGCAATCAACAACCGTGGCCGGGCCTATCTGAGCAAGAAGGATTACGACCGGGCGCTTGCAGATTTCGAGCGCGTAATTGAACTGAATCCGAAATACCATTTTGCGTATAATAATCGGGGCATCGTTAATCTGCGCAAAGGCGACGACGACCGCGCGCTCGCTGATTTCAGCGAAGCAATTCGTTTGCAGCCGAACTATGCGACAGCATTCGACAATCGCGCCATCGTCTACGAGCGGAAGCGCGACTTCGATCGTGAAATAGCCGATCGCAACGATGCTATCCGGCTTGATCCTTCGAATGCGGGATACTGGAACTCGCGTTGCTGGGCACGCGCGGTAGCCAACCGCGACTTGCCGAGGGCGCTTTCCGACTGCGATCATTCTCTGTCGCTGGTGCCAAATGCACCCAATACTTTGGATAGCCGGGGATTCGTTTATTTTCGTCTCGGCAGGTTTGACGAGGCGATCAATGACTACAATGCGCGACTGAAGCTTCAGCCGAAAAGCGCGCATTCCTTGTACGGCCGCGGATTGGCCAAGCTCAAAAAAGGCGATGAGATAGGTGGAAAGGCCGACATTGAGGCGGCGAAGACCATCAGCCCCAAGATCGAGGAATCCTATGCAGGGTATGGAGTGAAATAAAAGATAGTCTTCGAGACGATTAGTCCGACGATCTTCATCCGGCCATGGAAAACGTAGCAGTCTTCCTGGCGCTTCCTTCGCTCAGGACTATTTGCTGGTTTTCAAACCGAGTATGGCCCTTGCTGGACAGAAGCGGATGGCTGCGGTCAGAATTGCAATTGCGCCAGAGGCGATAACCGCTATCTGTAGATAGCTGTGCATGGGTACAAAGAAGGCAACAGCGAAAAGAACCGCTCCGAGGATGAATCGAATTGTGCGTTCGATATTGCCGATGTTGGGTATCATTCTGGGTTCTCCGATTTGATTTGTCAGTTTTGATCGACAGCGAACCGTCCGGGCCCGCGAACTAAGAAGTGGATCAGCCCGCCTGCTATTGCGACATTCTTTAGAAATGGACCGATATGGCCCGGCGCGACATGAATCGAGACGGTGATCGGAATAAGCGTAACGAGCAGCATCAACGCCGCTAAACGCGTGTACCATCCAAGCAGAATGCAAAGGCCGCCGATTACAAGCGCGACGCCGGAGAGCCAGAGCAATACGAGCGGATCACCGAAAAGAAGAACCGTGTCATGCCAAGGCGAGGCTTTGATGCGTTCGAGCATTTCCTCGCTGCGGAAGAAGTGTCCGAGGCCTCCAACGATGAAGATCGGGCTAAACAGAACACGAAATGCGAGATCTGAATAGGAAGTGAGCGCCGTTGTTTTGTGGGCTGTAGTCATACCGCGCCCCGTTTCAGTTTAACGGGCACCTTGAGATAGGAGACGCCGTTTTCTTCCGCAGGCGGGAGTTGACCGGCCCGCATGTTGACCTGGATCGAGGGGATCAGGAGCAGGGGCGCCGAAAGAGTGGCGTCGCGATCGTTCCGCATCTTGGCAAACTGCTCTTCGGTTACGCCGCCGCGCAGGTGCACGTTGTCGCGCGCCTCTGCAACGGTAGTTTCCCACGCATATTCATCCCGGCCCGGCGCCTTGTAATCGTGGCACATGAAAAGGCGCGTTTCGGGGGGTAGAGCGAGCAGGCGCTGGATTGAGCGATAGAGGGTGCTCGCATCGCCGCCCGGAAAGTCCGCGCGAGCGGTGCCGTAGTCGGGCATGAACATCGTGTCGCCGACAAAAACTGCATCGTCCACTTTGTAGGCAACGCAAGCCGGCGTATGGCCGGGAGTATGGATGATCTCGACGGCGAGCCCGCCGATGAAAATTTTCTCGCCATCCTTAAACAGCCGGTCGAACTCGCGGCCGTCACCCGACACGTCGGTGGCATTGAAGACGGGACGGAAGATCTTCTGCACATCCCGGATATGCTCGCCGATTCCGATCCTTGCGCCGCTCTTGAGCTTGATGTAGGGCGCGCCGGAGAGATGATCGGCATGGACGTGGGTTTCCAGCACCCATTCGATCTTGAGACCTTCGGCCTCTGCATAACGGAGGATTTCGTCTGCCGATTCCACCGATGCTTCACCGCTCTTGTGATCGAAGTCGAGCACGGGGTCGATGACGGCGGCGGCTTTGGAGCCTTCATCCCAGAAGAGATAGCTGGCTGTATTGGTCGGAACGTCGAAGAAGGCCTTAATGCGTAGACTGCTCACGGGTTTCGCCTCGCTGAAAAAAAGTACTTGACTAAGTATATTAGATAAATCTAAATTATCAATAGCTAATAAAGGAGATTGAGGTTGTCCGGACAGGCACGCAGGGAAATGACCGCTTTGCAGGAAAGGGCAGGCGACGTCGCGGAACTTCTGAAGGTTCTTGCGAACGAGCAGCGGCTTCTTATTCTTTGCAGATTGGCGATGGATCGCGAGGTTTCGGTCGGCGAGATTGCCGAATCCGTGGACCTCGGCCAGTCGGCGCTGTCCCAGCATCTGGCGAGGATGCGCGAAGAAGGATTGATCGCGGCCCGCAAGGAAGGGCTGTGCGTTTTCTACCGGATCGCCGACCGCAATCTCTCAAGGCTCCTCGTAACACTCAAATCCATCTACTGCCCTTAAGGAAGAACAGGAAAATGATCGAAACGATTTCGCCCAAACGGGCGGCCGAACTGCTGGAACGCGGCGCACGGCTGGTCGATATTCGCGAACCCAATGAATTCAAGCGTGAGCGCTTGCCTGGGGCGGAGTGCGTTCCGCTATCGGCGTTCTCCGTAGAGCAGAACGGCATCCGGTTTCAGGGGCCAGTCGTATTTCACTGCCGCTCGGGTATGCGCACCGCGGGAAGTGCGGAGTATCTTGCAGCTGCGACCGATGGTACGAGTTTCATTCTCGATGGCGGCCTGAACGGCTGGAAGTCGGCAGGGCTCGGAACAATCGTAGATCGCAGGCAGCCGATCGACATCATGCGCCAGGTTCAACTTGCAGCGGGAGGTTTGGTCGTTCTTGGCGTCGTCCTTGGCTACCTTGTGCACCCGGGCCTCAACTTGCTTGCAGGAGCGGCCGGCGCGGGTTTGACCTTTGCCGGCCTTACCGGCTTCTGTGGTCTGGCTCGCTTCCTGAACTTGATGCCGTGGAACCGGCAGGCAAATCCGGCGGGGTAACGGCAGTTGTTTCTGGCACAGGATCTCGCAGCCGTTGTATCCGGCGCACTGGTCGGCTTCGTTCTGGGGCTGATCGGCGCGGGCGGGTCGATTCTGGCCGTACCTCTTGTCTTCTACGCGGTCGGCGTTCCATCGCAGCACATTGCGGTAGGCACCAGTGCGGTTGCGGTCGCGGCCAGCGCCTTGATGAGTCTTGCAGGCCACGCACGCGCGAAAACCGTTCGCTGGCGCTGTGCACTGACGTTTGCGGCGGCCGGGATTGTTGGCGCTCTGGCCGGAACGGTCGCCGGAAAGGCCGTTGCGGGCAAGCTGCTGCTCGGATTGTTCGGGCTGATGATGATTGTTGTCGGCGCGCGCATGCTGTTTCCGGTGCGTGCTTCCGCTCGCGGCGACACGCAACTGTCGGGCGACACAGCGCCTGAATTGCTGCCGCGGTTGATCGGCTATGGTTTGGCGGTCGGTTTTCTGTCCGGCTTCTTCGGCATCGGCGGCGGCTTCCTCGTCGTGCCTGGCCTGATTTCGGCGACCTCCATGCCGGTCCTGAACGCGATCGGAAGTTCGCTCGTATCGGTCACGGCGTTCGGAACCGCTAGTGCTGCAAGCTACGCCTATTCGGGACTGGTCGACTGGCGTGTCGCAGCGTTGTTCGTCGGAGGTGGGGCTGTAGGTTCGCTGCTCGGTCTCGCCGCATCGAGGGCTCTGGGAAAGAACGAGCGGCTGCTGAAATCGATCTTCGCGACATTCGTTATTCTGATCGGCTGTTATGTCGCATTCGATCAGGCTCGAGGATTTCTCTAGAGATTTGCCTTTCTCCTGCGGTCGAGAGCAAACTTCGGACAGTGGCCGTTCAAGAAGGTGCCGGAGGAAACGCGATGAAAAGAATTCTCTTCAGCGGACTGATCTGCATTCTCGCTGCAACGCGTCCGGCGCTGGCGCAGGATGCGCTGGTAACGCACAAGACGCTCAGCCCGGAACTCGCGCTCGAACTTGCGCGTGCCACGCTTGGCGATTGCCAGAAGCGCGGATTTCAGGTGGCGGTTGCGGTAACGGATCGCTTCGGCATCACGCAGGTTCTCCTGCGCGACCGCTTCGCCGGGCCGCACACGGTCCAGACCGCGATGGGCAAGGCGTGGACGGCCGTTTCGTTCAGGACACATACAAGCGATCTGATCGCGGCGACGGCGGTGAACTCGCCGCAAGCCGGAATCAGAAATCTCCCGGGTGTCGTGATCGTGGGCGGCGGAGTTCTCGTGGAAGCCGGTGGCTCGATCGTCGGCGCAGTCGGCGTGTCCGGAGCGCCCGGCGGCGATGCGGATCACGCCTGTGCCAAAACAGGCATCGACGCGATCCGCGACAAGCTGGATTTCTGATCCCGAGTGCGAGGGGAGCGAGCGCTCCGCTCAGCCGACCTTCAGATAGGCGAAGCCCTTCGACTGCAATTCGGCAACCGTGGCGACACCGGAAGGAACGAACTTGAGGAACGAGTCTTTCCGCGTTTTCGCAGGATCGATTTTCAGCCGCTTGTAGGTGATCTGGCAGAGATAGGCTTCGACGCCGTACTTGCTCAGAGCAGTGAAGCGCTTGAACAGGTCGGGATCGATTTCGTCCTTCTCCCACGGCGTGTCCTTGCGATCCTCGAGGAAGAATTTGAGTCCGGCCCCGTGGGCGACCACCACGAGCTTTAGCTTCAGCGGGTCGAACTCGTAAGCCGAATAGTGGTTCAGCATGTTCTGCATCATCTGCGAGAACCGGC
The DNA here is from genome assembly GCA_964521045.1 of uncultured Hyphomicrobiales bacterium. Classification (GTDB taxonomy): domain Bacteria; phylum Pseudomonadota; class Alphaproteobacteria; order Rhizobiales; family Xanthobacteraceae. Next base: position 54,357 of record CAZFPR010000001.1, read on the forward strand.
CAGGGTCGCCGAAATCGCAATGATAGAGACAGGCGATGTCGGTATCCTTCTTTACCTCGGCCATGTTCAGCGCAACCGGATTGCTCCTCGCAGCGCCCGCAGCGGCGAGTACAGCGCCGGTGCCGATCAGCGCTCCAAACACTTCACGTCTGTTCTTCATGGGGCTCTCCAGGATTCTTCCTGATGTCGTGGCAGTAGCGATGAAACGCTAGAGAAAAAAGAAGGCGCGCCGGAGCGCGCCTTCTTTCGCAAGCTTACTTGTTGACCGGGCTCTCGGGGCTCATCAGGAGCGCGACCACATCCTTGATCTGGTCGATCGTCAGCACTCCGTTCGCGCCGAGGCGGGGCATGTTGGAGCAGGGCAGAGTCGCATGCGAATTATAGATGCGCTCGTACACCGCCTTCACGGCCTCTTCCTTAAACCCTTTCAGCTTCCCGTAGTTCAGGAGGCTCGGCCCGATCGTGCCGTAGCTCAATTCCTTCGGTGCCAGCTGGTGGCAGGCGTAGCAGTTGCCCCCGCTTGCGCGCTGCGGTGGATAGTCGGTGAAGCGCATGCCGTAGCCCGACTGCGCGACCGCTTCGCCCTTCTTCCAGTCGCCAATGAACTTGCCGTCGTCGGGATACTTGATCGACGCCTTGGCCGCCTTCTGGATTTGTGCGGCGATGGCGGCAGGCGGATTGTTCTTGTAAGCCGAGCAGTGCTTCATCGTTTCGTCGGGCATGAGACGATCTTTCCAGTCGTCCGGTGCCTTTGCGAACGCCGCCTTGATGGCGTCATCCGCGGAGAGTTTCTGCTGTGCGTAGGCAGCCGTGCTGATCGCGGCGGCGGCGACGAGAGCGGTTGCGGCGAGAATGTTTCGCATGTGCGTTTCCTCGTTTACCGCTTGAGACCGGGTGCGGAAATTTCGCCGCCTTCAGCCACCTTGCTGAGGAAGGCAATGATCGCGATGGTGGCGTCGGTGCCTAGTTCGACCCGCGGCATGCGCATCTGCCAGTAGCAGTCGAAGACGCGGTGCTGCATGGTCATCACGTGGCTGCTCGAGACGCGGTAGCCGGGCCATTCGCCGACGACCTTCTTGGCTTCTTCAGGATCCGAGAGGTGCGGCAGACCCTGCAACCGGATGCGCTGACCGGATGTCGAGTGGCAGCTTGCGCAGGAAAAATCGAACGGGCCGGAGCGGCGATTGAAAAGTTCTTCCCCGAGCGCCACGACGGCTTTCGCCTGCGGCGTGTCGAGCTTCGGTGCGAACTTCATGCCGGAAGATTTATGCGCGACATAGGTCGCGATCGCGCCAAGTTCCTTGACCGGTTTGCCGCCGGCCGGATGCGGATTTTTCACGAGTTCGGCGCGGTCGAAACCCTGCAAGGTTTCCATGCACCACAGGAGGCGGGCCTCAAGATCGAGCACCTTCTTCGCGTCGGCGAAGTAGCGCGGCAGTTCGGCGAAAGCGCCGTCTACGACACCCGGGCCTTTGCCGAGATCGCATTTCTCGAGCGAAACTTTCTTCGGGCCGCGCGGCGTCTTCCATAGCTGTTCGCCGCGGTCGGCATCCAACAAGCCGGGATTGCTCCACGGATCGGCTTTCAACATCTTGCGATACTGCTCGATCGCTTTTTCCGTGGCGTCGTCCTGCGCGTTCGCAGGCGCAGCAAAAGCAACGCACGCGCACAATACGCCGAGCACAATTCCAGTGAACTTCATGTTGGCTTCCTCCGAACCCCTTTTGATTTAGTTGATTTTTCTTGTTTAGGGCAGTTCCAAGAATACATAGAAACATGCGAATGGAAAGAAGTGTTTTGCAGCGTTTATAGGAACCTGCGCACGAGATCGCGGAACGATCCTTCGAATAAAACGACGATTCCAATCCGCGCACCAACGATCATTCCCGCAACTGCGAGCGGCCAGGACAGCGCAAGCAGCGAACCAGCAGTGAGTCCCTGACCGATCGTGCAGCCGCCGGCGAGGATTCCGCCGAACCCCATCAATGCTGCGCCGCCGAGATGCCTGCGCATTTCGCGCTGATCGTCGAAAGCTTCCCATCGGAATTCTTTCGAGAGAATTGCAGAGAGCCACGAACCGGCAATGACGCCGAGCACACTGCCGACTCCGAACTCGACGAGGGTCGCTGGAGCGAGCAGGGCGCCGAAGATCGCGCGCCCTACCGGAGCCACGAACGTCAGGCTCTGCGGTTTCGACGGGCCTTGGAATTCATCGATCAAAACTGTGGTCGCGAGCCAGCCCAATCCGATGCATAGACCCAGCGCAACTCCCGCCGCGAGCAGCCGGGGAGATTTGCGCAAGCGGGAATGAAACGCAGCGAAGGCGATCAGCAGCCCGCCGATTGCGATGGTGAGCGACAGCCGCAGATCGGCATGCAGTGCCTGTCCGAGCACCGACGGAAGATCGGAAGAAATCTCTGAAGTAAACCTGATCGGAAACGCCTCAAACACAGTGAGACGAACTCCGGAAAGAACGCCCCGCAGTACGGCGAGTGCAGTCGCCGCAAACACCAGCACAACCACAAGACTTCTGAGATCGCCGGAGCCGAGACGAACGAGCGATCCGAAGCTGCACGTGCCGACCAGCGCCATCCCGAGGCCGAAAATCAACCCGCCGAACAGGAGCCCGATCCAGGGAATGGCGGAAGCGACGTAGTTAGTTCTGGCTGGTTCCAGATAGCCAGCGACGATCAATGTCTGTGTGAAGAGAATTGCGATGCCCAGTGCGAGACCGAAGATGCGGATACGCCGCGTGTCTCCGGCCACCGTCGCGTCTTCGATCGCGCCGAATGAGCACAGCCGCGAACGCTGGGTTACGAATCCGGCGACACCGCCGATCGCAAATCCGGCAAGCGCTACTGACCATGCATAGGCCGACACCATACGCGCGCCTTGTTCAGTGTTTCAGGGCTTGCGTGCCGGCCCCTGAATGCCGGTTATTTCTTTTGTTCAGGCTTCGCCGTTTCGCAGAAGATTCCGTAGATCACCGAAATGACCTGCCGCACGTTTTCGTTGGCGAGGCTGTAGTAGATCACCTTGCCGTCGCGCCGCGTCGTCACCATGCCGTCGAAGCGCAGCCGTGCGAGCTGCTGCGATACGGTAGGCTGGCGCAATGAGAGAATGGTTTCCAGTTCCGTGACCGAGCGTTCGCCCTCGGCAAGCAGGCAGAGCAGGAGCAGCCTGCTTTCGTGGGACAGCGCCTTGAGGAAGTCGCTTGCCTCTCGCGCGTTGCGCATGAGCTGATCGAGTTCGTCTGAGAACTCCGCACCGTCGCGCAATTCCCGTTCGATCGACTTCGATACGATTCTGGTCATAACATTCTCCGGCCGGCGCCGCGTTCGGCCTCCGGCAACTTCTGAAGCAGTACGCCGAGCAGGCCCCAGAACGACGCCTCGTCCTTATACCCGGTAAGTCTGCCGATTTCCTTTCCGTTCTCAACGAGTACGAAAGTCGGCGTTGCGACTACAGGCGCGGAAAGGGAAATGTCCAGCGGCGTCTCTTTGGACAGCATGATTCTCCTGAGCGGCGCGATTTTGCTCTCGGGGGTCTTGGGATAGATGGGCCCGATTTCGCGGTGCCACATAAGGCACCAAGGACAACCGGGGCTTTCGAACATCAGGAGTTCGGCGGCGTGCGGGCGCGAAAAAGCACCGGAAAACAAGGCGCTGAATAAGAGGAAGGAGAATGCCGTGAGGACTTTTCTCCGTATCACCCTTCGCATTTCCTTCGCTCCGTCTCGGATAAATCGGCCTGGGAGGCTTTACATATAAAAAATTTAATATGAGAATATGTTCAAGAATAGCCCTGCTACAAGCAGGCGTGGGATGAAATCTAAGAGGAGAGGCCGATGGCTGTAACGAGGCCAATTGCGTCACGCCGCCAGGTCCTGTCGGGACTTGCTGCCGTGCCGCTGGCGTTTGCATTCCTTCCGCAGATTGCGGAAGCAAGTGCCAGCGCGGTGGAAGCCGAAATCAAAAAGCTCTTTGGCGACAAGGCGATCGGCTCGGGCAAGATCAAGCTCGACGCGCCGCAGATTGCCGAAAACGGCCTCGTGGTGCCGGTAACGGTCGAGGTGGAAAGCCCCATGACCGTCGCCTACTACGTCAAGGCTATCCATGTTTTCGCCGACGAAAATCCGCTTCCGGGCGTCGTGAGTTACCGCTTCACGCCCGCTTCGGGCAAGGCGGTGGTTTCGTTCCGCATGCGCCTCGCGAGGACGCAGAACGTCGTCTGTCTCGCGGAAATGTCGAACGGCACCGTTCTCATGACGAAGTCCGAAGTCAAAGTGACCATTGGCGGTTGCGGCGGCTAGTCCGCGGCGCATCAGGAAAACGGTATCGATATGAGCAATCCGACACCCCGAGTTCGAGTTCCCGCCAAAGCCAAGGCCGGCGAGATCATCGAGATCAAGACGCTGATTTCCCACGAAATGGAATCCGGCCAGCGGAAAGACTCCGCCGGCAAGGCGATCCCGCGGAAGATCATCAAGGCCTTCACCGCATCCTTTAACGGCAAGCCGTTTCTGGAATCGGACTGGCATCCCGCGATCTCCGCGAACCCGTATCAGTCCTTCTTCTTCAAGGTGACGCAGGCGGGCGAATTCCGCTTCGTCTGGAAGGACGACGACGGCAGCGAGTACGTCGCGACGAACAAAATAGAACTGGCGTAAGCACGAGCTAAGCCGCTTACGCCGGCTTCTACCTTCGACATTCTGTCTACTCTACTGGGCAACCGGCAACGGCGGTGGCAACGGATGATCTCGCGTCGAAATTTTCTACAGGCGGCCGCAGCGGCCTCCACGATCGTAAGTGCCGCAGGCCTCGGGCCGCTCGGCCGCGCCGCCGCACAGCAGCGGCTCACTGCCGGACAGATCGCGCAATTCGATCCGCTCGGCACCATCACGCTGCTCTATGTCGCCGATATTCACGCGCAGCTTGTGCCGCTCTACTTCCGCGAGCCGTCGATCAATCTCGGCGTCGGCGAAGCGAAAGGACAGCCGCCGCATCTCACCGATCGCGAGTTCCGTGAGCAGTTCAAGATCGCGGCCGGCAGCGCCGAAGCCTATGCGCTCACCGCCGACGATTTCTCGCAGCTTGCGAAAAACTACGGGCGCATGGGCGGTCTCGACCGGGTCGCGACGCTCGTGAAGATGATCCGCGCGCAACGCGGTGCCGATAACGTGCTTTTGCTCGACGGCGGCGACACCTGGCAAGGCAGCTGGACTGCGTTGCAGACGAAGAGCCAGGACATGGTCGATACCATGTCGAAGCTCGGCGTCGATGCGATGGTGGGACACTGGGAGTTCACGCTCGGCGCGGAGCGCGTGAAGGAGATCGCGGAAAAGGCGCCGTTCGCGTTCCTCGCGCAGAATATCCGCAGCCTGGAGTGGCAGGAACCGGTCTTCAAGGGCCGCAAAACATTCACGAAGGGCGGCGCGCGCATCGACGTCATCGGCCAGGCGTTCCCTCGCACGCCGATCGCCAACCCGCGCTGGATGATACCGGACTGGGAGTTCGGCATTCGTGAAACGGAACTTCAGAAGGAAGTAGATGCGGCGAGGGCGGAAGGCGCGGATGTCGTCGTGCTGCTTTCCCATAACGGCTTCGACGTCGACAAGAAGCTCGCGGGCCGCGTTCGCGGGATCGATGTGATCCTCACTTCGCATACGCATGACGCGCTTCCCGATCTGGTCCGCGTCGGCAATACCGCACTCGTCGCAACCGGCTCTCACGGCAAGTTCCTGTCGCGCCTCGACATCGAAGTGAAGAACAAGAAGGTCGCAGGCATCCGCTACAAGCTGATGCCGGTGTTCTCGGATGCGATCGCGCCGGATGCGGAAATGAAGGCGCTGATCGATAAGATCCGCGCGCCTTACAACAGCGCGCTTTCGCGCGAACTGGCGCGGACGGACTCGCTTCTGTATCGCCGTGGCAATTTCAACGGCACCTTCGACGATCTGATCTGTCAGGCGATGCTGAAACAGCGCGATGCTGAAATTTCGCTCTCGCCGGGATTCCGCTGGGGCGGCTCGCTGCTTCCGGGCGATCCGATCACGTTCGAGGCCGTCTCCAATGCGACCGCGATCACCTATCCGGCCTGCTACCGGATTTCGATGACCGGCGCGCAGCTGAAGGAAGTGCTGGAGGATGTGGCCGACAACCTGTTCCACCCGGACCCTTATTTTCAGGGCGGCGGCGACATGGTCCGCGTCGGCGGCGTCGGATATTCGATCGACGTTTCGAAACCTGCCGGCAACAGAATCTCGAACCTCACGCAGCTTTCGACGAACAAGCCGCTCGATGCCTCGCGCTCTTATGCGGTCGCGGGCTGGGCGAGCGTGAACCAGAACGTGGAGGGACCTCCGATCTGGGAAGTGGTCCAGAAGCATCTCGCGGATGTGAAGACCGTCCGGATCGAACCCAACACCAGTGTCCGCATCTCCGGAGCATAGAGCCATGGACGCAAAGCGCAGCAACTCCGCCAAGCATCGCATCGAAGAATCCCCGGCGGCTGGCGGAAAGACGATGGATCGCCGTCGTTTTCTTGCAGGCGCAAGTCTTGCTGGCGCAAGTCTTGCTGGCGCAGGTCTTGCGGCGGCAGCCGCGCTACCGGTGCGCGCGCAAACGCTTGCGAAGCCTGACCCGGCGATCACCGAAGTTCCGGACTGGTTGCGCTATCTCGGCGAGGGTGTTGCAGCGCGTCCCTACGGGTCGCCGTCTTCCTTCGAGAAACATGTAGTCCGGCGCGATGTCGAATGGCTGACGGCGAGCCGAGAGTCTTCGGTGAATTTCACGCCGCTGCACGAACTCGACGGCATCATCACGCCGAGCGGCCTCTGCTTCGAGCGGCACCATGGCGGCATCGCCGAAATCGATCCGGCGCAGCACCGTCTGATGATCAACGGTCTCGTCGAGAAGCCGATGGTCTTTACGATCGAGGACCTGAAGCGTTTCCCGAACCGCATGAACCGCGTCTACTTCCTCGAATGTGCGGCGAACAGCGGCATGGAGTGGCGCGGCGCGCAGCTGAACGGCTGCCAGTACACGCACGGCATGGTGCACAACGTAATGTACACCGGCGTCTCGCTGAAGTCGGTACTCGAACAGGCTGGCATTCGCCCGAATGCGAAATGGCTTCTCGTGGAAGGCGCGGACTCCGCGGGCATGACGCGCTCGATCCCGATCGAGAAGGCGCTCAAGGATTGCATGGTGGTCTGGGGCATGAACGGCGAGGCGCTCAGGCCCGAGCAGGGCTATCCGCTGCGGGTCGTCGTTCCCGGCTGGGAAGGCAACATGTGGGTGAAGTGGCTGCGCCGCATCGAAGTCGGCGACCAGCCCTGGCAGCATCGCGAGGAGACTTCGAAGTACACGGATCTTTTGGAGAACGGTACGTCGCGCCGCTTTACCTTCGTCATGGACGCGAAGTCGGTCGTCACCAACCCGAGCCCGCAGGCGCCGCTCAAACACAAGGGACCGAACGTGATGACCGGGCTCGCCTGGTCAGGGCGCGGCACCATCACGCGCGTCGACGTTTCGATCGATGGCGGCAAGAACTGGCGCACGGCGCGCATCGACGGCCCGGTGCTGCCGATGTCGCTTACGCGGTTTTATTTCGACATCGACTGGAACGGGCAGGAAATGCTGGTGCAGTCGCGCGCCTTCGACTCTACGGGTTACGTGCAGCCGACGAAAGAAGAACTGCGCAAAATCCGCGGCGTAAATTCGATCTATCACAACAACGGCATTCAGACCTGGTTCGTGCACAAGAACGGTGAGACGGAAAATGTCGAGGTCTCTTAAATTTTTCGGCGCGGCGTTCGCGGTATCGTTGTTTGCGTCTGCGGCCAACGCGCAGAAACTCGATCTCGGCCGCGTGGCTTTGCCTGAAGAAATTGCGGCATGGGACACAGACGTCCGCCCCGACGGGTTGGGGCTGCCGCCCGGAAAAGGCAGCGTGAAGCAGGGCGAGGAAATCTTCCTGCAACAGTGCGCGTCTTGTCACGGCCAGTTCGGCGAAGGCGCGGGCAGGTGGCCCCCGCTCGCGGGCGGCCTTAACACGCTGAAGGCGGACAGGCCCGACAAGACGGTGGGCTCCTTCTGGCCGTACCTCTCCACGGTGTACGACTATATCCGCCGCGCCATGCCCTACGGCAACGCACAGTCTTTGACTGCGGACGAAACCTACGCAATCGTAGCGTTCCTTCTGAACATGAACGATATAGTGAAAGACGATTTCGTGCTTTCGAAGGAAAATTTCGGCAAGGTGAAAATGCCGAACGCTGCGGGGTTCTTCGACGACAATCGGGAAATCGCCGAGAAAGCGTTCTGGAAAAAGGACGTCTGCATGACGAACTGCAAGAAGGAAGCGAAGATTCTCAACCGGGCTCGCGTGATCGACGTGACACCCGAGAGCAAGACTGCGCCGAAGGTCGATTGATGGGTGCCAGCATTGATTGGAAGCGGCGCGGCAGCCGGGCATCGAGGCCTGTGACCTTGATGTATTATGTGGGGTCCGGCCTTGGTTTCGCGCTCGGTTCTATTTCTGCCGCGCAGGCCGACAACAAGGCGCTAGGGCAGTTTCTCGCGTCCGAATGCACGACCTGTCACCAACTCTCCGGTGAATCTACGGGTGGAATTCCTCCGATCACCGGCTGGCCGAAGAACCAGTTTATTGCGGTGTTGCGCTCCTATCGCGCAAAGGAACGCGACAACGAAGTGATGCAGACGATTGCGGGAAGGCTATCGGACGACGAGATCGCGGCGCTGGCTGCTTTCTTCGAAGACCAGGGTAAAAAATAACAAACGCCCTGTCGGTACAACAAAGTTAGACCTGAACAACTTTAGGGAGAAGGATTATGGGAAGACTTACACGTAGAACATTCCTGCAAAGCTCGGCCGCCGTGGCAGGCGCCGCCGCGTTTAGCGCGGTGCCGGCGATCGGTCAGGCGAAGGCGCGGGTTGTCGTAATCGGCGGCGGCGCAGGCGGCACGACGGCCGCAAAGTATATCGCTCGCGACAGCAAGGGCGCGATCGACGTGACATTGGTCGAGCCGCTGAAGCGCTATCAGACCTGCTTCCACTCGAACCTCTATCTCGGCGGGTACCGCTCCTACGACTCGATCACGCATGGCTACGAGAAACTCACCTCGGCTTACGGCGTGAAGATGAATCACCAGTGGGCGAACGCAATCGACCGCGACAAGAAGCAGGTCGTGCTCGCGGACGGTTCGCGCCTTTCCTACGACCGTCTGGTGGTTTCTCCCGGCATCGCGCTGAAATACGATTCCGTGCCCGGCTGGGGCAAGGAGCACGAAGTGGCGATGCCGCATGCGTGGCTGCCGGGCGAACAGACCCAGATTCTGAAGAAGCGCCTCGACGCGGTACCGGACGGCGGTGTGATCGTAATGATCGCTCCTCCGAATCCGTTCCGCTGCCCGCCCGGACCCTACGAGCGCATTTCCATGATGGCGCATGCGCTGAAAGCCGCGGGCAAATCCAAGAGCAAGATCATCATCATCGACCCGAAGGAAAATTTCTCGAAGCAGGGCCTGTTCCAGGAAGGCTGGGAGAAATACTACAAGGGTATGGTCGAATGGCTCGGCCCGAAAGTGCATGACGGGCTGAAGTCGGTCGATCCGAAGACGAACACCGTTGTCACCGGGTTCGAAACCTACAAGGCCGCACTCGTGAACGTGATCCCCGCGCAGACCGCGGGCAAGATCGCGCTCGACGCCAAGCTGACAAACGCCGGCGGCTTCTGCCCGATCGATGCGGCAAGCATGAAGTCCACGGTCGATCCGAACATCTATGTTCTCGGCGACGCCTGCATCGCGGGCGATATGCCGAAGTCCGGCTTCTCCGCGAACAGCCAGGCCAAGGTGGCGGCGCTCATGATCCGGGGCGAACTGACCAAAGCCGAGACGTTCCCGGCGCGTTACGCAAATACGTGCTGGAGCCTGATCGAGACGGACGACGCCGTAAAGGTGGGCGGCCGTTACGAGGCGAAGGACGGCAAGATCGCTGCGACCGAAACTTTCGTTTCGAAGACCGGCGAGTCTGCCGATCTTCGCAAGGCGACGCAGGCGGAGAACATGGGCTGGTACGCGGGCATCTCCGCGGACATGTTCGGTTAATTACCTCCCGAACGAACTGGCACGCTCCGCGATCCGGAGCGTGCCGACTTTCACGTAACAAGGGACGCGATACGGATGAAACTCGTACTCAGGATGCTTCCGCTCGCCGGTGCGCTCGCCGTCTATGCCACCATGGCCGGGGCTGCCGACGTAAAGGAAGGTCAGAAGTCGTTCAACAAGTGCCGTGCCTGCCATACGGTCGGCGAGAATGCGAAGAACGGTGTCGGGCCGATGCTGAACGGCCTGTTCGGCCGCAAGGCGGGCACCATCGAAGGCTTTAAGTACAGCGAGTCCAACAAGAACTCGGGCGTCGTCTGGGACGAAAAGAACTTCGGAGAATACATCAAGGACCCGAAGGCATTCATGCCGAACAATCAGATGACCTTCATCGGCATCAAGAACGACAAGGAAATCGAGAACCTCACTGCGTTCCTGAAACAATACGGCAAGGACGGAAAGAAGCAGTAAGCCGCAGGCCTGCAAACTCTATAGATAAAAGGCGCTGCAATCGTTGCGGCGCCTTTCTCATTTCAGCGCATGCCTCGTTCGATGCGGTCGAGCGTCGCCATCGCAGGCAGAACCTGCTCCACGGAACCGTTCGGCGTTCGCTTCTCCCGGATCGCGGAAACGAATTCGCGGTCGATCAGTTCGATGCCGTTGCTCGAGACCGCGACGTCTGAAAGATCGATAGGCTTCTCCTTGCCGTCGAACAGGTCATCGTAACGGGCGATATAGGTACCATTATCGCAGATATAGCGGAAGAAGGTGCCGAGCGGCCCGTCGTTGTTGAAGCTGAGCGAGAGCGTGCAGATCGCGCCGGACGGCGTTTTCATGCCGATCGACATATCCATCGCGATGTTGAGCGCAGGATGGATCGGCCCTTGCAGGCCGAACGCTTGCGAGACCGTTTCGCCGGTCTGGTATTGGAACAGATCGATCGTATGGCAGGCGTGATGCCAAAGCAGGTGATCGGTCCAGCTGCGCGGCTCGCCCTTGGCGTTCATGTTCGTGCGCCGGAAGAAATAGGTCTGCACGTCCACCTGCTGGACATTCAGCTCGCCGCACTTGAGGCGGTTGTGAATTCACTGATGCGAAGGATTAAAGCGGCGGACCTGACCGGCCATGCAGGTGAGGCCAGTTTCCTGTTGCATGCGGACGATGGCCTCGCTGTCGGCGAGGCTGTCTGCCATCGGGATTTCCACGAGCACATGCTTTCCCGCGCGCATGCAGGCGATCGCCTGTGACGCATGCATCTGGGTCGGTGTGGAAAGGATCACGGCATCCACGTCGTCCCGTGCGATGCAGTCTTCCAGACCGGTCGCGGCGTGGCCGATGCCGCGTTCGCGCGCGAGTGCATCGATCTTGGCGCGTGTCGGCCCCATGACGGAAGTAACTTTTACTTCCGGAATATTCGCCAAGGCGTCGAGGTGCTTTATGCCGAAGGCTCCGTAGGCGCCGGCTACGCAAATTCTCATTGATCCTCCATGCGGCCCGCGCTACGCGGCCTCTTTTGGAAAGCGTTAGGGTTGCGCATCCTGGGCAACCAATTCAAACGCAGGCAAGGCCATTGATTCTGGCGATAGCTGAAGATGTCCGTTGTGAATACGCATCGCAGCATGGCGCAGCAGGTTCAGAAACCGCTTTTGCACGGAAGTTGGCCGCCAGTTCGCGCGATAGGTGAGGCCGATATCGAGTTCGTTATTGCAGAGTTGCACCGGCAGCGCAGTGAGCAAGCCTTGGCGTTCCTCTTCTTGAATCTGGTGACGGGAGATGATAGTCAGATAGTCGCCTTCCTGTAGGAGGCCACGCAGAAAGACGAGCGATGAAGAAACTACGCGCACTGGCGTCTGCGCCATTTCGCCGATGCGCAACGTATCGAACAGATAGATCCCGGCCGGAGTCGTCTTCGGTGGCGCGACCCAAGGATAGGCCAGCGTATCCTGCAAACTGATAGTATTGCGGGCCGCGAGCGGATGCCCGCTACGGGCGACGATGGCGAGCGGGTCGGATACCAACGGCTCCTGGATCACGTCGTCCGCGGATGGCGGATTGCGCAGCGCGCCAATCAGGCAGTCGATATCGCCTTCGCGCAAACCGCGCAGGAGTTCTTCGTAGCGCCCGTCGAGCACGTGAATTTGCAGCCCGGGTGCGTGGCGGATCATTTCGTTGACCGCGTGCGGCACGATCATGCTGCGCGCCATCGGCAGCGCACCGAGATGGAAGCTCGTGCGGCCGCGGCCAAGTGCTTCCTTGATCTCATCGAGGCCCTGCCGGATTTCGGCGTAGGCGAGTTTTGCGGCCGGCATCAGCACCTGCGCCGAAGCGGTCAGTTCGATGCCGATGGGTGTCGTCCGGAACAGTTCGAGACCGGAAAGACTTTCGAGATTTCGTGCGGCGCGATGGATGCTCGGCTGGGCGATACCGACCTCGCGTGCTGCGATCGAGAAATTGCGATGATCCGACAACGCGATCAGCGCGCGTAACTGCTGCGCAGTCATCAGGGCGTCGAAGTTTCTGAAGCCGCTTTCCTTGCTGCGGTTGCTGACGCGCAACGCCTGTTGCGCACCGTATGTAAGGTGTTCGAATGCGCGCTCCACTCGCGAAAGAAATGCTGTTCCTGCCGCCGCCGGTTGCAGGCCTGTGCGGCTCCGCTCGAATAACGCGATGCGAAGCTCCCGCTCCAGCTTGTTGATCGCCTGCGTGACCGCCGGTTGCGAAAGGTGAGCGAGCTTTGCCGCCTGTGTTACCGAGCGGCTTCTCGACACTTCCAGCGCGACCCGGAGATGCCTTAGATTGGGCAGGGTATATTGTGCGAACGCGGACTTCATGAACTGAAGTGTGCCATCGTGCACGCGCATGACTTTGCTATAGCGCAAATTTATGCCGTCCTCCCGGATTGGAATGGCCAGCCGCCCATGCAGCTTTCACCCTGAAAAGAAAATCGATGGGGAAGCGAAACCGCCGTGTGCGCGCTACAAGTCCAGTCGCGTCAGGAAAGCTCGGTTGCACCGCGCGGGATAATCCGCGCGCGGTTGCGAGGGGAGAGGCATATTCAGGCGGATAATCCGAAAAGCAGCGGCAATCGGCCCGATCCGGGCTGGATTCCGTTCCACCCGAACCCAAGCAAGCCTAGCTTTCACCTGCCCGCAGGCGCGGTCGATGCGCATTGCCATGTGTTCGGTCCGGCCGCTGAGTTTCCCTATGCGCCGGAACGCAAGTACACGCCCTGCGATGCAGGGAAGGAGAAGTTATTTGCGCTCCGGGATTTTCTCGGCTTTTCCCGGAACGTAATCGTGCAGGCGACCTGCCACGGCACGGACAACAGCGCTGTTCTCGATGCATTGCACGCGGCCGGGGGCCGGGCGCGCGGCATCGCCGATGTTTCTCCTGACATATCCATCGAGGAGCTTCGCGCGATGAACGCCGCCGGCATGCGCGGCGTTCGTTTCAATTTCGTGAGACGGCTCGTCGAATCCAGGCCGCGGGACGTCTATCTGGATATCGTCGGGAAGATCAAAGCGCTCGGCTGGCATGTCGTCGTCTACTTCGAGGCGCAGGACCTTGCTGAACTCGCACCGTTTTTGAAGTCGCTTCCAGTAACGGTTGTAGTCGATCACATGGGCCGCCCGGACGTTTCGAAGGGCGTGGATCATCCCGACTTCCAGCGCTTCCTCGATCTTATGGCCGGGATGCCGAATCTCTGGTCGAAGGTGACGTGCCCGGAGCGGCTGAGTCTTTCGGGTCCGCCTTATGACGACGTGATCCCGTTCTGCCGGGCTGTCGTCGAAAACTTTCCCGATCGCGTGCTCTGGGGCACCGACTGGCCGCACCCGAATATGACCACGCATGCGCCCGATGACGGAGCGCTGGTCGATTACATCCCGAAGATCGCAGTCACCGGCGAGCAGCAACAGAAGCTGCTGGTCGACAATCCGCTGCGTCTCTACTGGGCGTGAAAGGTGCCGGAACATCATGAACATCGAGCAGTTCGACCAGCACGCTGATATTCCCGGCACGACATTGTTCGACGGCGAACAGGCGATGAAGGGTTATGCCCTGAACAAGATGTGTTACTCGTTCAATCGCGCCGAGAACCGCACCGGCTATCTCGCCGATCCGGAAGCCTATTTCGAAAAATACGGCCTCAACGAAGAACAGAAGCAGGCGTGCCGGGACAAGAATGTCCTCGCCATGATCGCCGCGGGCGGCAACATCTACTACCTCGCGAAATTCGCAGGCATCTACAAACTCTCCGTGCAGGACGTCGGCGCGCAGCAGACCGGCATGACCACGGAAGAGTTCAAGGAAAAGCTGCGCCGCGCTGGCCAATAGGGAGAAACGCCATGGCCCGGATCATTGGAGGCATTACTTCCTCCCATATTCCCGCGATCGGTAACGCGATCGCGAACAAGCTGTTCGACGATCCGTACTGGAAATCGTTCTTCGGCGGCTATCCTCCGATCCGCGAATGGCTACAGGACGAAAAGCCGGATGTTGCGATCAACATTTATAACGATCACGGACTTGGCTTCTTTCTGGACAAGATGCCGACCTTCGCAATCGGCGCCGCGCATGAATACCGCAACGACGACGAGGGCTGGGGCATCCCCAAACTGCCGCCGTTCAAGGGGGATGCGAAACTGTCCTGGCACATCATCGAGAGCATGGTGGCGGACGAGTTCGACATCACGTCCTGTCAGGAGCTTGCGGTCGATCACGGCTTCACCGTGCCGATGCAGTTGCTGTGGCCCGATCTCGGCAAGGACCCGAACATGCCGCGGGCGATACCGATCAGTGCGAACACCGTGCAGCACCCGATCCCGACGCTGAAGCGCGCCTATGATTTCGGAAAGTCATTGCGCAAGGCGCTGCTGTCCTATCCGGATGACATCAAGATCGTCGTGCTAGGTACCGGCGGGTTGTCGCATCAGCTCGACGGCGAACGTGCGGGCTTCATCAACAAGAATTTCGACATGATGTGCCTCGAAAAGATCGTGAACGATCCGGAGGCGCTCACGAAAATATCGCGCCACGAACTGGTGCGCGAGGCGGGGGCGCAGGGCACCGAATTTCTGATGTGGATGATGATGCGCGGAGCATTGGGAGAGAAGGTCACGCAACTGCACCGCAACTATCACATTCCGATTTCGAATACGGCTGCCGGTACGCTGCTGTTGAAGACCGCTGCCTAAACAAGAAGCGCAAAGAGCTGGGGGCATTTATGCGCACGCAAGTCTGCATCGTCGGCGGCGGCCCGTCGGGGCTCATGCTGTCGCAACTTCTGCATTTGCAGCGGATCGACAACATCCTGCTTGAGAAACACACGCAGGAATATGTGCTGAGCCGTATCCGCGCAGGTGTGATCGAACACGGCTTCGCCAAGTTGATGCGCGAGGCGAAATGCGGGGAACGCATGGATCGGGAAGGTGAGATCCATGAAGGCTTCTACATCGCTCACGAGAAGGGCATTGACCGCATCGACCTGCACAAGTATTCGGGTGGCAATTCGGTTGTGGTGTACGGCCAGACCGAACTGAGCCGCGACCTTTACGATGCGCGTGCAAAGATGGGCGGCAGCCTGATCCATGAGGTCGATAACGTCGCCCTGCACGATCTCATGTCTAAGTCGCCGTTCGTAACATTTGTGACCAAGGACGGGAAGCCGGAGCGGATCGACTGCGATTACGTGATCGGCGCGGACGGATTCCACGGCGTCAGCCGCAAATCGATACCGGCAAACATACTTCGAGAGTATGAGAAGCTCTATCCGTTCGGCTGGCTCGGCATCCTGTCGCGAACCAAGCCGGTGTCATCGGAACTCATTTACTGCCGGCATGAGCGGGGTTTTGCGCTGTGCTCGCTACGGTCGCAGACGCTGAGCCGCTACTATATTCAGATTCCACTGACGGATACGGTCGAAGACTGGTCCGACGAAGCGTTCTGGGCCGAACTGAAGGCGCGTCTGCCGGCCGAGGTTTCCGCGCGGCTGGTTACCGGCCCGTCGATCGAGAAGAGTATCGCGCCCTTGCGTTCGTTCGTTGCCGAGCCGATGCGTTACGGGCAACTGTTTCTCGCAGGCGACGCCGCACACATCGTTCCGCCGACTGGCGCTCGCGGCCTGAACAGCGCTGCCTCGGACATCTACTATCTCTACCATGCGCTGGTCGATCACTATAAGAAGGGCAGCGACAAGGGGCTTGAGAACTACTCCGAGAAGGCCCTTGCGCGGGTATGGAAGGCGCAACGCTTCTCGTGGTGGATGACCATGATGCTGCACAGGTTTCCGGAGAACGCGCCGTACGAAACGAAGCTACAGCGCGTCGAACTCGATTACCTGCTTTCTTCCGATAAAGCGCTCGGGTCGCTCGCGGAGAATTATGTGGGGCTGCCTTTCTGAACCCGCTTCCATACCAGTGGCGGGTTGA
This sequence comes from uncultured Hyphomicrobiales bacterium, assembly GCA_964521045.1. GTDB lineage: Bacteria > Pseudomonadota > Alphaproteobacteria > Rhizobiales > Xanthobacteraceae. Next base: position 70,914 of record CAZFPR010000001.1, read on the forward strand.
TCTGGGTCAACCTGCTGCCGGCAAAAGCTGAGAGAAGAAGGGAATCCATCCGGATTTCCCCTGTCGCGTGTACGCGAGCGCGGCGTCTGCGGTTCTCAGCTTGATGCAATACGCTGATCTGCTTCAGTTCGGTATCGGCGCGCTGCTCGGACTCTCGGCGGCGCCGCATTGTCTCGTCATGTGCTCCGGGGTCGCGACGGCGCTGTCGCTCGCTGGAACAGGTGGGGCACAGACGAGCCGCGAAGAAATCGTCCTCCGCGGCGTGATCAGCAATGCGGGGCGTATCGCGAGCTACGCCTTGGCAGGCGCACTGGTGGGGGCCGCAGGAGTTGCGGCCTTTTCCTGGCTCGATGCGACGCTTGCCAACATCACGCTCCGCTGGCTTGCCGCTATTCTTTTGAGTGTCGTCGGACTTTCTCTTGCCGGCATGATGCCGGCATTCGTTCTGAGTTATCCCAACCGCATCGTAACGCGCCTGATCGGGAAACAGGGCTGCAACCGCGGCACTGCGCGGTCGTATGGTGCGTTGTTCTTTGCGGGAGGTCTGTGGGGCTTCATGCCCTGCGCGATGGCCTATAGCGCTTTATTTTACGCAGCCATTTCCGGCTCGGCGCTGCGCGGCTTTCTGACGATGGCCGGCTTCGGGATGGCAACGCTGCTCGCGATGTTGTTGCCGGCATTCGGAGTGACGTTGCTCTCCCGAAATGCAACGTCGGTACGGATGAAACTGGCGCTCGGTCTTGCGCTCGCTGCGTTTGGCATCGCTGGAACGCTCGATGCCGTGCGTGACTTCGGAATCTGGTGCAGGACCTGACTCGTCATTCCCGGTGGCAGTTGGTACTTCAACCATCGCATGCAGCTGCGGCCTCTTGCGCCGTGTTGATCCAGATCAAGGGCTGAGGCGGTCAACCTCCTACCAATGCTACGCGCGGATCAATCCGTTCGAATCGAAGCAAGGGTAGGGGGTCAGTGTGCAAAACAGGGCTCAGGCATCCGCCGCGAAATCGCTAAGCGGCGGCGAACTGGCGGCAATCGCTTTCTTCAGTCTCAGCGCATTCGCCTTCATCGTCATCGCAGCCATTGCGACGACGACAGAGTATTCGTTTCATGCCTTTGTGATGTCGGCAGCGAGCGTCGCCGCGGTATTTGCCGTTGGCAACCGCTACTTTGCGCAGGATGCCGTAATTCCGCAGGAGCTTCCGGACGGACGGCCGAACTACAACATGGCGCCGGTCCAGTTCGCGACCATCGCGGCTCTGTTGTGGGGCATCGCCGGGTTTCTGATCGGCGTCATCATCGCGGCACAGCTTGCCTTCCCGGCGTTGAACTTCGATCTGCCCTGGATCAGTTTCGGCCGTCTCCGGCCGCTGCATACGTCTGCCGTGATCTTTGCGTTCGGTGGCAATGTGCTGATCGCGACTTCGTTCTACGTCGTGCAGCGGACATGCCGCGCGCGGCTCGCGGGCGATCTCTCGCCGTGGTTCGTCGTGCTGGGATACAATCTTTTCATCGTGATTGCCGGAACCGGCTATCTGCTCGGCATTACGCAGTCGAAGGAGTACGCGGAGCCCGAGTGGTACGCGGATCTGCTGCTGACAATCGTGTGGGTCGTCTACTTCCTCGTATTCGTTGCGACGCTTCTGAAGCGCAAGGAACCGCACATCTTTGTCGCGAACTGGTTCTACCTCGCGTTCATCGTGACGATTGCCGTGCTGCACCTCGTCAACAACGCGTCGATCCCGGTCTCGCTCGCATCGTCGAAATCCTACATCGTCTGGTCCGGCGTACAGGACGCGATGGTGCAGTGGTGGTATGGGCACAACGCGGTCGGCTTCTTCCTGACCGCGGGCTTCCTCGCGATCATGTACTACTTCGTACCGAAGCGGGTGAACAAGCCGATCTACTCGTATCGGCTCTCGATCATTCACTTCTGGGCGCTGATCTTCCTCTACATCTGGGCCGGCCCGCACCATTTGCATTACACCGCGCTGCCTGACTGGGCGCAGACGCTCGGCATGACGTTCTCGATTATGCTGTGGATGCCATCATGGGGCGGCATGATCAACGGCCTGATGACGCTGTCGGGTGCGTGGGACAAGCTTCGAACCGACCCGGTGCTGCGTATGATGGTCGTCGCGGTCGCGTTCTACGGCATGTCGACCTTCGAAGGCCCGGTCATGTCGATCAAGGCGGTGAACTCGCTCAGTCACTACACCGACTGGACCATCGGTCATGTGCACTCCGGCGCGCTCGGCTGGGTCGCCTACATCTCTTTCGGCGCGATCTACTGCCTCGTGCCGTGGCTGTGGAACCGGAAGGAGCTGTACTCGCTGAAGCTCGTGAATTGGCACTTCTGGATCTCGACGCTCGGCATCGTACTCTACATCACGTCGATGTGGGTGTCCGGTATTCTGCAAGGCCTGATGTGGCGGGCCTACACCGCGCTCGGCTTTCTCGAATACTCGTTCATCGAGTCCGTCGAGGCGATGCATCCCTTCTACGTCATCCGGCTGCTCGGCGGGATTCTGTTCCTCACGGGTGCGCTCCTGATGGTCGTCAATATCTGGATGACCATCCGCGGGCCTGTCGAGGACGCAAGCTCCGCTGCCGATTTGCAGCCAAGAACCGCGTGAGATCGCAATCATGTCAATCTGGGCAAAACATCAGATCCTCGAACGCAACTCGATCCTGCTGATCTTCGGCATTCTGATCGTGATCGCGATCGGCGGTCTCGTCGAGATCGCTCCGCTCTATTACCTGAAGAGCACGATCGAGAAGGTCGAAGGAATGCGGCCTTATACGCCGCTCGAACTCGCGGGCAGGGACATCTATGTCCGCGAGGGTTGCTACACCTGCCACTCGCAGATGATCCGCGCGCTGCGCGACGAGGTCGAGCGTTACGGTCCTTACTCGCTGGCGGCCGAGTCGATGTACGACCATCCGTTCCAGTGGGGTTCGAAAAGAACCGGCCCGGATTTAGCGCGCGTCGGCGGTAAGTACTCGGACGAGTGGCACCTCGCGCATCTCAACGATCCGCGCAGCGTTGTGCCGACCTCGATCATGCCGGCCTATTCGTGGCTTGCGAAGACGCCGCTGCAAACGAACGAGATACAGACGCGCATGAAGATTCTTTCCTTCCTTGGCGCTCCGTACACCAAGGAGATGATCGAAAAGGCGCAGGACGACATTCGTATTCAGGCTGAGAAGGACTCAGTCGATATGGATGAGCTTCGCAGCCGCTACCCGAATGCGCTCGTTCGCGAGTTCGACGCAAATCCGGCCACAGTAACCGAAGCGGATGCGCTGATTGCGTATCTGCAAATGCTCGGCACGCTGGTCGATTTCAAGGCGTACCAGAACAAAGCAAACCTGAGGTAGGCGATGGAAAAGTATCTCGCTCTGGCAAAGTTCGCGCAGACTTGGGGCCTGCTCTACTTCGTAACAGTCTTCGTTCTGATGCTCGCATACGTGATGCGGCCTTCAGGAAAATCGAAATACGAAGAAGCATCCCGAATCCCGTTGAGAGAAGACTGACCCATGGCATCGGAAAACAGAACGAAAGCTCGTTCCACGCAGCAGACGACCGGCCACGAGTGGGATGGCATCGAGGAACTGAACACGCCGCTGCCGAGGTGGTGGGTGTGGATTTTCTACGCAACCATCGTCTGGTCGATCGGTTACTGGGTCGTTTATCCGTCCTGGCCGCTCATCAGTTCCTATACCTCCGGTACGTTCGGATGGAGCTCGCGGGCTTCGGTGCAGGAGGAGCTCGAGTCTCTCAAGAAGCTGCGCGCGCCGCTGATCGCGAAGCTCGAGAAGGCCAAGATCGAGGAGATCCTCTCGAACCCTGATCTGCTTGCGCTTGCGCGTGCGCAGGGCCGCGTGACGTTTCAGGACAACTGCGCGGGCTGTCACGGTGCAGGCGCGACGGGTGCTCGCGGCTATCCGAACCTGAATGACGACGAATGGCTCTGGGGCGGGAAGCCAGACGAGATCGTTGCCTCGATCACCTACGGGATACGCAGCGGACATCCGAAAACGCAGACGGGATCGATGCCTTCGTTCGGACGCGACGGATCGCTCAAGATGGAGGAGATTGTCGCGGTCGCGGAGTATGTGCGGACGCTCTCGGGACTGAAGCCCGCCGACAAGATCGATCTCAAGCTCGGTGCGAGCGTTTACAAGGCGCAGTGCGCAGTTTGTCACGCCGAGAACGGGAAAGGCCGCCGCGATGTCGGCGCGCCCGACCTGACCGACCCGATCTGGCTCTATGGATCCGACCAGAAGTCGATCGTCGAAGGGATCTTTCATGGCCGTGGTGGCGTGATGCCGGCATGGGCGGATCGGCTCGACGCGATCACGATCAAGGCGCTTGCCGCCTACATCCACTCGCTCGGCGGCGGCAAGTAGCAGGAGGCCGGGAGTATCGTCATGGTGGTTCCTCAGCAGTCGGGTGAAACGGCCGGCGTGGTCGTGACCGGCGGCGAGGAGCCGCTCTATGCTCCGCATAAGAAGATCTATCCGAAGGCGGTGAGCGGCCGCTTCCGTACGATCAAGACGGCACTGCTGATCGTCACCCTGGGCATCTATTATCTGCTTCCCTTCGTGCGCTGGAATCGCGGCATCAACGCGCCGGACCAGGCCGTACTGATCGACTTCCCGTCGCGGCGTTTCTATTTCTTCTTCATCGAGATCTGGCCGCAGGAAGTCTACTACATCACCGGGCTGCTGATTATCGCTGCGGTCGCCCTGTTCCTGATGAATGCGGTCGCCGGAAGAATCTGGTGCGGCTATCTTTGTCCGCAGACCGTCTGGACCGATCTCTTTCTCTTTGTCGAGCGCAAGATCGAAGGGGACCGCGTGCAGCGCATCGCGCTCGACTCCGCACCGTGGACACCGGGAAAGGTGCTCAAGAAAGTCTCGAAGCACTTCATCTGGATCGTGATCGCATGGTGGACTGGCGGCGTATGGGTCCTCTATTTCGCCGACGCGCCGACACTTGTGAAGGAACTCGCGACCTTTCAGGCGCCGGCGATAGCGTGGATCGCAATTGGAACACTCACCTTCACGACCTATTCTCTCGCGGGCCTGATGCGGGAGCAGGTCTGCATCTACATGTGTCCGTGGCCGCGGATACAGGCGGCACTCACGGACGAACACGCGCTTAACGTCACCTATCGGTACGATCGCGGCGAGCCGCGCTACTCGTTGAAGAAGGCCGAACAGCAGCGCAGCGCCGGGTTAGCTGCCGGCGACTGTATCGACTGCAATCAATGCGTCTGGGTTTGTCCGACCGGCGTCGACATTCGCAACGGCAACCAGCTCGACTGCATTCAGTGCGGGCTGTGCATCGATGCCTGCGACGACGTGATGAAGAAGATCGGCCGGCCGCAGGAACTGATTGCCTACGACAACGACATCAATATCCGCCGCCGCGCGGAAGGGCTCCCGAACGTCTACCGCCTGCTTCGTACGCGCACGATACTCTATGGGATCATTATCGCTCTCGTCGGCGCCATCATGATTTTCACGCTCTCGACGCGCAGTGAGGTCGGCATCAGCCTGATACACGACCGCAATCCCGTATTCGTCCGCTTGAAGGACGGCGCAGTGAGAAATGCCTACACCATCCGGGTCGCAAACAAGCAACTGGAAAGGCGGACATTCCGCATCTCGATCGAGGGTTTTGCGCGTGGCAATTATGAAATCGTCGGCGTGCAGACGAACTCTATCGGGGAGATGATCGTCGAAGTGGGCCCCGACCAGACGCAGGAGTTCCGGCTGCTGATCACCAACTACGCCGAACTTCCGCGCGAGGCATCGATTGCGATCAGGGCAAGAATTACCGACGTGAAGACCGGCCAGACCGCTGCCGCAAGCGGCTACTTCCAGGGACCGTAACCAGATGGAGCACACGAAAATGAATCGTGCAGGTGAAATGAAGGTTTCGGGCAGAATGGTGCTGGTGACGCTGGTGGCGTTCTTCGCGATTATTGCTTCGGTCAACGCCCTGATGGCGACGCTGGCTATCCGTACCTTCGGTGGGGTGGAAGCAGAGAACGCCTATCGCGCGGGTCTCGAATTCGCGCGCGAACTCGGCGCCGCTCGCGAGCAACAGACGCGTAACATTCAGGTCGACATCGTGACGAGAAGACTTGCGGATGGAAGAACGGACTTCAGGCTGACCGCGGGCAATATCGATGCAGCTGCCGGCTCGCAACTTCGTGCTGTCCTCGAACTCCGGCATCCGGCAGACCGCCGTCACGACCAGACCGTGGTGATGAACCCCATCAGTGCCGGAACATTCGGGGCGCAGTCCGAGATCGGTACCGGGCAATGGAATGTGCGTATTTCGCTCGACCGGGACGGGGAGCGCATCTTTCGCTCCGTGAACCGCATTACGATCCGGTAGTCTCATGGCGCAAAGCATCGCGCATCGCGGCATCGCCTTCGCAGGCCAAACTGCAAACGAAAAGGCTGCAAACGAAGAGAGCTGCGAGCGGCAGTTCGCAATCGAAGGGATAACCTGCGCCGCCTGCGTGCAGACCATCGAGGACGGCCTCGCCGATTACCCGGACGTTGAGCATGCGCGGGTGAATTATTCGACGCAGCGCCTGACCGTGCGCTGGAAGGGCGGGGCGAATGCCGGCGCGCATATCGCCGAGCGGGTCCGGAAACTCGGCTATCGGGCACATCCGCTTCGCAAAACGGCGGACGACGCCGAACAAAAGTATGCGCAGTGGCTGTTGCGCTGTCTTGCGGTCTCCGGCTTCGCCGCAATGAACGTGATGCTGCTGTCGGTTTCGGTATGGTCCGGGAACGCGACCGACATCACGATCGAGACGCGGGACTTCTTCCATTGGCTTTCCGCGCTGATTGTTCTGCCAGCCGTCGCCTATGCGGGCCAACCGTTTTTCAGTAGCGCGATCGGCACCTTACGCGCCGGCCGCGTCAATATGGATGTTCCGATCTCGCTCGGCATCATGCTCGCGCTCGGTCTATCCCTCTACGAGACCTCGACGCATGGCATCCACGCCTATTTCGACTCCGCGATCATGCTCGTTTTCTTCCTGCTGGTAGGCCGGTATCTCGAGCAGGTGACACGGCAGCGCATGCGCACGGCCGCACACAACATCTCTTCGCTGCGCGCCTCAGCTGCAACACGGATCGTGGAAGGGCGTCTCGCTCTCGTGGAGGCAGACGATCTCAGGCCGGGCGACATCGTTCTGGTCCGTCCCGGTGACCGTTTTCCTGCGGACGGCGTAATCGTCGATGGCGTGGGCACCATCGACGAAAGCATCGCAACCGGGGAAACCGCGGGTACGCAGGCAAAGCCGGGCGGGAAAGTGCTGGCAGGCACGATGAGTCTGGATGGCAGCTTCCGGGTGAAGATCCATGCCGCCGCACGCAATTCCTTCGTAGAGAACCTGGAACGTCTAATCGATACCGCCGTCGAGTCGCGGCTTCCCTATATGCAGATCGCGAACCGCGCGGCACGGCTCTATGCGCCGATCGTTCATCTGACCGCGCTGCTCACGCTTGCCGGGTGGCTGCTTGCCGGCGTGGGATTCCATACCGCCATCGTGACAGCGATCGCGGTGCTGATCATCACTTGTCCTTGTGCGCTCGCGCTGGCAGTCCCGACTGTGCAGGTCGTATCGATGGGCGAGATGTTCCGGCAGAGAGTTCTTGTGAACGACGCCGATCTTACGGAGCGCCTCGCCGAAGCGGATACCGTCGTTTTCGACAAGACCGGTACGCTGACGATGCCAGAAGCGACGGTCTGTAATATGGACGAGATCGCCGGCGACTTGCAGCACCTTGCGGCACGCCTTGCTGCGGGAAGCAGG
>CAZFPR010000001.1:78773-97011 GCA_964521045.1 uncultured Hyphomicrobiales bacterium
GCAGGCATCCGCTGGCGCGTGCGATTGCACGAATGAGCGGAGATCCGGTGCCGTTCGCCAACATCACCGAAGAACCGGGACGCGGCGTAAGGACGATCGCGAACGGCGTGGAAGTCAGACTCGGTAGCGCGATATTCTGCGGCGTGACACCAAAAGAAGCGCCGCTCGGCGACGATACATCTTCGATTTATCTAAGAGCGGGAGACCGCGTTGCGCAGTTCCGCATCGGGCAGCGCATCAGGGAGGATGCGGCAAAGGTCGTTTCGGAATTAAAGCGCCGCGGTTACCGCGTCATGATCCTTTCCGGGGACAGGTCAGGTCCCGTGGAATCGGTAGCACGCAGCCTGGGTATCGATACATGGATTGCGGGCTGTACGCCGGATCGGAAGATTGCCGAGTTGGAAGGCCTGCGCAATGGCGGCCACAAAGTGCTCATGGTGGGTGACGGGCTGAACGATGCGCCTGCGCTTGCCGCGGCCTACATCTCGCTGTCGCCGATCAGCGCCGCCGATCTGACACAGGCTCATGCGGACGGAATGTTTCTCGGAGACAGTCTGCGGCCTGTGCTCGATGTGATCGATATCGCGCGGCAGGCGAAACGGATCATGATACAGAATCTTGCGATCGCAGTCGTATACAATGTCATTGCAATTCCGCTGGCGATTGCAGGCTTTGTAACGCCACTGGTCGCGGCAGCGGCAATGTCCGGCTCATCGATTTTAGTCAGCACGAATGCGCTGCGCGCAAAGCGCTGGAAAGCAGAGAGAAACAGCCCGGATTTGAGGCGCAACGAGGCGCTGGCATCATGAACATTCTCGTATTTCTGGTTCCGGTCGCGTTGGGCCTCGGCCTGCTAGGTCTTGCCGCGTTCTTCTGGTCGGTGAAGTCCGGACAGTATGAGGATATGGAAGGCGCAGCCTATCGCGTTTTGCGCGATGACGATCTGCGAGATGGTTGAGCGGAATCCCATGTATTTGCGCAGCAAGAGGATGTCATGCCGGCCATGAATGCGAAGGGAACGGGTGCTGCATTCTCGGCGCTCCTGTTCCTGCTGAACCTCTCGTCAGCGGGAGCGCAGCCTGCGCAGGATCCGGGCCGTGCATTGCTCACGAAGCACTGCGCGCAATGCCACGGGATTTCCGCAGGAGAGAAGAGTAGGCATCAGGCAGCCCCCGGGTTCGCGCAGATCATGAAGCGGTACCGTGCCGAAATGCTCGCGGAGGCATTGGCCGAGGGGCTGACCACGGGTCACCCGGACATGCCGCTTTTCACATTCGAGCCCGATGAAGTCGCCGCAATCGTGGGGTACCTCGACACGCTTTCGAGGTAGTATCCGCGCAGTGCGGGCAGACTTGCGCGGGTACCCATGTCGACCTACCGGATTGCCGAACTGCTGGCGCCTCGATCCGTCGCAGTGATTGGCGGAAGCGAACGGGAAACCTCCGTCGGCCGTTCCGTCCTGAAAAATCTCCGCGAAGGCGGCTTCGGCGGCCACATCAGTCTGGTAAATGCCAAATACAGCTCGCTGCTTGGTGTCGCAGCCAGGAGGTCCGTGGCTGCACTTGTAGCAGTTCCCGAGCTCGCAGTCATAACGACGCCTGCTGTAACAATTCCTCCACTGATCGAGGAACTTGGCCGGGCAGGCTGCAAGGCCGCCATCGTGATCAGCGCCGGTCTGGGACGGGGTGAAGGATCGTACTTCGAGCAGGCGCGCCTTGCGGCGAGGAAGCACGGCATGCGCGTCGTGGGACCGAACTGCATCGGCGTACTCACACCGTCAGCCGGACTGAACGCGAGCTTCGCCGCGCACATGCCGAAGCCGGGCGATCTCGCGCTGATTTCACAATCCGGCGCGATCGTTTCCGGAATTGTCGAATGGGCATCGGCGCGCGGGATCGGATTCTCTTCCATCGTTTCCGTCGGTGATCAGATGGATGTCGATTTCGGCGATCTGCTCGATCACTTCGCGAATGACGGACATACCCGCGCCATCCTCATGTATGTCGAGTCCATCAAGGACGCGCGGAAATTTATGTCAGCGGCGCGCGTGGCGGCGCGGTCGAAGCCGGTCGTGGTGTTGAAGGCAGGCCGCTTCGAGCAGGGCGCAAAGGCGGCTGCAACGCACACCGGTGCACTCGCGGGTTCCGATGCCGTTTACGATGCCGTATTCCGGCGCGCGGGCCTGTTGCGGGTCTACGACCTCGAGGAGCTTTTCGACGCGGCGGAAATTCTCAGCGCGGTCCCGCCGTTCAGAGGCGGGAGGCTCGCAATTCTGACAAATGGCGGCGGGCTCGGCGTGCTGGCCGTAGACAAGCATGCGGAAATGGACGGCGTACTCGCCGCGCTATCGCCCGGAACGCTGGAGGCGCTGGACCGCGAGCTTCCCGCAAACTGGTCGCGGGCAAACCCGGTGGACATCATCGGAGACGCCGACGCGAACCGCTATGCCGCCGCGCTCGGGACCCTGCTTGAGGATGGCGGCAATGACGGTGTGATCGTCATCAACGTACCGACCTCTCTTGCGTCACCGCTAGAGATTGCAAAACGCGTAGCCGAAGTCGCAAGGACCCATCGCACGAGGATCTACCCGCCAAAGCCTGTACTCGCACTATGGGTCGCTGAGGATCCTGCCGTCCGGGAGATCTTCGGAGAAGCGAAGATACCGGTATTCTCGTCCGAGAGCGCCGCGGTGCAGGCTTTCGCACAACTCGTTCGCTACAGCCTGGCACAGGAATCGTTGCGTGCGACACCTCCCGCGTTTGCGGACAGCTTCTCGCCCGACCGCGTGGCGGCGAAGCGGATATTGAATGACGCGCTAGCGGCCGGGCAGCAATGGCTGACGCCGGAACAGATGAGCAGCCTGCTCGCGGCCTATCAGATACCGGCCATTCAATCGCATATCGCCGTTGACGCACCCGAGGCGAGGACGGTTGCCGACCGCATGCTCGCAAGCTGTGATGCGATTGCGCTCAAGATCCTCTCACCCGACATCGTGCATAAATCGGATGTCGGTGGCGTGCGTCTCGGGGTCAAGTCTGGCGCGGATGCCGAGAAGGCTGCAGCCGAGATGCTCGCGCGCGTAGCCAAGTTACGGCCGGAAGCCCGGCTGAACGGCGTGCTGCTTCAGGAAATGATCGATCTGCCGAATGCGCGCGAACTGATCGTCGGTGTGGCGGACGATCCGTCCTTCGGCCGCGTGATTGCATTTGGGCAGGGCGGCGTATCGGTCGAAGTCGTGCGGGACAAAGCCATCGGTCTGCCACCGCTTGACCTGAACCTTGCACGTTCGCTGATCGATCAGACGCGCGTCTCGAAGCTGTTGAACGCCTACCGCAACGTACCTGCCGCGAACCGGGCCGATCTGGAGGCGTTGCTCGTCAAGGTCAGTCAGTTGATTTCGGACATGCCGGAGATCGTCGAACTCGACTTCAACCCGGTGCTTGCGAATGCAGAGCGGGTTGTGGCGCTGGACTCGCGCATCCGCATCCGTGAAACGAAGCCGGCCAAGAGTGCGACGCATCTTGCAATTCGGCCCTATCCGAACGAGTGGGAACAGACGCTGGAATACGGGGATGGGCGGCGTTCGTTCGTCCGTCCGATCCGGCCCGAGGATGAAGTACTGCTCCGTGAGTTCTTCAAACACGTTACCGCGCAGGATTCCCGCCTGCGTTTCTTCAATGTGGTGCGCAATCCGGAACATGCATTTCTGGCGCGGCTGACCCAGCTCGACTACGCCCGCGCCATGGCATTCGCGGCGCTGGATGAGGAGAACCGGCTTCTCGGCGTGGTTCGGCTGCACGCCGACGCGAACTATGAGACCGGAGAATACGCAATCCTTGTCCGTTCCGACCTGAAAGGAAAGGGGCTCGGCTGGAAGCTCATGGAGCTGATCATCCGCTACGCGAAGGCGGAAGGTCTGAAGACGATCGTCGGCGAAGTGCTCACGGAAAACACGACCATGCTCGCGATGTGCGAGCGGCTGGGCTTTGAGATCACAAAAAGCGATGACCAGAACGATCTGATGATCGTGCGGCTGCCGCTTGTTTAGTGCGAAAGCAGGGTCGGCAGCGTCATCGTTTGCAGGATGGTCCGCGTTACGCCGCCAAGGACCCACTCGCGCAGGCGCGAGTGTCCGTATCCGCCCATCACCAGAAGATCGGCCTGAATGTCCGCGGCATGAGAGAGGATCGCGTTGCCTGCGTCGATGTCTTCCGCCGTCAGCACCTCCATGTCGGCGTTGATGCCGTGCTTGGATAAGTGCTCTTTGAATTCCTGCTGCATTTTTTCCGGCCGTTGGCCGTGTCCTACCGTGACTACATTCACGGCTTTGGCGCGCTCCAGAAGCGGCCACGCGTCCGATACCGCGCGCGCTGCCGCGCGGCTGCCATCCCAGCAAACCAGTACGCGGTTCAGCGAAAGCTCGCTGCGCTGAATGTAAGGCACGACCAGAACCGGGCGGCCGGAATGAAACAGCGCCGCCTCGGCGAAATTCGGTATGCTCTGCTCGTCCGGCTTGTTCTGTGGAACGACCGCGAGATCGAAGCTCCGCGCGGCCTCGGCGAAGTATTCCTCGCTTTCGTGAAAACTTGCACGGACGGTCTTGGCCGATACCTTGGGCGCGCGGTCCTTGGTCTGATGCAGGAAGGCTGCGGTACATTCCTGCGCTTCCGCAATGGCCCTCGCGATGAGATCTTCGATAACGGCACCTGGTACGGCGTCGAACGGGCCGGACGCCGGAATGACGGGTTGGAGCGCGAACGCGAGTGCGGAAACCGACGCGCCAAATTCCTTGGCGACGGATAACGCATAAGCATTTGTGCCTTCCGCATTGGCATGCCGGGCGAGCGGAAGGATGATGTCGCGAAAGCCGCCGGGTTTGCGGCTCGCAATCGGAATACTGATCGCGCGAACGATGGAAATCCTAGTTGCCTGCATATCCATCCTCCGCATAGAGCCGGTCGATCGCGCGGTGCCGGCACGCGGCACATTCGTCGAGATACTTGATGTAGCTGTCCCGGAGACGGCAGCCATGATCGGCGAACGAGCTCCACAAATCCTGACTGCTGCGTGCGCTGAGCAGGGACTGCTGAAGCGTTACGGCTGATAGCAGACCCGCGTTCGCGAGTACGGCGGACTGGTGCGTGACATCGCTGATCGTATCGAGGGCAACGTCGATGACGCGCTCGCCCGAGTGGACCGTGTTTTGCAAGGTTACGCGCAGGTTCCCGAAAACCGCCTTGGGATCCGTGGGTACTTGCGGAATGAAGCTCATGACGTCGCCTCCGAACAGCAATGTAACTCCGGGGGCCGCAAGGGTTATTGACGTGAGTCAAGCCTGTACACGCGCGGAGGCCGGTTTGACGCAGAGCAAAGCGCTTTCCGAGTTTCGTGAAACACTTCACGGAATCAATCACTTCATGCGGGGATCGCGATGCCGAAGGATTTGCTTTGTGTCGTGGGATCTGGTGAGCGGTCTTCGCACGCGCTTGCACAGGGATTAGCCCTCGCGTCGGGCTATCAGATTCCCTGTCAGTTTGTGGCTCTGGTGCCCGGCCCGCCAAAGCTCGCCAACATTTTCGGCGCACAGTTCGTCGACGACCTCATCAGTCAGGCAAATGCGAGAGCCTCAAAGGACGCAGTAGCGGTGAGCGCGAGTATTGCCGAACAGGCAAAGGGCAAAGGGATTGAGGCCGCCATTTCCACGGAAACGCGCTCCCTCGCAGAGGCGGCTGCCGCAATCGAAAAGTCGGCCCGCAGCTACGATCTTACGGTCATCGATCGCCCGGAATCCTTTGTCGATGTTTCGGCAGCCATCTTCGAGACCGTGCTGTTCGGAAGCGGACGGCCTGTGCTGGTCGCGATGCCCGGACGCAATCCCGCGCGGTTCAAGCGCGTCCTGCTCGCGTGGGATGGATCGGCTCATGCAGTCCGCGCGCTGGCGGCTGCGCTTGCGTTGTTCCCGGGTCTGGAGGAAGTCATCGTTCTTACGGTAGTCGGCGAAAAGAATCTGGATGAACTCGTCCCCGGATCGGATATCGCCGCGCATATCCGGCGGCATGCCGTGAAAACTGCGGTAGCGTGTATCGATCTCGACCCGCCGGCGGAAGATGCCGGTGCCGGCATCCTGAAATTTGCCAAGGCAAAGGAAGCCGAGCTGATCGTGATGGGCGGATACGGACATTCCCGCTTCCGGGAACTGGTTCTTGGCGGCGTGACGGAATATCTGTCTCGGAAATCGGATGTGCCGCTACTGCTCGTTCATTAGGAAAACGACGGCGCCGATCATCGCCCGAACTTGGTGCGAAGAAACATGACGGCAGCGGCGATCAATGCCGTGGCAATCATCAGCGGAATCCAGATCAGCACCGCGCTGGCTAGGATCAGGAACAGGATGACGCCGAGCGCGACGAGGCCGCCGATCGACGCTGCGGCGTACAGGATGCGCTTATAGAGCGGCAATTCGCGATAAGCCCTCGCGCGATCCTCGAAAGTCACGAAAACCCATTCGGATTCCTGCCGCGAACCGGATCGATCCGGCGGTATGATTTCGATATCCCGGTCGTTCTTATCGGTGGGCATGCCGGCTCCTGCGTGTGCGGTTCAGGATAGCACAGCCAAGCGTTCCGGCGCCCTCTCATGGTTAAACGAAACTTAACGCCCCAGGCCCGGTGGCGGACCCGTCGAAACCCATTGCCAATAATTGGTTGTTAGAGAGTACCGTTTAGTACCGCGGATTAAGGGGATTCCGTGTCTGTTTTAATTAATGTTCCGGTTCATGAACGTGCGGCGTTAGCCGCGTCCGATGGAATTTCTCTTGTGAATTTTCCTGCGGCCCTGAAAAGCCTGATGGATATTGCCGAAGGTTCGGCTCCGGCGGCCAGGCTTCCCGGAATATTGAGAACCGTCATCGCATGCGAGCGTGTTGTTGTGCTTGCGCAGGACGATGGCCTGCTTACTGCGCTCGCCGTAGAGCCCGCCGCTGAGATCAACCTTGCGGGTTGGCGGAAGCCGATTACCGAACTGCTGGATGTGCGCGTACTGGGAGCCGATGAAGCCCGGGCGTTGCTGGGCGAAACGGCGGGTAAGGAGAGTGTCCTGCTGACGCTTCCTCTAGGCGTTGGCGGCAAAGCCGCTGTCGCGGTCGTCACGCTTCCTGCGAGCGCGGCCACTGCCGAACAGCTATCGCTCGCAAGGGCCTGCTCCGCCGTAAGCATGGCGAGCATCTTCGCGAACGCGAACCGCAAGTCGGACGGAAGCCATGAAACCGGCGAACCCGTATCCGGTAACCACGCTCTAGAGGATATGCACCGGCTGACGATCATCTTGAATCAGCTGCCAATCAGCCTGACGGTTCAGGACAGCGACGGCAGGTTCGTGCTGGCCAATGCAATGGCCGCCGCCGATCTCGCGGTTTCCATCGAAAACCTGCTCGGTAGTTCGCCCAGCGATTTCCTATCGCAGGAAGAGGCCATGAGCCGCCGCGAGTGGGAACGCGGCGTGATCGAGGGCGGCAAGACCATCATGGCCGAGACCCGCGTCCGCGATATCGGCGGCGAGCGGATACTGCTGACATCGCACACGCCTGTGCGGATCACGAACAATACGCTTCTGATTTCGAGTTCCGCCGACATTACCGAGCATAAGGAAACCGAGCGCAGGCTGACCGAGCGCGCACACATCGACAAGTTGACCGGCCTGCCGGATCGCGTGCGGATCGCGGAGCACGTCGACAGCATCATTCAGGGCGAGAACCCGGAGCCGCTGGCGCTCGCGTTTATCGACCTCGACAACTTCAAGCATGTAAACGACTACTACAGCCACGCGACAGGCGATGCGCTCTTGGTGAAGATCAGCGAGCGCATCACGGCGAAGCTCATGCCCGGCGATATGCTCGCGCGTATCAGCGGCGATGAATTCGTACTGTTGTTCGCAGGTTGCAGGAACAAGGATGCCGTGAGCGGCCGCATCGAGGAAATTCTTGCGGAAATCAAGCGGCCCTTCCACATCGAAGGCTTCGAGATATTCACGTCCTGCTCGATCGGCGTGAGCTTTTACCCGGTGCATGGGCGCAACTACGAAACGCTTCGCCGCAATGCTGACGGAGCGATGTACGGCGCGAAGACAAAAGCCAAAGGGCAGGCGCTCTACTTCGACGACGGCCTCGGCGAGAAGATCGCGGCACGCATGGAAGCCGAGCAGCGTCTCCGGCTTGCGATCCGCGATCATCGCTTCGTCTGCGCCTTCCAGCCGAAGGTCGATATGCACAAGCAGGAAGTGGTCGGCTTCGAAACGCTCGTGCGCTGGCGCGACAGCGACGGCGAGATCCATACGCCTGGGCAGTTCATCAGCCTCGCGATAGAACTCGGCATCATTAATCCGATCACGAACTTCGTGCTCAGCGACACGATTGCATCGCTGGAACGGCTCGATGCGGCGTTCGGCCCGAACACGAACGTCAGCATCAATATCGGCGCCAAGCAGGCGAGCGATATCGGCTTTATGACGCTCTTGAAGGATACGATCCGGGAAAGCGGATGTGCACAGCGGCTGATCCTCGAAATCACCGAGGATGCAATCGTCGATAACGGGCTGTTCCAGTCGAAGGTTCTTCCGGGCCTTCGCGAAATGGGCGTACGTATCTCGATCGACGACTTCGGTACCGGCTATTCGTCGCTGAGTGCGCTCGCCGACATCATCGCCGACGAAATCAAGATCGTTCTGAAGGCCATTGAATCCCTCGCCATATCGCTGGGCATGAGTATGGTCGCGGAGGGCGTGGAGACCGAGGAAGAACTGATCTACTTGCAGACGGCAAGCCGCATCAGGCTCGCGCAGGGCTTCTACTTTTCGAAGCCCATTTACCTCGACGAGCTTCGCAGCGGCGCTAAGTTCGGCGAACGCATCAGCGAAACGCGGGTGAGCGCGCCGGGAAGAACCAGCGGCCGGCTGATGGCGCCAGCCCGCGCGCGTTGAAGCGCGGATTATCTCACTAGAAGAAGACCGGCCAGTTTGCGCTAGCGGCGCAAGAGCGGGTTATCCAGTGGCGCTGAGATCGGCTTCTTGAGAAGGCTGAGCCGCGTCGCATCAATCGGTGTCGATGCCTGTGGTGCGGCAGCAGGCTGATGCGGCTGGAGCGACGGCGCATCGGCGTGTGCTGAAGGAGCGGCTGCCGGGGCAAATGAAGGTTGCTCGTCATGCGTGCCGTGCTGGCTCATGGTCGCCTTGCGCCAGCGGTCGATCACGGCGCTGATGAAATCACCTTCGATGTTCTCGCCGGCAATGCCTGCGTTGGTCGCATAGGACGCGCTTTTCGGAATCGCGTGCGCCGCGAGTTCAGGGAAGGTGAGCCGCGTCGGCAGTGGCACGCCAGCGCCGAAGGCGATGGCTTCCCGCGTGCCGAGCGAAGGCACGAAATCGAACAGATCGGCACCGTGGTCGGCGACGGCGGAGCGCAGTAGCGCCTGGTCGCGGTCGTTCGACATGCGCATCGCGAACAGCGTGCCGCACTGAGAGATGATGGTCGGATCGAGTTCGGCGGGGCGCTGCGTGACTAGGCCGAGATAGACGCCGTGCTTGCGGCCTTCCTTCGCGATGCGCGCGAGCGCACGCCGGGTCGGCGCAAAGCCCGCGGTACGATCCGCGGAAGCATATTTGTGCGCTTCTTCGCAGACGAAGAGCAGGGGAACGGCACCGTCGCTCCACAGGCCGAAGTCGTAGGCGAGGCGTGTGAGCACGGAGACGACCGGCTCGACGACTTCCGAGGGGAAGCCGGCGAGTTGCATGATCGTCATGGTCTTGCCGTTCGGCTGGAGGCGGAACAGCTGGCTGATCGATTCCGCCATGGTGTCGCCGCCGACGTTGGCACGCTCGAACATGAATGCGTAGCGCGGGTCGTTACTTACGGTTTCGATGCGCGTGATCAGGCGCTGATAGATCATGCGCGAGGAGCGGTTTTCGAGCTTGCCCATGCGGTCGTCGATGATCGCAAGAAGATCGGCGAGACGATAAGGCACGGGCGTATCGACGGTGTAGCCGATGTTCTTGGCCTCAGGCCGTTTGATCCCCGGACGATCCGCCGTGTTGCGATACTGGTTGTAGTTCGCCTTCGCGATCGGGATCAGCTCGGCGAGAATATCGGTCTCTTCCTGCAAACCCGGACGGCCTGCGAAGAATACGTCGACGATTTCTTCGAAATTGAAGAGCCAGAACGGCAGACGGAGGTTGGCCGGGTTCATGACGTCGGCATGGCTGCCGAACGAGCGATGGTACTCGTTATGCGCGTCGAGCAGGAAAATACGGAGCTTCGGCCGCACCTTCATGGTCTGGCTGAGAATGTGGGCGGTACCGGTCGACTTGCCGACGCCGGTCGAGCCGAGCACCGCAAAATGCTTGTTCAGCATCTCATCGACATCGACGCGCGCGTCGACGGTCGAGTCCTGCTGCAAGCTGCCGATGCTTACGGCGCTGGTATCGGTTTCGTCGAAGATGATACGGAGCGCCTTGTTGTTCAGCGGCAGCGCTGTGTCCCGGATGGTCGGATAGCCTGCAACGCCGCGGCGGAAGGTGGAGTTCGCGCCGGCTTCGACGATCTCACCCATCAAGTCGACTCGGGCCATCGCACAATAGTGCTGTGACGGCGAGTTCTGCATCGAAACTTCGGTGATGACACCGACGAGCTGCGACTTCGACGTCTGGATCTTGAGAAAGCGCCCGACCGTAATGCCGGCGCGGTTCGGGCCGCTCATTGCGGAATCGAGCAGGCCTACGGTTGCCTGCGAACCGCTCACGGATTGCACATGACCGAGAATGTCCGCAGCTCCTGCCGCAGCCGTCATCGTCTGCGACGCCATCGTTCTCTGATCGATCACCGGAATGCGCTCCCAACAATTACAGCGCATAACATAGCGGCGAGGTGTCTAAATCCGATTAATCCCGGTTAGTATCGTTGCTTCTAATAAATTCAAACTCTCTTAACGATAAACGCCCGCGAGATTACAGGCCTTTCGCGAGGAACCCGCCATCGACTGGAATGTCCGCGCCGGTGACATAACTGGCCTCGTTCGAGGCGAGAAAAACGGCCGCGCCGACCAGTTCACCGAGCTCTCCAAAACGGCCCATCGGCGTGCGCGAGGTGGCAAGAGCCACTCGCTCGGGGCGCAGCGTACTCGTCAATTCCGTCCTGAAGTACCCGGGCGAGATCGAGTTAACGCGGATAGCGTTTTCCGCCCACTCGGTCGCGAGCGTCCGGGTGAGTGCGATCACGCCATGCTTGCTTGCGGCGTAGTGGGCTGCCATGGGCCAGCCCCTATGGCCGGCGATGGACGCGATGCTGATGATCGAACCACCCTTCGCCTTGAAGTGCGGAAACGCCGCCTGACAGCAGAAAAATACGCTGTTCAGGTCGGTGTCGATCACGCTCAGGTACTCGTCCTCGCTGAGTTCGGCGGACGGTTTGACGACCGTGATGCCCTGGCTGTTCACGAGAATGTCGACAGAGCCCAGCGCAGCGGCAAGCGTGTCTATTGCACGGGCGCAGGGCGCCTTACCACGCATGTCGGCAGCGAGCCCAATCGCATTCGGATCATGGTTGCGCAGCGAGGGAAGAACGGCGTCGATTTTCTCCTGACGCCGCCCGATGACGCCGATCCGCGCGCCTTCGCGGGCAAAGCCTTCGGCAATGCTCGCGCCGATGCCGCTGGAGCCTCCGACGACGATCGCTTTCATTCCGGCGAGACGCATGAGAACTCTCCGCGCTTTACATGCTGCGAAGTCTAGTACGTCGCGCGGCCGCCGGAAATATCGAAGACCGCGCCGGTCGTAAACGAGTTGTCTTCCGAGGCCATCCAGGCGACGAGGGCCGCAAGCTCCTCGACTTTCACGAAACGCGCGCGCGGTATCTTGGACAACATGAAATCGATGTGCTGCTGCGTGATCTGATCGAAGATCGCAGTTTTTGCAGCGGCAGGCGTCACGGCGTTGACGGCGATGTCGTAAGCGGCGAGTTCCTTGCCGAGGGATTTCGTCAGCGCGATCACACCCGCCTTTGAGGCCGAGTAGTGCGCGGCGTTGGGATTTCCCTCTTTGCCTGCGATCGAGGCGATGTTCACGATGCGCCCGTATTTTTGCGAAATCATGTGCGGAACGACCGCCTTCGAACAGACGAACGGCCCGTCGAGATTGATCCGCATCACGCGGCGCCATTCCTCGACCGGGGTATCCCAGACGGTGGCATTGGTACCCGCGACACCTGCGTTATTCACGAGAATGTCGATCTTGCCGAAATCTTTAAGCGTTGCATCGCGGGCTTTCTCGACGGAGGCAAAGTCTGAGACGTCAAGGCCATATGACTTTGAGCCGGAGCCGAGTTCATTCGCGGTTCGCTGCGCATAAACCTGATCGAGATCCCAGATGGCGACACGCGCTCCTGAGTCGACGAAGCGTTCCGAGATCGCGCGGCCAAAGCCCTGCGCGCCGCCGGTGACGACGGCAACGCGGCCGGAAAGATCTATTCTGTTCATGGCGATTCCCTAGAGTGTCCAGCCGCCGTCCGCGACATGCGCGCCGCCGGTCGTGAACGAGCTTTCATCGCTTGCAAGATAGACCGCAAGCATCGCGATTTCTTCCGCCGTGCCGAGACGGCCCAAAGGCTGGCGCGCGACGAAGTTCTTCATGCCTTCGGGTCCTTGCGCGGCGGCGCGGCCCAGCATCGAGGGCGTCTCGATGGTGCCCGGACAAATGCAGTTGCAGCGAATGCCCTTGGTGATGAAGTCGGCGGCGACCGCGCGGGTGAGGGCCGCAACCGCGGCTTTGGTCGCGCCATAGACATAGCGGTTGGGGGCGGCCTTGAGCACGCCGGCAGCCGAAGCGATGTTCACGATCGAGCCGCCGCCGGCGGCCAGCATCGCAGGCAGGAATGCTTTGATCGTGCGGTGCATGGACTTCACGTTGAGGTCGAAGGAGAAGTCCCAGTCCTTGTCTGAACATTCGAGCACCGTGCCGTGATGCACGAAGCCCGCAGCGTTCAGGAGAATATCGATCTTGCCGATGCGCTTGGCGGCTTCATTGACGGCCTCGCTCGAAAGCACATCGAGCTTGAAGGCTTCCGCGACGCGCGCCTGTTTCAGTTCGGCGAAGGCGCTCTCGTTGATGTCGCTTGCGTAAACATGCGCGCCTTCACGCGCGAACGCGATCGCGCAGGCCCGGCTGATGCCGGCCGATGCGGCGGTTACGAAGGCGCGTTTGCCTTGCAGTCTTCCGGACATATCGAATTACCCGACTAGTGAGAGTGGCGCGGCGTGCCGAACTTGGTCGCTATATCCTGATAGCGCGTTGCAAGTTCGAGGCACGCTCCGCTTGCGTGCTGCCCGACCGTGTTGCGGTAGAGTTCCTGCCAGGGGGTGTGATGTTCCGGATAGGCGAAGCCACCCTTGGCTTTGAGATCGGCTTGTCGCTTCGCGAACTCGTCCGCCGAAATCAGGATATTCGCTTCGCCTTTTCTGAGGTCGATGCGGACTTTGTCGCCGGTCTTCAGGACCGCGAGACCGCCGCCAGCAGCCGCTTCGGGCGAAGCGTTCAGGATCGAAGGCGAACCGGATGTGCCGGACTGCCTTCCGTCGCCGATGCAGGGCAGGGACTTGATTCCGCGCTTAATCAGCGCCGCAGGCGGCTGCATGTTCACGACCTCCGCGCCGCCGGGGTAGCCGATCGGTCCCGTGCCGCGAATGAACAGAATGCAGTGCTCGTCGATATTGAGCGACGGGTCGTCGATCCGCGTGTGGTATTCCTCCGGTCCTTCGAACACGATGGCGCGGCCATCGAAGGCGTCCGGATCTTTCGGGTTGGATAGATAGCGCTCGCGGAACTCCTGCGAGATCACGCTCGTCTTCATGATCGCGCTGTCGAACAGATTGCCGGAGAGCACGAGGAAGCCCGCGTCGTTCACGAGCGGCTTATCATAAGACCAGATCACGTCGTTGTCGGGCTTCGGTGCGTCCTTGCAATTCTCGCCCATGGTCTTGCCGTTCACCGTGAGCGCGTCTTCGTGGATTTTCTTCTTCGACATCAGTTCGCGCACGACAGCCGGGACGCCTCCCGCACGGTGATATTCTTCGCCGAGATAGGCGCCCGCAGGCTGGAGATTCACGAGCAGCGGGATTTTGTGGCCCACATCCTGCCAGTCCTGAACGGAGAGTTCGACGCCGACATGGCGCGCGAGCGCATTCAGGTGGATCGGAGCGTTGGTCGAGCCGCCGATCGCGGAGTTGACGACGATTGCGTTCTCGAACGCTTTTCTCGTCATGATGTCGGAGGGACGCAGGTTCTCCCAGACCATCTCAACGATGCGCTTGCCGGTGAGGTAGGAAATCTGCCCGCGTTCGCGATAAGGCGCGGGGATCGCGGCGCAGCCGGGCAGGGACATACCGAGTGCTTCCGCAAGCGAGTTCATGGTCGAAGCGGTGCCCATGGTGTTGCAGTGCCCGACCGACGGCGCCGACGAAGCGACGATGTCCATAAACTGGTCGTAGTTGATTTCGCCGGCGGCAAGCCGCTCGCGCGATTTCCAGACGATGGTGCCGGAGCCCGTGCGCTCGCCGTTCAGCATCGGCCCGCCGGAAAGCACGATCGCGGGAATGTTCACGGTCGCGGCGGCCATCAGGCACGCAGGCGTGGTCTTGTCGCAGCCGGTGGTCAGCACGACACCGTCGAGCGGATAGCCGAACAGCACCTCGACCAGCGAGAGATAAGCGAGGTTTCGGTCGAGCGCGGCCGTCGGGCGCTTCCCGGTTTCCTGGATGGGATGGCAGGGAAATTCCATGGCGATGCCGCCTGCCTCGCGGATGCCTTCCCGAACACGATGTGCGAGTTCGAGGTGGTGGCGGTTGCACGGCGAAAGGTCGCTGCCGGTCTGCGCGATCCCGATGATCGGCTTGCCGGATTGCAGTTCTTCGCGGGTCAGCCCGTAGTTGAGGTAGCGCTCGAGGTAGAGCGCGGTCATGCCGGGGTCGGAGGAGTCGTCGAACCAGAGCCGAGAGCGGAGTTTCGGCTTTTTATCGCTGCCGCTTCCGGATTTTGACATGGATTACCTCTGTGACCGGCGATTTTTCGATCCTGAACAGTAATGCCGAGCGTAAGACAGCGCTACCATTTTCTTGCAATGGCGGGCTGGCATGCAGGCATTAGCTGTGGCGGGCAGTCGTACTCTGGCGGATCATGAGATCGAAGCCGAGATCGACCACGGCTTTTTCCGGCCGACGGCCTTCGATGGCCTCGATCAGCATCGTCACGGCCTCTCGGCCCATTTCGTAGCGATTTGTCCGGACGCTGGAGAGCGTAGGGACGGCGGTCGACATGAAGTCGAGGTCATTGAAGCCGATGATCGCGAGCTTGTCCGGGATGGCGATGGCCCGTCGCTGGCACTCGAACAGCACGCCGAGCGCAAGGTCGTCATTCACGCAGAACAAGGCGTCGAGATCTGGCGCCTGCGCCAGCAGGTCGCCGAACAGCTTGCCGCCGAGCGAGACGGCGGTGGGCGTGGGGGTGGTCAGAACCAGCGCCGGATCGTAAAGCCCCGCGTCTTTCATGGCCTTCAGGTAGCCTTCGAGACGGCGCTGCACGCGCGGGTCCATACGTGCGCCGAGAAAGCCGATGCGCTTGCGTCCGAGCGAGATCAGATGCGCGACAGCCGCTAAACCCGCGTCATAATGAGAGAATCCGACCATCATGTCGACCGGATCGGGCCCCAGTTCCATGATCTGCACGATGGGGCAGTCCATCCCCTTCATCAGATTCAGGGAATCCTCGGTCTGGTTGATGCCGGTCACGATCAGGCCCGCAGGCTTCTGCGCCTGAAACAGTCGCAAGAGCTTCTCTTCCTGGAATATGCTGTAGCGCGTATTCACGAACTGGATCGTGTAGCGGCTGCCTTCTGATGCGTCGTAGATGCCGCGAAGCACGTCATTGAACACATTATTTGTAAGCGACGGGATGAGCACGCCGACCACTTCCGTGCGCTGCGATGCGAGCGCGCGGGCGGCGAGATTGGGTACATAACCCAGTTCCCTTGCGGCATTCTCCACCCTTTCGCGCTTGGCGGGGGAAAGGGCTTCGGGATTCCGGAAGAAACGGGACGCGGTAATCGGGCTCACACCCGCAAGTTTCGCGACTTCGGTGAGGCGGATCGGTCCTAACTTTTTGCGCTGGCGCGGCATTTTCCTTCCATATCACGCCAGAGAGCCAATTGACAGCGCTACCAAACGCCGCCACACTTCGGATAATAAAAAACAAAAAGAGCAGAGAGGCGAAAACGCCCGCGAACTGCCTGGGGGAATACAGGGAGAAGTGCACAATGGCGTCGGTGCAGATAAGCGACGTACGTAAATCGTTCGGCGACGTCGAAGTGCTGCATGGCGTATCCGTTCCCATCGAGGACGGAGAATTCGTCGTTCTGGTGGGCCCCTCCGGCTGCGGCAAATCCACCTTGCTGCGGCTGCTCGCAGGTCTCGAAAACATCACCTCCGGAACGATCTCGATCGACGGGCGCGTCGTGAACAACGTGCACCCGAAAGAGCGCGACATCGCGATGGTGTTCCAGAATTACGCGCTCTATCCGCACATGACGGTCGCAAAGAACATGGGCTTTTCGCTCATGCTGCGCGGTGCGAGCAAGAGCGAGATCGACGCGCGCGTAAAGAAGGCCGCCGGCATTCTGGGCCTGAACGCGCTGCTCGAACGCTATCCGCGGCAGCTTTCCGGCGGACAGCGCCAGCGCGTCGCCATGGGCCGCGCGATCGTACGCGATCCGCAGGTCTTTTTGTTCGACGAACCGCTTTCGAACCTCGATGCGAAGTTGCGCGTCGCGATGCGCACCGAGATCAAGGAACTGCACCAGCGCCTGAAGACGACGACGGTCTATGTCACGCACGATCAGATCGAGGCCATGACCATGGCCGACAAGATCGTGGTCATGCACGACGGCGTCATCGAGCAGATGGGTGCCCCGCTCGACTTGTACGATCGCCCGGCCAACCAGTTCGTTGCAGGCTTCATCGGTTCGCCGGCGATGAATTTTCTCGACGGAAAAGTATCGACGAACGGCTCGCTCTATGTGCAGACATCGGGCGGAGACAAGTTGCCGCTGAAGAATATTCCGCAGGGCTCGAACGGCAGAGAAGTCGTTTACGGCATTCGCCCGGAGCATTTCGAGCTGGGCGAGGGCGGCTTGGCCGCGGAAGTGGTCGTCGTCGAACCGACCGGATCGGAAACCCAGATTGTCGCGCGGATCGGCAATCAGGAGGTAATCGCGAACGCCAGAGCGTGAAACCTGGCGACCGAATTTCACTGCGCCCGCGCGCGGACGCAGTTCATCTCTTCGCCAAGGATAGTGGAAAAAGAATCTAGCGAAGCTTTCAGATTAAGGCCGTCCACGGGAGGAAATCATGGACAAAAAGTTTGAAATGAACCGCCGCTCGCTGCTGAAAGGTTCAGCCGCGGCTGCTACGATTGCGACTGCTGCGGTCGTGTAGGTGGAGGCGGATCACTGCCGATCAATTGCTGAACTACGCGACTGCCTGGGCGCAGGCATCGCCGTTCAAGGCGGAGGCCGGCGCGAAGATCAACGTGCTGCGCTGGCGCCGCTTCGTCGAAGCCGAAGACAAGGCTTTCATGGCGATGGTGGACGCCTTCCAGAAGGCGACGGGCGTTTCCGTCACCATCACGAACGAGTCGTTCGAAGACGTGCAGCCGAAAGCATCGGTCGCTGCGAACACCGGCTCGGGCCTCGACATGGTGTGGGGCCTCTATTCGCTGCCGCATCTGTTCCCCGAGAAGTGTCTCGATATGTCCCAGGTCGCCGATTACCTCGGCAAGAAGTACGGCGGCTGGACGCCGTCGGCTGAGGCTTACGGCAAGTCGAAGGGCAAGTGGATCTGCCTGCCGGTCGCAACCACCGGCGGTCTGATGAACTACCGCATCAGCTCGATGAACAAGGCCGGCTTCAAGGAATTCCCGAAAGACACCGGCGCCTTCCTCGAACTCGTGAAGGCATTGAAGAAGAACAACACTCCGGCCGGCTTCGCGCTCGGCCATGCATCCGGCGACGCCAACACCTGGCTGCACTGGGCGCTCTGGTCGCATGGCGGCAATCTCGTCGACAAGGACGACAAGGTCGTCATCAACTCGCCGGAAACCGCGAAGTCGCTGGCATACGTGAAGGAACTCTACGACAACTTCGTGCCGGGCA
>CAZFPR010000002.1:0-5161 GCA_964521045.1 uncultured Hyphomicrobiales bacterium
GCGGCTTCTACTTTTTCCGGAGACTCATGCGGAAGAAGCAGAAAGAAGAGAATGCGGAGAAAGCGGAATAGTTTTATTTGTCGTCCTCGGCGCCGCGTAGCGGCGGCCAGGGATCCATAATCCCTGTGTTCGTTTTGAATTTCCGACGCTGGCATCCGGGAAACCGAATATTGTGGTTATGGGTCCCCGCCTTCGCGGGGACGACAATTTGATATTCATTGCCTTCAATCAATATCCGTGACACGTAACCAGCATGCAGACGCATTTTTCTCTGACGCAGCTTGCCGATCCGGATATTGCGGAATCCGACCGGATTTTGCGCGCCTGCGTCCACTGCGGATTCTGCACGGCGACGTGCCCGACCTACGTGCTCTTGGGCGACGAACTCGATAGTCCGCGCGGGCGCATCTACCTCATCAAGAACATGCTCGAAGAAGGCCGCGCGGCCACCGGCGAAGACGTGAAGCACGTCGACCGCTGTCTTTCCTGCCTGTCGTGCATGACGACCTGCCCGTCTGGCGTTCATTACATGCATCTGGTCGATCACGCGCGGAACCATATCGAGGAAACCTATCGCCGCCCGCTCGCGGACAGGTTCTCGCGCACGATCCTGCGTCTCGTGATGCCCTATCCCGCGCGCTTCCGCGCCATGATGCGGCTCGCGCAATTCACGCGCTGGACCGCGCCGATCGCAAAAGCTTTGGGCATGACGCGGATCGCCGCGATGCTGTCGCTCAGTTCCCGTTCGCTACCGAAGGGAAGTGCGGCACTTGCCCGCGTGCATCCGCCGCTCGGCGTGAGAAAAGGCCGGGTCGCGCTGATGTCGGGCTGCGTCGATCAGGTCGTGCAGCCCTCCATCCGGGAAGCCACGATCCGGCTGCTCACGCGCCACGGCATCGAAGTCGTGTTGCCCGAGGGCGAGGCGTGCTGCGGGTCGCTCTCGCATCACATGGGCCGCGAGCACGAAGCGCATGCTTTCGTGAAGAGCAATGTCGATGCCTGGACCCGCGAGATCGAAAACGGCGGGCTGGATGCAATCCTGATTACCGCGTCCGGCTGCGGCACGACGGTCAAGGACTACGGCTTTATGCTCCGCAATGACGCCTCCTATGCTTCGAAGGCGGCGAAGGTCTCCTCGCTCGCCCGCGATATCACCGAGTATCTTTCGATGCTCGAACTGAAGACCGTGAACCCGGTGAGGGTGCCGGTTGCCTATCATTCCGCCTGCTCGATGCAGCACGGCCAGAAGATCACGCAGGCGCCGAAGAAATTGCTCTCCGGCGTGGGCTTCGAGGTACGCGACGTGCCGGAGGGGCACCTCTGTTGCGGCTCTGCCGGCACCTACAACATGCTTCAGCCGGAGATCGCGGGCCGTCTGCGGGAGCGCAAGGTCGCGAATGTACGTTCCACGGCAGCCGGCCTGATCGCCACCGGCAATACGGGCTGCATGGTCCAGATCGGCTCGGCGCTGGAGTGGCCGATCCTGCACACTGTGGAATTGCTGGATTGGGCAACGGGCGGCCCCAAACCAAATGCCCTGAATGGCTGGAATCCCCCGGAGGGTTTGTGGCATAACGCGGCCACTTTAAATCCAAGGGAGAAGGCCGATGGCCCCCGCGAAGAAGTCAAAGCGTAAGGCCAAAGGACAGCCCAAAGGAAAGGCCAAGGTAAAGCCCAAGGCAAAGCCTAAGGCGAAACCGGCCCGCGCCGCTAAAAAGACGGCCAAGAAAGCCGTCCGCGCCAAGGTCAAATCTTCCAGCAACAAGTCTTCCAGCAAGAAGACCCCCGCGAAGAAGACCGCGCCGAAAGGCGCTTCCGTCCGCATGGGCGGCGTTTCGATCCGCGCGCAGCGCGGTCCCCGCTTCGATGAGGTGCTCACGAAGGAAGCGCTCGCTTTCGTCGCCGAACTGCACAAGAAATTCGAAAAGCGCCGCGCCGACCTGATGGATGCGCGCCTGAAGCGTCAGTCGCGCTTCGACAAGGGCGAACTGCCGGATTTCCTGAACGAGACCCGGAAGATCCGCGAATCCGACTGGAAGATCGGCAAGCTGCCGAAGGACCTGATCGACCGCCGCGTCGAAATCACCGGTCCCGTGGACCGCAAGATGGTCGTGAACGCCCTGAACTCGGGCGCCGAAGTTTTCATGGCCGACTTCGAGGATGCCTGCTCGCCGAGCTGGGACAACCTGATCGAAGGCCAGATCAACCTGAAGGATCGCTGGGACAACAAGATCGACTTCACCGATCCTGTGACCAGGAAAGAATACAAGCTCGGCAGCAAGCTTGCGACGCTGATCGTGCGCCCGCGCGGCTGGCACCTGATGGAAGAGCATGTCGTGGTCGGCGGCAAGCCGGTCTCGGGCGCACTGTTCGATTTCGCGCTTTATTTCTTCCACTGCGCATCCCGCTCCCGTGCCGCGGGTTCCGGCCCCTACTTCTATCTGCCGAAGATCGAGAGCCATCAGGAAGCGAAGCTCTGGAACGATGTCTTCGTTTTCGCGCAGCGCAAGTTCAAGATGCCGAAGGGCACGATCAAGGCGACCGTGCTGATCGAAACCCTGCCGGCGGCGTTCGAGATGGACGAAATCCTCTACGAACTCCGCGATCATATCTGTGGCCTCAACTGCGGCCGCTGGGACTACATCTTCTCCTTCATCAAGCGCCTCGGAAAAAACCGCCGCTTCCTCACGCCCGACCGCGGCGTGATGACGATGGACCGCGCATTCCTGCGCGCTTACTCGCTGCTTCTGATCCGCACCTGCCACCGCCGCGGCGCTTTCGCCATGGGCGGCATGGCGGCGCAGATCCCCGTGAAGGGCGATGCCGTGAAGAACGAGGCCGCGTTCACGAAAGTCCGTCAGGACAAGGAACGCGAAGCCGGTGACGGACACGACGGCACCTGGGTCGCGCATCCGGACCTCGTTCCGATCGCATCCGAAGTCTTCAACCGCATGATGAAGACGCCGAACCAGCTCGATAAGCTGCGCCGCGACGTGCAGGTCACGCGCGACCAGATGCTCGAGATGCATTCCGGCGAACGCACGGAGGAAGGCCTGCGCCAGAATATCCGCGTCGGCATTCAATACATCGAGGCGTGGCTGCGCGGGCGCGGTGCGGTTCCGCTCTATCATTTGATGGAAGATGCGGCGACCGCCGAGATCAGCCGCGCACAGGTCTGGCAGTGGCTCTATCACCGCGCCAAGCTCGCCGACGGCCGCGAAGTGACGCAGGAACTGTTCGAGTCCGTGCTTCGGGACGAAATGGCGAAGGTGCGCAGCGCCATCGGGGCCGATGTCTACGATCAGGGCCGGTTCAAGGAAGCCGTCGATCTCTTCCGCGAGATGTCGCTCGCGCATGAGTTTGCCGAGTTCCTGACGATCCCGGCCTATAAGCTGATCACGGCGGCGTAAGCCGAACGCGGATTTTCGAACCAGTTTGCGTCATGCCCGGCCTTGTGCCGGGCATCCACGTCTTAACAACCTGTCAGCGAAGAGAAGGCGTGGATGGCCGGGACAAGCCCGGCCATGACGCGGAAGAAATAAAAAAACGGGCCGCTGTTTTGCAGCGGCCCGTTTCATTTGTCGCGATGAGAATTAGAGAACGACGACCTGGGCGCCGACCTTGACGCGCTCGTAGAGGTCGATGACGTCCTCGTTGCGCATGCGGAAGCAGCCCGAGGACACCGCCTGGCCGATCGTCCAGGGCTGGTTGGTGCCGTGAATGCGGTAGAGCGTCGAGCCGAGATAGAGCGCGCGCGCGCCGAGCGGATTGTTCGGCCCACCGGGCATGTGCTCGGGCAGATACGGCTGACGCTTGCGCATTTCTTCAGGCGGACGCCAGTCCGGCCATTCTTTCTTGGCGGAAACGGTCTTCACGCCCTTCCACTCGAAACCCGGCCGGCCGACGCCGACGCCGTAGCGGATTGCGCGCCCGTTCGGCTGCACCAGATAGAGATAGCGCGTGCGGGTGTCGATGATGATCGAACCGGCGGGGTGTTCGGTCTTGTATTCGATATCGGTGCGTTCGAAGCGCGGATCGAACGACGAGCGCTGCGGCCGCTCCTGCGGATCGACGCGCGCCACGTCCAGCGGCTGCTGCTGGTAGTAGCCGGGCTGCTGCTGTTGCTGAGGCTGGTAATATTGCTGCTGTTGCTGCTGCGATTGGTAATACTGTTGCTGTTGCTGCTGATAATATTGCTGCTGCTGCGGCGGGTGATAGTAGCCCTGCTGCTGCGGCTGCTCCTGACGGATCGCGGGGCCGCTTCTGCCGGTGACGAGAAACTCGATGAAACCGCCGCCGAGGTTCGCCGGCTGCTGCTGCGGCGCATAATAATACTGCGGCTGTTGCTGCTGATACCGCGCAGCCGGCTGTGCCTGCACATAGTGGCGCGGCGGCGTATCGTCTTCGTCCCACTGCTGACGCTGCGGCTGCTTGCGCGCATTCTGCTTGCGCGGCTGGCGAACCTCATTCGGATCGGTGATGTAGCGCGGCGCGCGAATGACGGACGGACCCTGTTGCGCGAGCACGATCGGCTCACGCTCCGGGGTCTGCGCGTCCTGCGCTATTGCGGGTGCCGCGAGAGCGGCGGCAGCGAAGGCGAGAGCGAATTTACGCATCGACGTACTCGTGACTGAAATCGCCGAACAACACGCGCGATGGAAACGTCCGCGCGTGTTCCGTTAGTATTTTGTCATCCCAACCGATTGGTAAATTCGCGGGGGCTCAGGCCCGTAACGCCGCGCTTTCTCGCATGATCCTTCCGATCATGGTTTCCGCCGGCTTTAGGATCATGGTTTCGGAATGTTTAACCGGTCTCGCCGGTCAGTGCGGCCGCCGGATGCAGAGGAAGCACACGAACGCCACGGCAATGAAGCAGGCGGTGAGTGCGAGTGCGGCGGGATCGGAAACGCGCTCGATCACGAGCGCCATCGCGATCGGTGCCGCGGCCTGCACGGCAAGCGCCGGAGCGGCCAAGCGACCGACCAGATGCCCGTAACCGCTCGGGCCGAACAGGGCGAGCGGAAGCGTGCCGCGCGCGATCGTCATCAGTCCGTTGGCCGCGCCGAACATGATGACGAAAACGGCGGCAGTAGACGCGCTGATCCCGAACAGCGCGAAGACCCCGAACCCCGCGATCAGGAGTGCTGCCGCGAAGCGGGCG
>CAZFPR010000002.1:5171-9303 GCA_964521045.1 uncultured Hyphomicrobiales bacterium
GGGCGACGTTCAGTGGATGCGTATGCCGTGCGACCGCAAGCTCGCAGATACGCGCCGCCACCTGTGCCGGGCCGAACAGCGCGCCGATTGCGACCGCGGTGGCCCGGTCCACGCCCATCCGCTCATAGATGAGAAGCATGTGTGTCAGCATCCCCGATTGCGCGAACATGAACGTCGCAAACGCGCAGGCGACGAGCGCGAATACGAGCCCCTTGGCCGCGAGTACCGCCGGCACTTTCGCGCCTTCGGCGGGAGGAGGCGCCTTCGCCTTGCTGCGCGGTACGGCGAAGGCATGCAGCGGTGCCACCACGAGCGCCATCACGGCGGCATAGATGAAGTAAGTGCCGCGCCAGTCGGTGATTTGTAGAAGCAGATGGGTCGAAGGCCAGCTTACGGTGGAGGCGAAGCCGCCCATCAACGTCAGGAGCGTGATCTGTTTGCGCGCTTCCGCGCCGAAAATCCGCGTAAGCGTCGCGAAGGCTGGATCGTAGAGGTTGGCTGCCATCGCGATACCGAGTGCGGCCCAGATGCCGAAGTAGAAAACCGGATGCGTCGCGAAGGGCAGGGCGGCAAGTGCCCCGGCCCCGAGCAGCGAGCCCGCCGCCATCACATAATGTCCGCCGTATTGGTCGATCGCCTTGCCGATTTTCGGAGATGCGAGCCCGCCCGCGAGCAGGCCGACCGAGATGCCGCTCATCACAAGCGCGATGGGCCAGCCCCGCGCCTGTGCGAGCAGCGGGAGCAGCAGGGCCGCGGAATAGAAAAGCGTTCCCCAGGTCAGGATCATGGTGATCCCGAAGACCGGTACCGCGCGGTGAGGCCCGCGCAGCTTTTCGAGCCAGTGGGTGGGCCGTGACATTCGCCGTCTTTTTACCGCTTCCGTTAAGGGCGGGCAACGTCTGAAGCGGGCTATCAAGCGATTTTCCGCGGCGGCTGCGCGCATGGCCGCCCTGCGTTTCTTAACTCTCTCTAAACCCGGGCCATCCATTTTGCGGCGCATGGCGCGCGGACGTTTGTATCTCGTCGCCCCGCTCGTCGCTTTGGGGCTGTTTGGCTGCCGCGCTCTCAATATTGAAGAGCGTGCGCCTTGGCGTGCGCAGGCCGAAGAACAGTGCGTCGCGCAGCGGCTCGTACAGACGAGCGCCTACGTCGAGCCGGTTTCCGAGATCAGCGGCAACTATTCCTGCGGGATGAACCACCCCTTCAAGATTCTCGCCGCTTCCGAGGGGCAGGTCTCGATGAAGCCTGAAGCGACGCTCGGCTGCCCGATGACGGTCGCCTTCAACCGCTGGCTTTCCGAGATCGCGCAGCCGGCCGCGCAGGCCTGGTTCGGCGAACAGATCGTCGAAGTGCGGCAGTTGTCTTCCTATTCGTGCCGCCGCATCGGCGGCAATGGCATCATGTCGGAACACGGCTATGGCAACGCGCTCGACGTCGCGGGTTTTACATTCACGAGCGGCCGCATCGTCACGGTCAAGCACGGCTGGAGCGGATCGCAGGAAGAGCGCGGCTTCCTGCGGCAGGTGCATGCCGGCGGCTGCGAGGTTTTCACGACCGTGCTCGGGCCCGGCTACGACGCCGCGCATCACGATCATTTTCATTTCGACCTCGCGCGCAGGAACACGGTGGTCTGCCGCCCGAAGCCCGAACTGGTTTCGCCGCCGCGCCAGCCTTTCCGTTATCCGAACGAGCCGGGACCGATGGTGCAGAAGCAGCAGAAGCACTACGAGCGGTTTCCGGTCGTGCGCGTGCAGCCTCACCATCAGCAGCAGGCGGAGGAAGCGTCGCAGAAGCCGGGCTATATGCCGCGCGCGAAGCAGCAGCCGCTTGCGCCCGAGCAGTCCTATCCGCCGCCGCAACAGCAGGTGCAACAGCAGGTGCAGCAGCAGCCGGGGCAGCCGCTCGCGATCGGCCCGCAGCAGCAGGGCTATCAGCAGCAGCCGCAATATATGCAGCAGGCCCCGCAGTCGCCGGCCAATCCGCAGCAGCCGCAGCGTTTGCAGTGGCAGCAGGGACCGCAGCCCGCGCCCTACGATCCCAATCGCATGGTTCCGCCGGCTCGCGTCGGAGCGAAAAAGAACGTGGATGAAATTCTCACCGGCTCGATCAAGAACCGGAAGCACTACAAAGACGTCCCGCCGACGAAAAAGAACGCACCGAAGGCGGTGCCGGGCGAGGACTAGGCGCGTTTGACCGGGCGGCAAGCCAGTCGCTAGCTTGCGCTTCATGACGATCACGCACAACGGCCGCGCTATCGACTACGCCGAATCCGGCGACGGCCCCTGCATCGTTTTCGTGCCTGGCTCTTTCAGCGCGACCGCCGCATGGCGGCCGGTCAGCGAACATCTCAAGGATTTCCGGACGGTTGCGACCAGTCTGCCTGGCTGCGGCGGCACGGAAGAAGTGCGAACCAAAGAGAACACCTCCGCGGAAATCGCAGCCGGACTTGTCGAAGCGGTGATTGCGCGTGCGGCAGTGCCTGTGCATCTCGTCGGGCATTCCTATGGCGGTGTGGTCGCTGCCTCGGTCGCGCTTCGCAAGCATGTGAAACTCTCAAGCCTGACGCTGATCGAAGCGAATATGTCCGATCCGCTCCGACAGAATGGCGATCTCGCGCTTTACGAAGCCATGAAGAACATGAGCGACGCCTATCTCCTCGCCTATGCGAATGGCGAACCGGAAGCGGCGCGGCGCGTGATCGACTTCTGGACCGGAGCAGGCACCTTCGACGCGCTGCCGCCGAAGATGCGTGCGTTCGTCGTGCAGACGACGCCTGCGAATATTCTCGACTGGCCCGCGATGCTCGCATTTCGTCACCCGCTTGCCGCCTACGCGCATCTCGACATTCCCGTGCTGCTCGTGCACGGCACGAAATCGCACCCGTCATTGCACAGGATCGCGGAGCTGCTGCACGCGACGATCCCCGGCGCGAAACTCGAAAAGATTTCCGGTGCGAGTCACCTCCTGATCGGCACGCACCCGAAAGAAATCGCGGCGCTGATCGCGGGGCATGTGCGGGAGGCGGAGGCGCTTCTTCAAATTGGTGACGAGTAAAGCAATTTTCGTCATGGCCGGGCTTGTCCCGGCCATCCACGTCTTTACGGTGATGATGGCTCGCTAAAGCGTGGATGCCCGGCACAAGGCCGGGCATGACGACAATTAAGCCTTACCGTACCCGCCTGCCGTCGTCGTGACGATGATCACCGCTTCGCCCGCTTCCAGCACGGTCTGGTCGCAGCCTTTGAGTTTTTCTTCCCGGCCGTTCAGACGACGCACGTGATTCTCGCCGACATGCCCGCTCCCGCCTCCGGCAAGCCCGAACGGCGGCACGCGGCGGTGGCCGGACAAGATCGCGCAATCCATTTTTTCGCGGAAGCGCACGCGGCGATAGATGCCGTCGCCCGCATGCCACTTGCCGCGTCCGCCCGAATCTTTGCGGATGTGGAAGTCTTCGAGCACCACGGGGAAACGAAATTCGAGCACTTCCGGATCGGTGAGCCGCGTATTTGTCATGTGTGTATGTACGGCGTCGGTGCCGTTGAAGCCGGGACCCGCGGGCGAGCCCGAGCAGATTGTTTCGTAATACTGATAATTGTCGTTGCCGTAGGTGAGGTTGTTCATCGTGCCCTGCGCGCAGGAAAGTGCGCCCAACGCGCCGAACAGGCAGTTCGTGACCGCCTGCGAAGTCTCGACGTTGCCGGCCACGACCGCGGCCGGATATTCCGGCGAAAGCATCGAGCGCTCCGGCACGACGATGTTGATCGGCCGCAGGCAGCCCGCGTTCATCGGAATTTCGTCGTCCACCATCACGCGGAACACATACAATACAGCCGCGCGCGTCACAGGGGCGGGTGCATTGAAATTCGTGTTCTGCTGCGGGCTGGTGCCCGTGAAATCGACCGTCGCCTCGCGCTTCTTCTTGTCGACCGAAATTTTCACCCTGATGAAGGTGCCCTGATCCATCTCGTATGAAAATTCGGAGTCGTGCAGGCGGTCGAGTACGCGGCGCACGGATTCTGCGGCGTTATCCTGCACATGGCCCATATAAGCCTTGACGACCGGCAGGCTGAACAGACCGATCATCTTGCGAAGTTCGCGCACGCCTTTTTCGTTGGCGGCAATCTGCGCCTTC
>CAZFPR010000002.1:9313-52720 GCA_964521045.1 uncultured Hyphomicrobiales bacterium
TCGTTCACGTTCTGCAACGGATTGCGCGCCGGATACTTCGCGCCTTCGAGCAGCGCATAAAGCTCCTTCTCGCGGAAGCGTCCGCGATCCACGAGCTTGAAGTTGTCGATATAGACGCCTTCCTCGTCGATGTGGGTGGCGAGCGGCGACATCGAGCCGGGCGCTACGCCCCCGACATCCGCGTGATGGCCGCGGGACGCAACCCAGAACAGGATGTTCTTACCCTTCTCGTCGAACACGGGCGTGCAGACCGTGATGTCGGGCAAATGCGTGCCGCCGTTATAGGGTGCGTTCAGCGCGTAGACGTCGCCGGGCCGGATCTTTCCCTTGTTCGCGCGGATCACGGTTTCGACCGAGCGGTCCATCGAGCCGAGATGCACGGGCATATGCGGCGCGTTCGCGACAAGCGAGCCGCTTGCGTCGAACACCGCACAGGAGAAGTCGAGCCGCTCCTTGATGTTAACGGAATAGGCCGTGTTCTGGAGCGTGACGCCCATCTGCTCGGCGATCGACATGAAGAGGTTGTTGAACACTTCGAGCAGCACCGGGTCGGCTTTGGTGCCGATCGCGTGCTTGCGCGCCAACACCGTGATGCGGGTCAGCACGATGTGATCCTTCGCCGTCAGCTTTGCGGCCCAGCCGTCTTCGATCACGATGGTCTGGTTCGGCTCGATCAGGAGCGCCGGTCCCTTGATCGTGTGACCGGGTTTGATCTGATCGCGCGTATAGACGCCTGCCGCGCGCGACTTTCCGCGCGAGAAAAATTCCGTCTTTCTCCGCGGCGCGGGAAGCTTCGCGTTCGAGGTTTTGCCTGCGCGCTCCGAGAACTTTGCACCGCCTCCGATCGCCTCGACCGAAACCGCCTCGACCACGATTTCCTTGTCGCGGTCCATGAAGCCGAAACGGCTTTTGTGCGCGGCTTCGAAATCGCGCTGCATCTTCTTGAGTGCGCCTGCGACGACTTCGAGCGGGGTATCGGTACCGGCATAGCGCAGATGCGCGCGGACGATCACCTTGATCTGCGAGCTTGCCACGCCCTGTGAAGCCACTTCGCGTTTCACTTCGGCGCCGAGCCTCTTGCCGATCCGATTCACGGAAGCGAGCGCTTTTGCGCCGAGCTTCTCCTCGAGCGCTTGCGTGCGGGTCGCGCGGATGTCGGCGAGCCCCATGCCATAGGCGGAGAGAAGCCCCGAAAGCGGATGAATGACGACACTCTTCATGCCGAGGCTATCCGCGACGAGGCAGGCATGCTGCCCGCCCGCGCCGCCGAAGCAGTTCAGTGCGTAGCGCGTCACGTCATAACCGCGCGCGACCGAGATTTTCTTGATCGCGTTCGCCATGTTCTCGACCGCAATGGTGATGAAGCCGTCGGCGATTTCCTCCGGCGACTTGCCGCCGCCGACTTCCTTCGCAAGCTTCGCAAAAGCGCCGCGCACGGCTTCCGCGTCGATCGGCTGGTCGTTGGTCCTGCCGAAAATCTTCGGGAAGAAGTCGGGGATCAATTTCCCGACCATGACGTTCGCGTCGGTGACGGCGAGCGGCCCTTCGCGGCGGTAACACTTCGGCCCGGGATCGGCACCCGCCGAATCCGGCCCGACGCGGAAGCGCGAGCCGTCGAAATGCAAAATCGAGCCGCCGCCGGCTGCGACCGTATGGATCTGCATCATCGGTGCGCGCATGCGCACGCCCGCGACTTCGGTTTCGAATGCGCGCTCGTATTCGCCGTCGAAATGCGAAACGTCCGTCGAGGTGCCGCCCATGTCGAAGCCGATCAGGCGTCTGAAACCCGCGCTCTCGCCGGTCTGCGCCATGCCGACCACACCGCCCGCAGGACCGGAGAGGATCGCATCCTTGCCCTGAAACAGGCCGGCGGCGGTAAGCCCGCCCGACGACATCATGAACATGAGCCGCGCGCCGGAATTTTTCGCGTCCAGCTCTTTGCTCACGCGCGCGACGTAACGCGCGAGAATCGGCGAAAGATACGCATCGACCACAGTAGTATCGCCGCGGCCGACCAGCTTGATGAGCGGCGAGGTCTCGTGGCTGACGGAGACCTGTGCGAAGCCCATTTCGCGCGCAATCTTCGCCGCGCGTTGCTCGTGCGCGGGATAACGATAAGCGTGCATGAAGACGATTGCGACAGCCTTGATGTCGTCTCGCTGCGCGGCATCTAACGCCGTACGGATTTCCTGCTCATGGGGTT
The DNA here is from genome assembly GCA_964521045.1 of uncultured Hyphomicrobiales bacterium. Classification (GTDB taxonomy): domain Bacteria; phylum Pseudomonadota; class Alphaproteobacteria; order Rhizobiales; family Xanthobacteraceae. Next base: position 11,517 of record CAZFPR010000002.1, read on the forward strand.
CCTGTTCGACGGTGCCGTCCGCGAGAATGCGCTCGGAGATTTCCGTGACCCGCTCGTAGAGCATCTCCGGCTTGATGATTTCCTTGGCGAAGATTTTCGGGCGCGCCTGATAGCCGATCTTGAGCGCGTCGCGGAAACCCTTGGTGATAAGCAGGAGCGTGCGGTCGCCTTTGCGTTCCAGAAGCGCATTGGTCGCGACCGTGGTTCCCATCTTTACGGCGCCGATCGCGCCGCGGGGGATGGCCGCGCCTTTTTCGAGCCCGAGACACTCGCGGATGCCTTGCACTGCGGCATCGGGATAGGCCGGCGATTCAGAGAGCAGTTTCTTCGCGATCAGCTTGCCGCTGGGCGGTTTTGCAACGACGTCCGTGAAGGTGCCGCCGCGATCGATCCAGAAGTCCCAGGCTTTCGCGCTGCTCTTCTTTGAAGCTTTTTTCGCCATCGAAGTTCTCCCGACGCCTACAAATAAATCGCCGACGATTTGTTGACAAATTATTTGTGAGCGATACGCTTCCCACCGGTCGGCATTTTCTCGCGTGGGGAGGCGGAATGCCAAAGACGGCGCGGCTTTCGGCAGTGCAAAGCGGCAGGGCGGATACGGGGCTCGGGCCGATCGTTTCGTCGGCGCATCTTGCGGCTGGCGCGATGCCTTCGCTTTCTGAACTCGAATTCGGTCTTATTCTCCTCGGTCACGCCTTCGAGCGCTGGATGGTGCGCTGCGTGGCGGCTGCTGGCCTTCCCGATGTGAACCCGATGGAAGTGCTGGTGCTGCATGCCGTTGCGCATCGCAATCGCCCGAAGCGTCTTGCCGACATCTGCCTCGTGCTGTCGATCGAAGACACGGATCTCGTGACCTATGCCGCGAAAAAGCTCGAAGGCGCGGGTCTGCTGACGTCGGGCCGCAAAGGGAGCGAAAAAACGGTTTCGCTGTCTGCGAAGGGCGAAGCGGTTGTGAAGAAATACGGAAAAATCCGCGAAGCGTTGCTCGTGGCACCGGTGAAAGCCACCGGCGCCGACGAGAAGCGCCTATCCGAAATTGCCGGACTGATGCGTGCGCTGTCCGGCCATTACGACCAGGCCGCACGCGCCGCAGCAAGTCTGTAGCCGGCGGTGCTTCTAACGCTCCGCTCCGGCTGCTAGCCTAACGTCAAGGAAATTGGGGACGGCGTCCGCCGAACCCCGAAGGGAGAGTGATAATGAAACAGGTTACCGCGTTACTCGCGGGTGTTGCGATCTCGGCGCTTGCCGCGACCGCAGCCAACGCGCAGACGAAGTGGGACATGCCGACGCCTTACGGCGACGGCAACTTCCATACGAAGAACGTCGTGCAGTTCACTCAGGATGTCGCCAAAGCCACCGGCGGCAAGCTCACGATCACCGTTCATTCGAACGGCTCGCTCATCAAGCACCCGGAAATCAAGTCGTCCATCCGCCGCGGCGTCGCGCCGATCGGCGAGGTGCTGATTTCGAACCATCAGAACGAAAGCCCGATCTACGGCGTCGACTCGGTGCCGTTCCTTGCGACCAGCTATGCCGACGCACGTAAGCTCTACGCCGCGCAGAAGCCGCTGCTCGAGAAGAAGCTTGCCGAGGAAGGCCTTGTACTTCTCTACTCCGTGCCGTGGCCGCCGCAGGGCATCTACGCAAAGAAAGAGATCAAGTCGATCGACGATCTCAAGGGCCTGAAGTTCCGCACGTACAACGTTGCGACTCAGCGCATTGCGCAACTTGCTGGCGCAGTTCCGACCCAGATCGAGGTGCCGGACATACCGACCGCCTTCGCAACGAACCGTGTTGAATCGATGATCACTTCGCCTTCGACCGGAGCGGACACCAAGGCGTGGGATTACCTCTCGCACTTCCATCACACGCAGGCCTGGCTCCCGCGCAACGTGGTGTTCGTGCAGAAGGCCGCGTTCGACGCACTGCCGGAAGACGTCCGCAAGGCCGTGCTCGCCGCAGCGAAGGAAGCCGAGGATCGCGGCTGGAAGGCCTCCGAAGCCGAGACCGATGCCAAGATCAAGGTCCTGTCCGACAACAAGGTCACGATCGTACAGCCCTCCGATGCGCTGAAGAAAGGCTTTGCCGAAATCGGCAAGACCATGACCGCGGAATGGGAGAAGACCGCCGGCGCTGACGGCAAGACCATTCTGGATGCGTTCCGGAAGTAAACAAGGAATAACGGCCCGCTCAAAAAAGAGCGGGCCGTTTCACATCGCCCCATGCGCAAACTGCTGAACGGCCTTTACTCTCTCACGCTCGCGCTGTCCGCGGCGTGCCTTGTGGCGATTCTCGTGCTGGTCGGCGCGCAGATTTGCGGCCAGATCTTCGACTCCATCCTGAAATTGTCCGGTTATCCGCCCTACGGGTTTCTCGTCCCGTCGCTGGCCGAAATCGGCGGCTATCTTTTCGGTGTCGCAAGCTTTCTTGCGCTTGGCGCAACGCTGAAGCGCGGCGCGCATATCCGCGTGACGATGCTGCTCGGGGCCATGAGGCCCCGCATCCGGCGAGGATTTGAGTTGTGGGCGCTGATCGCCGGCTTGGCCGTGGCCGTCTATGCAAGCTGGTCGCTTGCGACGCTTACCTATTTCTCGTGGAAGTTCGGCGACGTATCGTCCGGCCTGATTCCGATCAAATACTGGATTCCGCAAAGCGCGATGACGTTCGGGCTCGTCACGCTCTGCATCGCTTTGCTCGACGAGTTTTTCGAAACGCTGCGCAAGGGCTCGCCTTCTTTCGTCAAGGCGGAGAGCGCGATCACGCAGGGGCAGGAGTAGGCGATGGGTTTCGTCGAGTGGACGGTTTTTCTCGTCCTGCTGCTCTTTATCATCCTCGGATCCGGCGTCTGGATCGCGCTCGCGCTCGGTGCGATCGGCTTCGTCGCGATGAAGATTCTCTCTGCGGCGCCGGCCGGCGCTTCGCTGTCGACATCGCTGTGGCAATCGCTGAACGGGTGGGACCTGATCGCGTTGCCGATGTTCATCTGGATGGGCGAGATTCTATTCCGCACCAAGCTCGCAGAGGATTTATTTGAAGGACTTGCGCCGTGGATGCAGCGGCTGCCCGGGCGGCTTCTTCATGTAAATGTCGCCGCTTGTGCCGTATTCGCGGCGGTCTCTGGCTCGTCGGCAGCAACCTGCGCAACCATCGGCCGCATTTCGCTGCCTGAATTGAAGAAACGCGGCTACGACGACCGCATGGCGATCGGCACGCTTGCGGGTTCCGGTACGCTCGGCCTTCTTATTCCGCCATCGATCATCATGATCGTTTATGGAGCGGCGACGGATCAATCGATCGCGCGCCTCTTCATCGCGGGCATCATTCCGGGGATCATGCTTGCGCTGCTGTTCATGGGCTTTATTGCGGCATGGGCGATCGCAAACAAACACAAAATGCCTGCGGCGGAAGCATCGGTTTCCTGGCGGGAGCGTTTCAGCTCGCTGCGCCGCCTGATTCCGATCACGCTCCTCATCCTCGGCGTGATCGGGTCGATCTATGGCGGGCTCGCTTCCGCGACCGAAGCCGCCGTGGTCGGCGTCGCGCTTTCGCTGCTTCTGTCCTGGTGGACCAGCCAGCTCTCGCGGCAGACTTTCTTCGATGCGCTGACCGCGGGCGCGATAACGTCCTGCATGATCGCGGCGATCCTCGCAGGGGCCGCGTTTCTCACGACGGCGATGGGCTTCACCGGCATTCCGCGTGCGCTCGCCGAATGGATCACGACGCTCGGCCTCTCGCAGTGGCAGCTTCTTTTCGCGCTCACGATCTTTTTCATCATTCTCGGCTGTTTCCTCGACGGGATCTCGATGGTGGTGCTCACCACTTCCGTCATTATGCCGCTCGTCACCGCCGCGGGGTTCGATCTGATCTGGTTCGGCATCTACATCGTGCTGGTCGTGGAAATGGCGCAGATCACGCCGCCGGTCGGCTTCAACCTCTTCGTGTTGCAGGGCATGACCGGCCGCTCGATCTTCGCGATCGGCGGCTATGCGTTTCCGCTTTTTCTGCTGATGTGCGTTGCAGTCGTGCTGCTCGCCGTCTTCCCGCAACTTGCGCTATGGTTGCCGTCGACGATGCTCGACGTGAAATAGGGAAACTGCCCGATGCAATACGTCCGTTTCGGCGCGACCGGAATGAAGGTCTCGCGCCTGTGCTTTGGCTGCATGACCTACGGCTCGAAGAGCTGGCGCGAATGGGTGCTGACCGAAGAAGAATCCAAGCCGTTTTATAAAGCGGCGTTCGACGCCGGCATCAACTTCTACGACACCGCGGACGTCTATTCGCAGGGCGTGAGCGAAGAAATTCTCGGCCGTGCCGTGAAAGAGCACGCGAGCCGCCGCGAGGAAGTCGTGATCGCGACCAAGGTCTTCAATCCGATTGGCAAAGCGCCGAACCTGAAAGGGCTCTCGCGCAAGCACATCATGGAGGGCATCGACGCATCGCTCAAGCGTCTCAAGATGGATTACGTCGACCTCTACATCATCCATCGCTTCGACTATGAGACCGAAATGGAAGAGACGCTGGAAGCGCTCTCCGACGTCGTGAAGGCCGGCAAGGCGCTCTATCTCGGTGCGTCCTCGATGTGGTCGTGGCAATTCGCGAAGATGCTGACTATGCAGAAGGAGCGCGGCCTCGCGCGCTTCGTCTCCATGCAGAACTATTACAACCTCATCTATCGCGAGGAGGAGCGCGAAATGCTCCCGCTCTGCAAGGAAGAGAGGATTGCGGTGACGCCGTGGTCGCCGGTCGCGCGCGGATTTCTTGCGGGTTCCATGCCGTCTCAAGGCGAGAAAACCCTGCGCGGACAAACCGACGACTTCGCGAAGACGCTCGGCATCGGCGCGACCGATACCGACCACGAGATCGCCGAGCGCGTACGCGTCACGGCCGAAAAGCTCGGCGTATCGCGCGCAGCCGTTGCGATTGCATGGACGCTCGCAAATCCGCTCGTCACTTCGCCGATCGTCGGCGCTTCCAAGCCGCATCATCTTCCGGATGCGCTAAAGGCGCTTGAAATCAAACTCGACGACGCGACGAAGAAGTATCTCGAAGAACCGTATCGGACGCGCAGGCCCGCGGGGCATGTTTAGTTTTCCGTTCAATCCACCTCATCCTGAGGAGCGCCGAAGGCGCGTCTCGAAGGATGAGGTGGCCTCATGGTTCGAGACGCGCTCGCTTCCGCTCGCGCTCCTCACCATGAGGGTTGATGCCCGCCTTCGCGGGGACGACGAATTATGTTTTCAATGATCCCCACCGACCCTCTTTTTTATCTCGTCGGGCTCACGGCGATCTTCATCGTGTCTGTCGGCAAGGGCGCGTTCGGTGGCGGGCTCGCGATTTTAGGCGTGCCGCTCTTGTCGCTCGTGATGTCGCCGATCGAAGCCGCAATCGTTGTGGCGCCGCTCGTGAGCTTCATGGATTTCTTTGCCTTCGGCAGCTTCGGCCGCAATACCTGGTCGAAGCCGGATCTCGCGTGGCTCGCGCCGGCGCTGCTCGCCGGTATCGCACTCGGCTACGTGTTCTTCGTTTATGTCGATCCGAGACTTGTCGCGGCGGGCATCGGCGTCATCACGGTCATCTTCGCGCTCGACTGGTTCCTGCGCGGCAGAAAATCCGAACACAAGGAACGTCCGGTCTCGCCGCCGCTCGCGCTCATCGCCGGAAGTGCGGCGGGCTTCACCACGTTTGTCGCGCACGCGGGCGGCCCGCCGATGACGGCCTATCTTTTGTATCGCGGGCTGAATAAAACGGTTTACGCGGGCACTGCTGTCGCGCTCTTCAGTCTCGGCAACATCGTGAAGCTCGTGCCGTATTCGGCGCTGCTGTTCGCGAAGCCCCACACGTTCGTGCAGGCGCTAGTGCTTGCGCCGGTCGTGCCGCTCGGCGTCTGGCTCGGGAAATACATTCACGACCGGCTCGATCAGGCGCGGCTCTTTTTCTGGTGCTACGTGATCCTCTTGGTCGCGGCGGCGAAACTTCTCTACGACGCGATCCGCGCCTTCGCGCTCTAAACGTCTGTAAAATAAGGCGTTTTCAGACCAATCCTTGACTCTGGCTTGCCGCGCAGGGTATTCCCTCCGCCGCTGGCACTCGAAATATGCGAGTGCCACAACCTTTTCTCCGCGCCGTTTTGCGCGAAATTTCGAGGAAGCTCCCATGAAAAAATTCCGTCCCCTGCACGACCGCGTCGTCGTGAAGCGCATCGAAGCCGATCAGAAGACGAAGAGCGGCATCATCATTCCGGACTCGGCGCAGGAAAAGCCGTCCGAAGGCGAAGTGGTCGCTGTCGGTTCGGGCGGCCGCGACGAGTCCGGCAAGCTCATTCCGATCGACGTCAAGGTCGGCGACCGCATCCTGTTCGGAAAGTGGTCGGGCACCGAAGTGAAGATCGATGGCCAGGAACTCCTCATCATGAAGGAGTCGGACATCATGGGCATCATCGGCAAGTAAGCCGGCCGCCACACATACAAACCTCGTCCTGAGGAGCCCGCGCAGCGGGCGTCTCGAAGGGCGAGAGATGATCGCCTCATCCTTCGAGACGGCGCGTATCGCGCCTCCTCAGGATGAGGCTTAACGAAGGAAAAACTCGAATGGCCGCCAAGGAAGTAAAATTCTCGACCGACGCGCGCGACCGCATGCTGCGCGGCGTCGATATTCTCGCAAACGCCGTGAAGGTGACGCTCGGCCCCAAGGGCCGCAACGTCGTGCTCGACAAATCGTTCGGCGCGCCGCGCATCACCAAGGACGGCGTCACCGTCGCCAAAGACATCGAGCTTGAGGACAAGTTCGAGAACATGGGCGCGCAGATGGTGCGCGAAGTAGCCTCCAAGACCAACGATCTCGCGGGCGACGGCACCACGACCGCGACCGTGCTGGCGCAGGCGATCGTGCGCGAAGGCGCAAAATCGGTTGCCGCCGGCATGAACCCGATGGATCTCAAGCGCGGTATCGATATTGCCGTCGCCAAAGTGATCGACGACATCACCAAGAATGCCCGCGCCGTGAAATCCTCGAAGGAAGTCGCGCAGGTCGGCACGATCTCTTCGAACGGCGACGAAAACATCGGCAAGATGATCGCCGAGGCGATGCAGCGCGTCGGCAATGAAGGCGTGATCACTGTCGAGGAAGCGAAGTCCTTGGAGACCGATGTCGACATCGTCGAGGGCATGCAGTTCGACCGCGGTTATATCTCTCCGTATTTCGTCACCAACGCGGACAAGATGATCGCCGAGTTGAACGATCCCTACATTCTGATCTTCGAGAAGAAGCTCTCGACGCTCCAGACCATGCTGCCCGTTCTCGAAGCGGTGGTGCAGACCGGCAAGCCGCTCCTCATTATCGCCGAGGAAGTCGAAGGCGAGGCGCTTGCGACCCTCGTCGTGAACAAGCTCCGCGGCGGCCTCAAGGTCGCGGCGGTGAAGGCTCCGGGCTTCGGCGACCGCCGCAAGGCCATGCTCGAGGACATCGCGATCCTCACCAACGGCCAGATGATCGCCGAAGACCTCGGCATCAAACTCGAATCCGTCACCTTGCAGATGCTCGGCCGCGCCAAGAAAGTCGTGATCGAAAAGGAAAAGACCACGGTCGTCGACGGTACCGGCAAGAAGAAGGACATCGAAGCCCGCGTCGCGCAGATCAAGCAGCAGATCGAGGAAACCACCTCGGACTACGACAAGGAAAAGTTGCAGGAGCGTCTCGCGAAGCTCGCGGGCGGCGTTGCAGTGATCCGCGTCGGCGGCGCCACCGAGATCGAAGTCAAGGAGCGCAAGGACCGCGTCGATGACGCGCTCAACGCGACCCGTGCCGCGGTCGAAGAAGGCATCGTTCCCGGCGGCGGCGTCGCGCTCTTGCGCGCGAAGAAGGCGGTCGGCCGCATCAAGGACAACAACGAAGACGTGCAGGCCGGCATCAATATCGTGTTGAAGGCGCTCGAAGCGCCGATCCGCCAGATCGCGGAAAACGCAGGCGTCGAAGGCTCGATCGTGGTCGGCAAGATCACCGACCAGAACGATCCGGATTACGGTTTCGACGCCCAGAGCGAAAAGTACGGCGACATGTTCAAGGCCGGCATCGTCGATCCGGCGAAGGTCGTGCGCACGGCGTTGCAGGACGCCGCTTCCATCGCGGGTCTGCTGGTCACGACCGAAGCGATGATTGCCGAATTGCCGAAGAAGGAAACGCCGGCACCGCAAATGCCCGGCGGTGGAATGGACTATTAATCCAACCGATCCGGCTGCGGCGGGACGAAAAAGGCGCGGGAGCAATCCCGCGCCTTTCATTTTTGCGCGGGCCGCAACCGTTCAAGCGCCGTTCATGCAGCGAGGATAGCGTGACCTCATCAAGCGCGAAGGCAGAGGGAGAATTCGCTGATGAAGCTGTTATTCAGAATCGTCACTGCGCTGCTTGTTGCATTTTCGATAAACGCGGTACCGGCGAGCGCGCAGAATGCAGTCTATGTGATCCCGTATTTCGCGGAATCTGAAGGAGTGCAGTCGAATATGTTCGTTCGTGAAGTCAAAAACGGCGATCAGGTTACCGCAGCCGAACTTGACCTCTGTTACCGCTTTGAGCTGGAAGGAAAGTGGGACCGCGTTGTCATCCCGTTGAAGGCGGACGGCGCCAGCCTGACTGGTTCGGGCGCGAGCCAGATCGAAAAGACCGCAGTCATCGTAAATTTTACCCGCAAACGGGTCGAGCGCGATCTTTTATCTTACGATGGCGAGATCAAACTCGCCAGCAAGTCGTTCGCGTTCAGGAAGTATCCAGTCACCGAACACAACGATCTCGATTTTATGGATTTTCAGTCCATGACCAAAATCGAGGAGAATCCCGCGGATTTCACGGACGTCGCTCCGCACGAGATCGCTGTGCGCTTCAAGCGCGGAGAATTGAAGACGGTGCTGGAAGCGCTGCGCGGTGAACCGGTAATCGTTAAGCCGCGAAGCGGTCTGGTTCAGGACTGCTCCGTGCTGCGCAAAGGGTATCAGACGCTGGAACTGACCCTTGCCCCGGAGAAAGCGCCGGAATTGCTCGCGAAGTTGCGCAAGCTGCTCGGCGTTATTACCGCCGGTTGGAGCGGCTATAGCCATATCGATCATGCCACGCGACTCCCGATTTCCGATTGGGGAATTGGCGGCAAGATCGATCGTAACAAGATCGCGGCCGAACTCGCCAAAAGCGCTTCGCGCGCGCTCGACGCCAAGTTTCAGTCCGCGAAGTGGAACACGCAGACCGGCGAGCTTCAGATCTTACTCACCCGCCCTTCGCAACGCTTTCATGAGGCGGGTTTCACCGAGGAGATTGACGTGCGTTTCTTCGTGGAGCCGGAGCGCCCCGGCGCAACGGACTATTTTATTCTCTGGGTTAGGAGCGCCGACGTAACAGCCGTCGATAATGTTCCCGGCGCAGGTATCAAGCTCGAACCGTTCGAAATCATCGGTGGCGAGGGTATCTATATCGACATGGAACAACTCGCTAAGGCGATCACAAAAGACCAGCGCGGCCAGACCTGGGACAACGATACGCGGAAATGGAAGTGAAAAAAGGCGCGGAGAAATCCGCGCCTTTTTATATGCGTTTGCGAGGACGATCGAAAAATTCAACTCCCGTTCAGAGTGAGAGTTCCAGATTGATGGGGTAAGCCGTTTCCCTGCGCGATCAATGGAGCCGCGGAAATGAAGAACTGGCCGGTCGTCTTTCTTGCTGCATTTATACTTTTTAGTGTCAGCTTCGCTGCGCACGCGCAAACCATCGTCGTTACGCAGCCTTATGTCGGCTTGAGCGACAAAGAGTCCGCGAATGTGGTCATCCGCGAGCGGCGTAACGAGCCAAAGACCGAGAGTGCAGAGATCGATTTCTGTTTTCAGGCGACGCCGAACGGCGCGCTCGACCGCGCGGTTTTCGAATTGACGCCACGCGACGGCAAGCTCGCCGGATCGGGCGTAACCGAACGCACGAAAACGCCGATCGAGTTCAGCTATTCCGCCGCCTACAAAGGCGACCAGCTCGGTTATACCGGCGTCGTGAAGGTCGGGAGTAGACAGCCGATAGACTTCAAAGCCGAGTACGTATCCGAAAACACCGAGAAGCAGTATCGCGACACGCTGATGCAAATTGCGCTGGTCGAACGGCCCACGAACTTCACGATGGTTTCCCCGCAATGGGTTGCGATCAGCACCAGGACCGGAACCATGCCGGCATTGATCGCGTATCTGCGCGGTCAGAATGTATTGCTCGACGCGCTGTTCGGGCTGGTGGAGGATTGTGACGCGCTCCGAAGCGGCACGCAGACGATCCAGCTCATTGTGGCCCCCTCGCGCGCCGAAGCCGTAATCGCTGGTGCGAGAAAATTACCGGGCGTGGTTACCGCGGGCTGGGGCGGTCTGAGCCCGATTTCCTATGCCGCACGCATTCCCGCCGCGCCATGGAGCAATGCCGGTACTCCTGACCGAAAGAAACTGGAAGCCGTACTTGCGAAAATCGTCGCGCGTTCGGTCGAAGGTACGTTCAGTTCTGCCGCATGGGATGAAACGACCGGTGATCTCGTGCTGAAGTTCAGGCGTGCCTCGCAATTTTTCCCGGGGCTCGGCTTCAGCGAATCGATCGAAGTTGCGTTGCTTGCCGAAAACGAGCGGCCCGGGCCCTCCGATCACATCGTGGTGCGGGTCAATAGCGTGAAGGCGTTGCTCGTCGACGAAACCGGTGCCGGCCGCCTGAAATTCAGGCCGCTGCACGAAATCGGCGGTGAGGGCCTCTTCGTGGATCAGGAGCCGATCGCGCAGGCGATCGCGCGCGAGTTGAAGGGCGTCACGTGGGATGCGCTGGAAGAGAAATGGAGCCGATAGCGCCGTAGAAAAATTATAGCCAGCTCGCCGGCCACTTTCCTTCGTGATCGACGAAATGGTTTTCGATGCCGTGCCAGATATAGGCGAGTGCGGTGAGCAGGATCACGCCCGCAAGCACCGGCATCAGCAGGAAGCTCCACGGCAGCGCTGACGTCACGATGATAAGCGGGTTGATCCCCGCGGGCGGATGCATGGTGCGCGTGAAATGCATCGCGACGATCGCAAGTCCGACCGCGAGCGCCGCTGCGAATGCGCCCGATCCGAGTATCGACAAAACGGCAAGACCCATAAAAGTCGAAATCAGGTGACCGCCGATCAGCGCACGCGGCTGGCCGGGCGGTGCGTCTGGAAGCGCGATCACGTTCACAACGGAAGTAGCGAACGGCACCAGCGCAATCGGAAAATGCCCGATCTCCGCGAGCCAGTGCATCGCATAGATGCCGATGCCGCCGCCAAGCGCCCGCCAGGCATAGGTCTTCCAGTTGGACTTGATGTTCTCGAAAAGGTCTTCTCTTTCAGGCAAGGGTAGCTGCGGCGCCTTTCATCGCGTCGTGAAACCCTTCGCTAGCAAGCAAGGAATATTCCTCTTCGCGGCGCTCGACCAATTTGTCGCGGGAGCGGAGCACGCCGTCGATGATGCCCGGATGGACCATCACCACGCCGCCGTCGGTGAGTTCGTCGAGAAAGCGCGGGAAAAGATCCGAGAATCTCTCCTTGCCTGCGAATTCATAGGCACCCGAGAACGACGGATTGACGCCAAGCCCGGCGCGTTTGGCGAGCCGCTCGAGCCCGAGGCTCAGCGTTCCGATCACGCGGGTTTTGTTGTCTGCGGAGATCAGCGCCGATTTCCGGGCCGGCGCGCATTGGCGCACCCAGGCCTTTGGCGCAAGCTTCGCCACGGTCTGCACAAATGTTTTGCGGATCGCGGGCATGAGGTGGCAGTGCTGGTGACCGTCCACATAGTCGGGGGGCCGGCCGAAGGCGTGGGCGAAGGCTTCGATCTGGGCTTCGATTTCGAGCGCGACGGAATTCTTGCTCACCTTCAGGAGCGACAGCGGCGAAAGCAGCGCCATCATGTCCGGCAGCTTTCCGTCGCTTGTTACCATGGGCGGCGAGACGAGCGGTTGGAAGCCGCCGGAAAGCGTGAGGTGCAGGCCGATCTGGATCGGAGCCGGCGAAGGCGTATCGGCGAGCGCTTTCGCCTCGTCTTCGAGCCCCGGGAAGATCGTCATCACCGAGGTCGCGTTGAGGCGGCCTTTGGCTACAAGGTCGCGGATCGCTTTCGAAACACCGGGCGCGATATTGTAATCGTCCGCGCAGATGACGACGCGCTTCACTCGGCGGCCTCGCGCGGCGTGCCGGAACGGCGCTCGCTGTATTCGCTCTTGCCGGTTTCGCGCAGTTCGCTTTCGGCGATGAAATAGGACGGCCGCCGCTTCAACTCGGAAAGAATTTTCGCGATGTATTCGCCCATCACCCCGAGCACGAGCAACTGCACGCCGCCGATCACCATGATGCCGACGATGACCGAGGGATAGCCCGGAACGGTTTTGCCGAGCACGAGCGTTTCGAACAGGATCCATAGCCCGAACAGAAATGCGCTCGCCGACAGCAACATGCCGAGCAGGCTCGCGATCCGGAGCGGAGCCGCGGAAAACGAAGTCAGCCCCTCGATCGAAAGGCCGAGCAGCGCCCGCATGTTCCAGCTCGACGCGCCGTAGGCGCGCGGCGCCGGTTCGTAGGGCACGCGGACTTGCCGGAAGCCGATCCAGCTCGACATGCCTTTGAAGAAGCGGTTGCGCTCGGGCATCTGCCGCAGCGCATCCGCCGCGCGCGGCGAGAGCAGGCGGAAGTCGCCGGCGTCTTCCGGGATTTCCTGCCGCACGTTGAAATTCAGCACGCGATAGAAAAGCTTCGCGAACAGCCTGCGCGTGGCCGGTTCGTTCTCCCGGTGCGCCTTCGCCGTATAGACGACGTCGTAGTGCTCGTCCTGCCAGAGTGCCACGAGTTTCTCGGCAAGCTCCGGCGGATGCTGGCCGTCGCCGTCCATGAACAGGATCGCGTTCTTGCGGGCATGCTCGAGACCCGCGAGCAGTGCGGATTCCTTGCCGAAGTTCCGCGAGAACGAAATCGTCTGCACGTCGGCTTTCTCGGCGGGCAGGCCGCGCGCGATCGCATAGGTATTGTCGCGGCTGCCGTCATCGACATAGACGATCTCGACCGCCAATCCGCGCTGGCTACCGAGGCGCTCCGCAAGCAGCATGAGCTTCTTGTGAAGTGCCGGGAGCCCGGTGGCCTCGTTGAAGACCGGGACGACGATGGTGAGGCCTTCCGCCCTTTTCATGCCTTGCTTCGCGTTCATCTGGGTTGCCCGGCTGCGTTGCAGCCAGTTTCTTCCTTCCGCTTTCCGTTTCCTAGCGCAAAGCAAAAACGCGGTAAAACGCCCGTGGTTCGGCCCGCCGCCGTGCTAGGAAACGGCCCTTGCCCCAAGTGATTCCATGCGCGCTCTCCTCAAGCAGATTTTCAGTTTCGGCCTGATCGGCTTCGTCAACGCCGGCGTGGATACCGCCGTGTTTTTCGCGGCGATCCAGTTCCTGACCGGCAACCTGATCGTGGCAAATATCTGCGCCTGGGCGGTCGCGGTGAGCTGTTCCTATGCGCTCAATTCGCGCTTTACCTTCAGGAAGCCGTTCCGCCTGAAGGACTATCTCTTCTTCGCGGCGACCCAGATCGGGGGACTGGTCGCAAACACGACCGCACTGGTGCTGACCGCGCCGCTGGTGCCCTTGATCGTCGCCAAGATCATCGCGATCGGCTTCGGCTTCGTCGTGAATTTCACGCTCGCGCGCTTTATCGTCTTCCGGGCGCCGGATAAAGCCTCATCCTGAGGAGCCGCAAAGCGGCGTCTCGAAGGATGAGGCTCATGGTTCGAGACGCGCTCGCTTACGCTCGCGCTCCTCACCATGAGGATTTATGAAATCTTCGCCATCAGCTTGTCGAACAGCGGATTGTCCTGCGCGAATACATATTCCGGCGCCGACACGATCACGGTTTCGGCCCCGCGCTCGCGCAGGAAGATCGTGAACTCGCGCAGCGTCGACGGCGGGCACAGCAGCGTGAGCATGCCCGAGGACGTCGGCCCGCCGAACGGCGACTGCACGCCGAAGCGGCCCTTGGCTTCCGCGAGCATTTCTTCGTCCGCGCCTTTGAAGCGCATGCGCACCTCGCGCATGGTGCGGGCGCGCCGCTCCGCCGCGATGCGGTCGAGGAGCAGCTGTGCGGCCTTGCGCGCTTTCGCGTTCCAGTCGGCATTGATCGAGGCGACGAGATTGGCCTGCGAGCGCAGCATGATGCCGTCGTCGATCACTTTCAGGCCGTTCGCGGCAAGCGTCGAGCCCGTCGTGGTGATGTCGACGATGAGTTCGGCCGTGCCCGCCGCGGGTGCGCCTTCGGTCGCGCCCAGGCTTTCGACGATGCGATAGTCGGCGATGCCGTGGCCCGCGAAGAAGGCCCGCGTCATGTTCACGTATTTCGTGGCGACCCGCATGCGCGCGCCGCGTTTTGCGTGAAACGCAGTTGCGACGTCGTCGAGGTCTTCCATGGTGCGTACGTCGATCCATGCCTGCGGCACAGCGACGACGACATTCGCGTAACCGAAGCGCAGCCCTTCGAGCAGCACGACCTTTTTGTCGGCGTCGGGAATGGATTCGCGAACGAGGTCCTCGCCGGTGATGCCGATATGGATCGAGCCCTGCGCGAGCGAAGTCGCGATGTCGGCTGCCGAGAGATAGGCGACTTCGACATCGGCGATTTCCGGGATCGTGCCGCGATAGTCGCGGCCGCCGCGGCCCTGCACGAGCGAAAGGCCCGCGCGCCCGAAGAACGAGTGTGCGTTCTCCATCAGGCGGCCCTTCGACGGAACGGCGAGAATGAGCGCGCTCATACCGCGCCTCCCGCGCTTTCGAGTTCGGCGATCCACGCCGCGAAACCGACCGCGGGGATGCGCGTGTCGCTGCCGAGCAGCGTCATCAGGTTGTCGTAGCGGCCACCTGCAACGAGCGGCGCATTCACGCGCTCGAAGGGATCGTAGATTTCGAAGACCATGCCCGAGTAATAGTCGAGTGCGCGGCCGAACGCGGTCGCGAAGCGGATTTTCGAAACGTCGATGCCTGCGGCGGCAATGAATCCCGTGCGCTGCTCGAATTCGCCGAGTGCCGCCGAAAGATCGAGCTTCGCTTCGGAAGCAAGCGCGCGAAGCGCGCCGAGCGCCTCATCCGGGTCGCCGGCGATGCGCAGGTATTTTTCGAGTACGCCAGCCGCATCCGGCGCAAGACCCGAAGTCGCGCCGCGCGACGACTGCTCGAGAAAGCGCTCGGCGATTTCTTCCGGCGTGCGTCCGCCGACCGCGGAGATGCCTGCGATCGAAAGAATATCGGTGACGAAGGCGCGGGCCGCTTTCGGATCGGAGCCTTCGAGCGCCGCAAGCACGCCCGCGTGCGAGGCGCGCGGATCGGATTTATTACGCAACGAAGCGAGGTCGGCTTCCAGCGTACCGGTGCGGTTGAAGTCTTTGAGCAAACGCCGCTGCCATGCGGGCGGCAGTTTCAGCGCGGAAACGAGTGCCGAGAACAGGCCGACATCGCCCATGCGGATTGCCGGCGCATCGATCCCGAAAACTTTCGTGGATTCGAGCGCGAGCGAAAGGCATTCCGCGTCCGCGGCCGATCTGTCCTGGCGGCCGAGCTGCTCGATGCCCGCCTGCATGTATTCGCCGCTGCCGCCGCCGCGGTCGCGGAAGATAGGCCCGAGGTAGCAGTAGTTCGCGGCCTTGCCGTTCTTCTCGATGTGCGCGCGGCAGACCGGAATCGTGAGGTCGGGGCGCAGGCAGAGTTCGCGGCCTTCGGAGTCGGTGAAGATGTAGAGACGACGGCGCAGTTCCTCGCCCGAGAGTTCGAGGAAGCTCTCGGCGGGTTGCAGGATCGCAGGTTCGACGCGCGCATAGCCCGCGCGCTCGTAGAGTTCTACGAGGGCGCTGGCGCGGCCGTTCTTGCCGTTTTGTGTACCTGTCGTCATGGCGCGGGCTTGTAGCAGGGGAAGGGATGGGGCGCTACGCAAAGTGCGTAGAGGGTTACTTCGTGTCGTCCCGGCCAAGCGGCGTACTTCACGCCGCGCGAGCCGGGACCCATAACCACCCGATTCTCCACTAAGGCAGGGAGTATGGGTCCCCGCTGGAGCCTGTCATCGGGCGCGCGCAAGCGCGACCCGTTGGCGGGGACGACGGACTACTTGATGGAATGTCGTGCCAAAACTTCCCGCACCGTCTCCACGAGCTTCTCGCGCGGGACAGAGAACTGCGCCGGGCGCGAGGCGCGCCATTCGGTGTTCGAGGCGATCATCTCGGCGGCCTTCTTGCCGTCGATCAGGTCCTTGATCTGGACTTCGCCGCGCGCAAGTTCGTCGCCGCCCTGGATCACGGCAACAGGTGAATTGCGGCGGTCGGCGTATTTCAACTGGTTGCCGAAGTTCTTCGGATTGCCGAGATAAAGCTCGGCACGGATTCCGGCCTCGCGAAGCTCTTTGACCATCGCCTGATAATCGGCGACGCGGTCCTTGTCGAAGATCGTGACGACCACCGGACCAAATTCCGGCTTGTCGTCGATCTTCTTCAGCATGCGGAGTGCCGCCAGGAGCCGCGACACGCCGATGGAGAATCCCGTCGCCGGTACCGGTTCGCTGCGGAAGCGCGCGATCAGGCCGTCATAGCGTCCGCCGCCGCCGACCGAGCCGAAGCGGACCGGGTTTCCTTTTTCGTCTTTGGTCTCAAAAGTGAGTTCGGCTTCGTAAACCGGGCCGGTGTAATATTCGAGCCCGCGCACGACGGAAGGATCGACCAGCACGCGATCTTCATAGCCGCTCGCGGCGACAAGCTTGCTGATCGTGACGAGTTCTTCGATGCCTTCTTCGCCAGCCGGCGCGAGCTTTACTTCATTCTTGATGTTGTCGACCGTTTCGCGATTGCCTTTGCCCTTCGCACCCACGAACTTGGTGATTGCGTCGATGCCGGCAGCGTCGAGTCCAGCGCCCTTTGTAAAGTCGCCGGATTCGTCCTTGCGGCCCGCGCCGAGCAGTTGCTTCACGCCTTCGATGCCGAGGCGGTCGAGCTTGTCGATCGCGCGCAGAACCGTGAGACGCTGTTCGGGCGCGATCTTTGCCGCATCCATCACGCCATCAAGCACCTTGCGGTTGTTCACCTTGATGACGTAGTTGCCGCGCGCAATCCCGAGCGCTTCCAGCGTGTCGGCGGCCATCATGCACATCTCGGCATCGGCTGCGACGGTCGCGGAGCCAACCGTATCCGCGTCGAATTGGAGAAACTGCCGGAAGCGGCCCGGACCCGGCTTTTCGTTTCTGAACACATTGCCGAAGCGGTACGAGCGATAGGGCTTCGGCAACTGATCGAAGTTCGCGGCGACGTAACGCGCAAGCGGCGCGGTCAGGTCGTAACGCAGCGACATCCACTGCTCGTCGTCATCCTGAAACGAGAACACGCCTTCGTTCGGACGATCGCTGTCGGGCAGGAATTTCCCGAGCGCCTCGGTGTATTCGATCGCGGGCGTCTCGACCGCTTCGAAGCCATAGCGTTCGTATACCCCGCGGGTCGCTTCGGCCATGACGCGCAGCGCGCGCAATTCTTCCGGGCCCCGGTCTTCGAGACCGCGGGGCAGGCGGGGCTTGATTTTGTTCGGTTTGTTCATGCGGAAAAGCGGATAGCAGAAAAACCGCTATTTCAAAAAGCTATGTCGTCCCCGCCAACGGGTCGCGCTTGCGCGCCCGATGACAGGCTCCAGCGGGGACCCATAGCCCCGGTCTTAGAGATTCTCGAATACAGGGGTTATGGGTCCCGGCTCGCGGCGCGTTCCGCGCCTTGGCCGGGACGACAGGATCAGCGATACGCCAGCCACACGAAGATGAGCGCGATCACGGCGGGCACCGCCTGCACATAGATAATGCGCGGCGAGACGCTGTAGCCACCGTAAAGCCCGGCGGCGATCACGCACAGAAGAAAGAACACCTTGAACTGGAAGCCGACAGCCGCGTTCGCGGCAAAAATTCCGTAGAGCAGGCCGGCTGCGAGGAAGCCGTTATAGAGCCCCTGGTTCGCGGCGAGCACGGCGGAATCCTGTGCCTTCTCGAGCGTCATTCTGAAGGTGCTGAGACCGAGCGGCTTGGTCCAGAAAAACATTTCCAGCACGAGGAAATAAGCGTGCAGGGCGGCGACGACGCCGACGAGAATGTTCGAAATCAGTGCCATGGGATTTTGCCCCTAGAGCGGCGGAAAGCCGCTATCGGCGCGGTGTTAAAGGAGTGAGGGCAGGGCGGCAAGTAAGGCCTCATCCTGAGGAGGCGCGAAGCGCCGTCTCGAAGGATGAGACCTCATGGTTCGAGACGCGCCCTTCGGGCGCTCCTCACCATGAGGATCAATCCTGCCCCCAGCTCTGCATCTTCCGGTAGATCGTGGAGGGCGCGATTTCCAAGGCAGCTGCGGCTTTCTGCGCGTTGCCGTCGAAGGCGGCGAGCGCTTCCTCGATGATGCGCTGCTCCTGCATCCAGTACGGATCGATCGACGGGCTCTCGATCCGCGGCAGCGGGCCGGTGTCGCGGGCAGCCTCGTGCGTGTTGCCTGCCGGCAGGTCGAGCATGGGACCCGAGACGAGATCGCCGTCATGCAGCACGACGACGCGGCGGATCACGTTTTGCAGCTGACGCACATTGCCGGGCCAGCTGTAGGAGATCAGTGCGGCTTCCGCATCCGCATCGAAGCCGTTGAAGGCGCGGCCTTCCTCTTCCGCGAAGCGCGCGAGGAAGGTGCGCGCAAGCAGGAGAATGTCGTTGCCGCGCGCCCGCAGGCTCGGCAGGTGCATCGGCAGCACATGCAGGCGATAATAAAGGTCCTCGCGGAAACGGCCGAGTGCCACTTCCTCTTTCGGGTCGCGGTTGGTCGCGCAGACGAACCGCACGTTCACCTTCATCTCTTTTGCACCGCCCACGCGGCGGAACGAGCCGGTCTGGATGAAGCGCAGGAGCTTCGATTGCAGCGCGAAATCCATCTCGCAGATTTCGTCGAGGAACAGCGTGCCGCCGTTCGCAAGCTCCGCCGCGCCCGCGCGGTCTTCATGCGCCGAAGTGAAGGCACCCTTCACATGGCCGAAGATTTCGCTTTCCATCAGCTCCTTCGGGATCGCTCCGCAGTTCAGCGCGATGAACGGACCGGAATGGCAGCGCGAACGGATATGCAGCGCTTCCGCGCAGACTTCCTTGCCGGCGCCGCTTTCGCCCGTGACGAAAACCGGCGCCTTCGAAGAGGCGATGCGCTCGATCTGTGCGTAGACCTCTTTCATCGCGGCGGACGTACCGATAAATCCTTCGAAGGATTCCGCAGTTTCGGGCGCGGGAATCTCGGCAATCGCGACGCGCGAGGATTCGTATTCGCGGATGCGCGCGAGCATGCGGCGCGCGAATTCGTTCGGCTGGAACGGCTTCACCACGAAATCGTTGACGCCGGAGCGGATCGCTTCGACGGCGGCGGTCACCGAGCCGGTAGAAGAAGTGGCGACGATCGGCCCGTGGATGCCGGCCTCGCGGAGATGCGCGACCATTTCCATGTTCGCGGAGAGCGCGCGGCGGTCGAAAGTGACCACGGCAGCCCCGAAAGTGCTCTTGCGCGCGGCCGCAATGCCGTCCTCGGCCCGTTCGGCTTCTTCGATTTCCAAAGGAAGCGGCGAAATGCTCGCCAATGCCTTCATCAGAATGCGGCGCGTGGCCGGATCGTGATCTACGATGAGAATGCGGGCGGATGCGGACGCAACGCTTACGCTATTGGGCTCTTTCGAGCCGTCTTTCCTTACCATTACCGGGCGACCCCTCGACGCGGACTGGTTACAGACGCCCCGTTCTGGAACGCCCTATTGCAGGGGTCAGAATGGCAAAACAGGGTAAACAAACCCTTTTCTTCCAGCGCCTTACCGCCTCATGGTTCGAGACGCGGCCATCCAAGTCGGCCTTGGCCGACTTGGACGTTAGAATGCTGATCTCGGGTAAACCCGAGATCAGTGGCCGCTCCTCACCATGAGGCAATAAAGGCCTCATCCTGAGGAGGCCGCGAAGCGGCCGTCTCGAAGGATGAACTGTTCTGCTAAAGTGCCCGCTCAAGGAGCAAGACCCCATGGCCTACGCCTACGACATCGATGCGAAAAACGCGCCGAACGACCTCGAAGCCTTCTGGGTTCCCTTCACCGCGAACCGGGCCTTCAAGAAGCGCCCGCGCCTCGTCGTCAGCGCGAAGGACATGCACTACACGGCGGCGAACGGTCACAAGGTGCTGGATGCGGCTGCGGGCCTGTGGTGCATCAATCCGGGCCACAACCGCGCGCCGATCGTGGAAGCGATCCGCAAGCAGGCCGGCGAGATGGATTTTGCGCCGAGCTTCCAGTTTTCGCATCCGCAGGCTTTCACGTTAGCCACGCGCATCGCGGAGTTGGCACCCGGCGATCTCGATCACGTCTTTTTCTGTAACTCGGGCTCGGAGGCGGTCGATACCGCGCTGAAAATCGCACTCGCCTATCACAATGTGAGCGGCAACGCCGGACGCACGCGCCTGATCGGCCGCGAGCGCGGCTATCACGGCGTCGGCTTCGGCGGCATTTCGGTCGGCGGCATGGTCGCGAACCGGAAACAGTTCGGCACCGCGCTTGGCGGCACCGACCACATGCGTGCGACCTATGACCGCGAAAAACAGGCGTTCTCGAAAGGCGAGCCGGAATATGGCGCTGAGTTCGCAGAGGATCTCGAACGCCTCGTGGCGCTGCACGATGCATCCACCATCGCCGCCGTTATCGTCGAGCCGATGTCGGGCTCGACCGGCGTGCTGCCGTCGCCGAAAGGCTATCTGAAGCGGCTCCGCGAAATCTGCGACAAGTACGGCATTTTGCTCATCTTCGACGAAGTGATCACCGGCTACGGCCGTCTCGGTCATGCTTTCGCCGCCGAGCGCTATGGCGTCGTGCCCGACATGATCACCTTCGCGAAGGGAATTACCGCGGGCTCAGTGCCGATGGGCGGCGTGATCGCGCGCAAGGGAATCTACGACGCCTTCATGAAAGGCCCCGAGCACGTCATCGAACTGTTCCATGGCTACACATATTCCGCGCATCCGCTCGCGGTGGCTGCCGGGATCGCCACCCTCGATCTCTACAAACAGGAAGATCTCTTCAACCGCGCGAAGAAGCTGGAGCCGCTCTGGTACGACACCGCGATGTCGCTCAAAGGCACGCACGGCGTGCTCGACATCCGCTGCGTGGGCCTGACCTGCGGTATCGACCTCGCGCCGCGCAAGGACACGCCCGACGAGCGCGGCTACGAGTCGCTCGAATACGCCTTCCACGATCTCGGCATGATGCTGCGGGCCGCAGGCGACACGCTCTGCGTTTCTCCGCCGCTGATCGTCTCCGAAGCCCAGATCGGCGAGATTTTCGACAAGCTCGGCAAGGTGATCAAGGCGATTCAGTAGGCGCTACGCGCGTTTCTTACGCGGCCAAAGATCGGCGATGACCTTGATCGCCGCAGCGATGACGAGCGCGCAAAGTGCGGCCTTCGACACCATCTCCATCGCGCCGTCGATGAGCATCGCGTGGACGATGCTGCCTCCGGCGATAACCGCCGCAAGCGACAGATGAATGATGCGCCAGGTGCGCAGCTGAAGCCTTCGGCGGAAGAGAGCAAGGAGCGCTGTCGCGAAGATCGCCCACATCGCCACCACGCCGAACGGCGAAAACAATGTCGGCGAGCGAAACAGAAGCGCGTCCAGCATGTCCGGCGGGCTGGTGATCCAGAGCCCGGCGACATGAAGAAGGATAGCAACCACCAGCGCACCGCCGATCCAGTGATGCATGCGCCGCGCTCGAAAAGCCGAAAGCCCCGGCAGTAGTCCTGCGATCAATAACGGCTGAACGAGCAAGAGGCCCAGCGCAACGATCCCGGCGAAGCCGCCGCCGATATAGATCGCATCGCGCCATTGAAGATAGGGGCTGCTCGCAGCGAGTGCGATCGGCACGCCGATGGCGGCGGCAAGCATGGCCCAGATCAATGCGGTGCGAGCCGGCCCCATCGCCCGTTCAGCGCGCGGTCAGGCCGGCTGCAAAACGAAATGCGCTTCCAGGCTGGTGTCCTTCGCGCTCCGCATCACGGGGCGCAGAAACACGGATTTGAACTCGCCGCTGTCATAGGCCACGTGCCCATGCGGCTGGCCGAAGATGGGAATGATCTGCGGCATCTCGAGACGAAACGCGCCGTTCTTGTCGGTGAGTGTCGCGCCATGACTGCGCGTGTCTTCCTCGCGGCCTTCGACCGTATGCCCCCAGATCTGGATGCGCTGTCCGGCCAAAGGCGCGCCGTCGCCGGCGCGGCGAACGGTGCCCGACATCACGAAGCCGCCTTTGCCAATCCGCTGAACGATCGGCGCGCCTTTGTGGGCGTGGTAATTGTTGGTCCCGCCCGGCATCGATGGCGTCGGCGCCAGACCCTGCGCGCTGGCGGGCAGCAACAGCCCGGAGGCGCCCATCGCCAGAAAGGACCCGCCGGCAGCGAGAAGCTTGCGGCGGTCGAGGATCAACGCGGTCATATCGATTCCTGCTTGTCGATTCTGTTCGGGCTCATGCTGTCGCGAGTCCTTTCGGAGCGGCAACGGTCAGACGAGCGAAATGTACTGCGATTGCGGCCAATTTCCAGTGTAGAGACGCGCACCGCCGCAGCGGTATTCGTGCAGGTCTGCAAGGTAATTCAGGCGGTCAGGTAGTTTTTTGCCCTCATGGTTCGAGACGCGATGCTTCGCATCGCTCCTCACCATGAGGTTGTAGTCCTCATCCTGAGGAGGCCGGCGTAGCCGGCCGTCTCGAAGGATGAGGCCCTATTCGCTTCCTTGGGTCACTCCATTCGCCTATGATTCGCAATGGAGATTCGGGGGCATCTCCCCGGATCGGCAGGGGTTGCGGGCTCCTGAGCTAGCATGTTCGGCAGAGGCTTTTTCTTCATTGCGTTTTGCATGACGCTGATTGCAGCGTCTGCCGGCGCAGTATTGCATTACGCAGCCGGGATCACCGTGGTCGAGGCCGCCTTTACGGCGCTCGCCCTGCTTTTCGGTCTCATGACGGTGGAGTCGGTTTCTTCGCGCTCGCGCGATCGTCTGGAAGCCGCCGAACGCTTCGAAGGACTCGCGCGTGTTTCCGCCGATATCGCACGTCAGGTCGGGGAACTCGGCGTCAGGCTCGAGAAGATCGAGGCCGCGCCTTCGCAGGATTTGAAGTCGCACACCGATCCGATCGCCAAGGAAATCAGCGATCTCGCTGGCCTCGTCGAGGAGCTTGCGAAAACGGTAAGCGAACACGAGAGCCAGCTCGCGCAGAAGCAGATCTTTGCGGCCGCGCCTGCGGCGAATGCCGCCGTGCCCGCCGCAGGCAAGGTTGCCGCTGCTGCGCCCGCAGCCGCTGCCGCGCAGGCTTCAGGCCCAGTCAATCCGCTCGGCCAGCTCAAGGACAACGAAGTCGCGGTTCTCATCCGCGATGCGCTGAAGAACGAGCGCATCGACGTCCATCTGCAACCGATCGTGACGCTGCCGCAGCGCAAGGTGCGCTTCTATGAAGCCGTGTCGCGGCTGCGGCTGCCGGAAGGCAACCTGATCGAAGCGAAGCACTACATCGATTCCGCGCGCAGGAGCGGCGCGGTGCTCGCGCTCGACGAAAATCTGGTCAACTCGTCCCTGCAAGTCGTCCGCAAGCTCGCGACCAAGACGAAGGATGTCGGCATCTTCTTCAATCTTGCGCCGGAGACGCTGTCGGACCACCCGGCCATGAGCGCAATCATGAAGGCGCTGGACGCCAACAAGGCGATTGCGCCGTCGCTCTTTATCGAGATCGCGCAGAACGATTTCCGCTCGCCCAGCGCGGTCTACCGCGAGAGCCTCAACCGGTTGCGCGAGCACGGCTTCCGCTTTGCCATCGATCACGTCAGCGACCTGCATATCGACCCGCAGGCGATGGCCGAACGCGGCGTACGTTACCTGAAGATTTCCGCCGAATTGCTGCTCGGCCGCGTGCCGCAAACCGGCGCGCAGGTGCATCCGGCCGATCTCGTGGATCTCCTCGGGCGCTATGGCATCGACCTGATTGCCGAGAAGGTCGAGACCGAAGCGACGGTGGCCGATCTCCTCGATTACAATCTGGGCTTCGGGCAGGGCACGCTGTTCGCCCCGCCGCGACCGATCCGCTCCGACATCATGAAGGCCGAGATCGCGGAATTCCCTGCACCGGAGCAGAAGCCTGCCGGGCCGGCGCCGCGGCAGAACGACATTTCAAAGCTCGCCGCGCGAACCGTTCGCCGCGCTTAAAAATTTAGCCGTCTTGCGCCGCACGTCCATTCGTGCGACTCCGCGCGCCGTGAAAAACAAAACTCCCGGTCTCTCTCCCGCAATCCCGCCCGTGCTCGAAGGGTTCGGAACGATTGCACCGAACTATAAGCTCCTGCTCAGCGATGTCTGGGGTGTGGTCCATAATGGCGTTGCCGCTTATCCGGCGGCCTGTGCGGCGCTGAAACGGGCCCGCGACGAGGGTGCGACCGTCGTGCTGATTTCCAACGCGCCGCGTCCGGGCGCGGTCGTCGCGACGCAGATCGCGAAATGGGGCGTGCCTGCGGATTGCTACGACGCCGTCGTCGCTTCCGGCGATGTGGCGCGGGCGGAACTGGAGCGCCGTCCCGAAGCGCGGCTTTTTCATCTTGGCCCCGAGCGCGATCTTCCGAATTACGACGGCCTGCCGAATAAGCTGGTCGGCGAGGACGAATGCGACATCGCCGTCGTGACCGGACCTTTCAACGACGAAGTCGAGGTCGCGGAGGACTACCGCAGCAGGTTCGAGAAGATGATCAGGCGCGATGTTCTGATGCTCTGCGCGAACCCCGATCTCGTGGTCGAACGCGGCGACAAACTGATCGTCTGCGCCGGCGCGCTTGCGCAGCTTTACGAGCAGATGGGCGGCAAGGCGATCTATGCCGGCAAGCCTTATGCACCGATCTACGATCGCGTCGTCGCGGTCGCGGAAAAAATGCGCGGCGAGACGGTAAAAAAGAGCGAGATGCTTGCGATCGGCGACGGCGCCCGTACCGATCTGAAGGGCGCTTCGCTGCAAGGCATCGACTGCCTGTTCATCACCGGCGGAATCCACGCCGAGGATTTCACGGAAGAGAAAAACCGGGCGGGCGAAATCTTTGCCGAACAGGCCGCGTGGCCTGTCGGCATGATGCACCGTCTGAGCTGGTAATTCGCGCCCCGTATCCGGGACAGCCTGATCCCTACTCGCCGCGGAGGCTTGCGAGCAGCCGGTCGATGTCGTTCTGCTTGTTGCCGTCGTCTGCGAGCGCGGGACCGTTCAGGAGCAGCCGCTCGCGGCGCTTGGCATCATCCGCTTCTTTTTCGCTCGCGTAGCCGGAAGCGTCCTGAACGCCGGTATAGGTCGCGAAGCGGGAGACGCGCGATTCGATGTTCTCGAGCGTCTTGACGACGCGCGAAATGCGCTGGCCCGTGAGGTCCTGAAACGCACAGGTCTCGAAGAGGGCCATCATCTCTTTATCGACGAAGTTCTTGTAGGCGACCGGATCGCTGGCGTCGGCGGAGAGTACGTTCTCCGCGATCGCCATGATCTCGTTGGTGGCGCCTTCGGTCGAAGTCACCACTGCAAGCAAGTCTTCGCCCGCTCCGGGAATCGTCTCGGTGTGGATTTCGTTCGCCTGGAGAACGGCGATCTCGCGCTTAAGCGTGACGATGTAGTCCGCGATCTTGCGGAGTTCGCTCTCAAGCTCGGCCTTGTCCAATGAAAACGGCATGTTCGAGGCCCGGTCGATGGCGGTTACGCGGCAGGCGCGAAAACCGCGTCGATCTTGTTCTTGAGGGTCGCCGCATTGAACGGCTTCACGATGTAATTGTTCACGCCCGCTTTCTTCGCGGCGACCACGTTCTCGGTCTTCGATTCCGCGGTGACCATGATGAAGGGCGTCTTTGCCAGATCGGGGTCGGCGCGCACTTCGCGCAGCAGTTCGTATCCCGTCATCGGCTCCATATTCCAGTCGGAGATCACGAGGCCGTATTTCTTTTCCTTGAGCTTGCCGAGCGCCTCTTTGCCGTCCGCAGCCTCATCCACGTCTTCGAAGCCGAGTTGCTTGAGGAGATTTCGAATGATCCGGATCATCGTCTTGTAGTCGTCGACGACAAGGATCGGCATACCAGTGTCAGCGGCCATCTTTCCTGCTCCGCGAATATTACCTGGCTGCCGTTCTGGCAGCCGTTAGAGCCTCTGGGGTACCAAAGGCGGCTTGCCATACGGTTAATTCCCTTTTCCCCCTCTATGGGTTATTGCGGTGCGGGAGCCCGTTGTGCCCTGCCGCAGAGCGGCCCGCTGCAACGGCTTGGGAGGGGTCTGGGTTTGAACAAGATGCTGGACATGACGGCTTTCAAGCCGCTGTATTTCGAGGATATCCGGGTCGGCATGCGCGAAAGCGTCATGCGCACGGTCATGGATGAGGACGTGGTCGGCTTCGCCGAACTGACCGGCGACCACAACCCGGTCCACCTCTCGGATATGTACGCCCAGAAGACCGTATTCGGGCAGCGCATCGCCCACGGCCTTTATACGGCGAGCCTGATCTCGGCGATCCTCGGCACCAAGCTGCCCGGCCCCGGCGCGGTCTATATTTCGCAGACCCTCGAATTCCACGGCCCCGTGAAGATCGGTGACGTGGTTACGGTCAGCGCGGAAGTCGTGGAGCTGATCGAGAAGGGCCGCCGCGTCGTGCTCTATTGTGAAGCGAAGGTAGACGGTCAAAAGGTGCTGGACGGGCAGGCCACCGTCTCGGTGCCGCGCAGACCGGCCTCTCCGCAACAGTAAGGCGCGATCCGGCTCGCTTGACTCGCTTGCGCGTGCGCGGGTTTAACCGGCGCAGCCGAAATCCAAGCGTTTCCTCATGAAGCTGTCAGTTCCCAAGCGTTCGACCTGGCTGGTCGTTGCCGGTGTCGCCGCAGGACTAGTCCTGCCGCTCGCGCTTGGCGAAGCGTTCATGCACCTGCGTCCGCCCCAGAACGTCCGGCAGTTTCTCGACGGCGATCTCGCGTTGAAGAGTTATTACAAGAGCGATCCGGTGCTGCGGATGAACTATCGCTCGCCCGATCTCTACGAACCGGCGGAAGCGCCGAAGCTCGCGCAGATTCCCAAGACCTCCGAAAAGCCGACCTGGACGTTCTTCGGCGTTTCGTTTGCTTTGGGTCTTTCGAATACGGCGCGGGCGACGATGCCCACGCATCGCATTCTTTTCTTCCGCGAGGCGAACGATCGCCTGAACATGCGCATCCAGCAGGCGCGGATGATTTTTGATTACGGCATCAGGTCGGATCGGCTGATTTTCGTGCTGATCCCGCTCGAGATCGCGCGCTACACCGAGACTCCGCTCTCGTATTTCAACATCAACCGCGAAGGCAAGGTCGTCTATTCGGTTCGCAAGCCGCCGCGGCCGCTCGACTGGGCCGTCGACAACAGCCGGCTTGCGCTGATCGGCTGGGTGCGGGCGCGCAGGCACAACTACCTTCCGAACTTTCGTCTCTCCACCATCACCGAAAACGTGCCCGAGATCGTCGAGCGCGATTTCCGTCTGATGTTCGGCGAAATCGGCAAGCTGTCGCGCGAAAAGGGCGTGCCCGCGACCGTCGTCGTGCTGCCCGACCGGCGGCAGGTGCTCTACGACGGCTCGAACTATCAGTTGCAGAAGTCGATGGCGGCGCTGGCTAAAGAAGCGGGCATCGACTTCTACGATCCGGTCGAACTCTTACGCGCGCAGCCCGACCGCTGGGCGCTTTATGTGCCTGACTGGCACTACACCACGATGGGTTATGAGTTGGTCCTGAACGGTCTGAAGCAGCACATCGAGAAAAACACGAAGCGCGGCAGCGCAAACAGCGGGTTGCCGCAATGAGTTTCGTCGATAGGGAATTCGTCTATTTCCTGCTGATCTTCTTCGCGGTCTGGCATTTCACGCGCGGCCGCTACGAGTTGAAGATCGCGGCGATGCTTGCGATGAGCCTCCTGTTCTACGGGTTTCATCGCTGGTGGCTGATCTTGCTGATCGGCGCCTATTGCGTGGCCGACTGGGCGGCGGCACTTGCAATCGACCGCGCGAAGAACGCGAGCCGAAAGAAACTCGCGCTGATCGCCGGCATCGCCTTCAATCTCGGCGTGCTCGCGGCATGGAAATACACGCCGCTTCTGATCGTCACGATCAATTCGCTCACCGGCTGGAAGCTGCCGGGCACCGAGGCCATCGACGGCTGGTTCATTCCGATGGGAATCTCGTTCTACGGGTTCTCCGGCATCGCCTACATGGTGGACGTCTATCGCGGCTTCGTGAAAGCGGAACCGAGCCTCGTCCGCTTCAGTCTGTTCACGACCTTCTTCCCGCATCTCGTCGCGGGGCCGATCTTGCGCGCGAAAGAATTTCTATCGCATCTGCGCCCCGGCGAGTTGCCGGACCGGCCCGAAGCGCCGCTCGAAGGCACCTTCCTGATCGCGCGCGGCTTCTTCAAGAAGCTCGTGCTCGCGGATTCGATCGCGATTGCGATCGATCCGTTCTTCGCCGACGTTTCGGGTGGCGCCACGGCCGGCGTGTGGTCGCTGCCTTATGTCTATCTCTACGCGCTGCAAATCTATTTCGACTTCTCCGGCTACACCGACATCGCGCGCGGGCTCGGCCTGTGGTTCGGCTTCCGCTGGCCCGACAATTTCAACTGGCCCTATCTCGCAACCTCGGTGCAGGATTTCTGGCGCCGCTGGCACATGACGCTGTCGCGCTTCCTGCGCGACTATCTCTATATCCCGCTCGGCGGCAGCAAATACGGCGTGCGCACCACGCTGACCGCGCTCATGGTGACGATGCTGCTCGGTGGTCTGTGGCACGGCGCGAGCTGGTCCTTCATGATCTGGGGCGGACTGCACGGCATCTATCTCTGCATCAACTATCTCTGGGGTAAGACATCGCTGCACCAGACGCTCGCGAAATTGCAGGGCGTGCCCGCGCAACTCTGGACCGTGTTCTCGATCGTGCTCACGTTCCACGCCGTCTGCTTCGCGTGGATTTTCTTCCGGCTTTCTTCGCTCGCCGACATCGGCAACTGCATCCGCAAGCTTTATGCGTTCGATGCGGGAAAACTTTTCGTCGGCGGCTCGGCGGACGTGGCGTTGTGGACGTTGCTGGCCGGATACGCGGTCGCAACCGTGGCCGCGGTCGCGATTGCCCGGATGAAGCCGCTGCCGGAGGCGATCCCGCATTTCGAGCGGCAGGCTTTCGCGCGCGGTGCTGCGTGGGGAATTTCCGCCGGATTGCTCGTGCTGACCGCTGCACTTCAGCAGGTTGGCCAGGCGCCGCCTTTCATATACTTCCAGTTCTGAGATGAACGTTCCGGCGGGGTTGCCAGCAGATTTCCACGTGATCCGCGACGGCGGGACCATGCCGCCCGCGCTCAGGCGCGGCTTCGCCGCGATCGGCAATTTCGACGGCCTGCATCGCGGGCATCGCGCGGTGCTCGATGTCGCAAAAACGCACGCGAAGAAAAACAATGCCGCGGCGATGGCGCTCACCTTCGAGCCGCATCCGCGCAGCTTCTTCAAGCCGGACACGCCGACGTTCCGCATCACGCCGGAGGCCGTCAAGCTGCGCCTGTTCGCAGCGAACAGTCTCGGCGGCGCGGTGGTGATGCAGTTCAATAAGGAACTTGCATCGCTTTCCGCGGAAGACTTCGTTTCGAAAATTCTCGTCGGCTGGCTCGGCATTGCGGGTGTTGTGGTCGGACACGATTTTCATTTCGGAAAGCAGCGGCAGGGCACTCCCGAGTTTCTGATCGGCGCGGGCAAGCGCCACGGCTTCGAAGTAGAGATCGTGCAGCCGCTGAACGACGGCGGCGTGCCGGTGTCGTCCGGAAAAATCCGCGATGCGCTGGAAGCGGGCGACATCGTCCGCGCAAACGAATTGCTCGGCTATCGCTGGTTCGTCACGGGCGAAGTGATCCACGGCGAGAAGCGCGGGCGCGAGCTTGGTTTTCCGACCGCGAATATCCGCCTCGACCCGTCCTGCAAGCTGCGGCACGGGATCTATGCCGTCCGCGCGCATGTTGGCGGTGGGCATTACGATGCCGTCGCGAGCTTCGGCCGCCGCCCGCAGTTTGATAACGGCGCGCCGCTGCTCGAGACTTTCCTGTTCGATTTCGCAGGCGATCTCTATGGGCAAGAGATGACCGTCGAGTTCGCGGGCTTCATCCGCGACGAGGCGAAATTCGAGAGCCTCGATGCCCTGATCGCCCGGATGAACCGCGACAGCGAGCAGGCGAGGGCTATGCTCCGGAAAGGGTAGTTGCTTCATCCTTCGAGACGCCCGCTTCGCGGGCTCCTCAGGATGAGGCTTTACCTCATGGTGAGGAGCGCCCGAAGGGCGCGTCTCGAACCATGAGGTGCTGGAATCCCTTAGTTTCCGCTGCTAGAAGGCGGCCACATTCCGAGAGACCCGACCCCCGATGGCCAAAGAAAAGAAGGACGGCCCCGATTATTCGGAGACGCTGTTCCTGCCCCAGACCGATTTTCCGATGCGCGCCGGCTTGCCCCAGAAGGAGCCGGAGATTCTCGCGCGCTGGCAGAAGATCGATCTCTACAAGCTGATGCGCGAGACGGCGAAGGGCCGCGAGAAATTCATTCTCCACGACGGCCCTCCCTACGCGAACGGCAACATCCATATCGGCCACGCGCTCAATAAAATTCTGAAGGATCTGGTGACGCGCACGCACCAGATGCTCGGTTACGACTCGAACTACGTTCCGGGCTGGGACTGTCACGGCCTGCCGATCGAATGGAAGATCGAGGAGCAGTACCGCGCCAAGGGGCAGGACAAGGATCAGGTCGAGATCAACGAGTTTCGCCGCCAGTGCCGCGATTTCGCACAGCACTGGATCGAGGTGCAGCGCGAGGAATTCAAGCGTCTCGGCGTCGAGGGCGACTGGAAGCATCCCTACACGACGATGAGCTTCGACGCGGAAGCGACGATCGCGCGCGAGATCATGAAATTTGCGGCGAACGGCACGCTTTATCGCGGCTCGAAGCCGGTGATGTGGTCGGTGGTGGAGAAGACCGCGCTCGCGGAGGCGGAGGTCGAATACGAGGATTACACGAGCGATACGATCTGGGTGAAGTTTCCGATTGTTCAAGCAACGGCGACAGGCAATCGGAATCTTGGAGTTCTGCTAGAGTCGTCGATCGTTATCTGGACGACGACTCCTTGGACGATCCCGGGAAATCGTGCAATCTCGTTCAATAAAAAAATTGCATATGGACTTTATCGCGTTGACGCAGCGCCGGACGGAAATTGGGCGAAGCAAGGCGACAAGCTAGTTCTTGCGGATAAACTCGCCGAGTCAGTGCTTAAGTCTGCGAAAGTAGAAAAATTTTCACGCCTTCAAGATGTGCCCGGTGACGAGCTTTGGGGATTCACTTGCGATCATCCACTGAATGGCAGGGGTTACGACTTTAAAGTCCCGCTCCTTGACGGCGATCACGTCACCGACGAAGACGGCACTGGCTTCGTGCACACGGCGCCCGGTCATGGCCGCGACGACTTCGACATCTGGATGGCGAACGGCAAGCAGCTCACCGAGCGCGGCATCGACACGCATATTCCGTTTACGGTCGATGCCGACGGACGCCTGACCAAAGAAGCGCCGGGCTTCGAAGGCAAGCGCGTCATCGACGACAAGGGCAACAAGGGTGACGCGAACGACGCCGTCATCAAGGCGCTATCGGAAGCGAATGCGCTCATCGCGCGCTCTCGCCTCAAGCATCAATATCCGCATTCGTGGCGCTCGAAGAAGCCGGTAATCTATCGCAATACCCCGCAGTGGTTCATCGCGATGGACAAGAAGATTTCGGCTTTCGGTGCCACGCTGCGCGGCCTCGCGCTCCAAGGCATCAAGGATGTGAAATGGGTGCCGCAGTCCGGCGAAAACCGCATCAACGGCATGATCGAGAATCGCCCGGACTGGGTGATCTCGCGCCAGCGCGCATGGGGCGTGCCGATCGCGGTCTTCGTGAATAAAGACACCGGCGAAACGCTCATCGACGAGCGCGTGAACAAGCGCATCACCGAGGCCTTCCAGAAAGAAGGTGCCGATGCCTGGTTCGCCGATAAAGACGGCGCGCGTTTTCTCTCGCCCGACTTCGATCCTGCGAAATTCGAGAAGGTGAACGACATTCTCGACGTGTGGTTCGATTCGGGCTCGACCCACGCCTTCGTACTCGAAGACGAAAAGCAGTTTCCTCAACTCGCGGGCATCAAGCGCAAACGCGACGGCGGCAAGGATACCGTGATGTATCTCGAAGGGTCGGACCAGCATCGCGGCTGGTTCCATTCTTCGTTGCTGGAATCCTGCGGCACGCGCGGGCGCCCGCCTTATGATGTGGTGCTGACGCACGGCTTCACGCTGGACGAGCAGGGCCGCAAGATGTCGAAGTCGCTCGGCAATACGGTAGAGCCGCAGAAGGTCATCAAGGAAAGCGGCGCGGACATTCTCCGCATGTGGGTCGCCGCGACCGATTACTCCGACGATCAGCGCATCGGCCCGGAAATCCTGAAGACTACCGTCGATACCTACCGGAAGCTGCGCAACACCATGCGCTGGATTCTCGGCTCGCTCGCGCCCTTCACGGAAAAGGATCGCATCGCGTTCGAACAGATGCCGGAGCTTGAGAAGCTCATGCTGCACCGTCTCGCGGAGATGGATGCGGTGATCCGTAAGTCCTACGCCGAGTTCGATTACAAGCGCGTCTTCGCCTCGCTCGCGCAGTTCATGACGGTCGATCTTTCGGCGTTCTATTTCGACATCCGCAAGGACACGCTCTATTGCGACCCGATCTCTTCGATTGCGCGCAAGTCGTGCCTCACCGTTCTCGATCACTCATTTAAGTGCCTCACGACCTGGATCGCGCCGATCCTGTGCTTCACGGCGGAAGAAGTCTGGCTCTCGCGCTTCCCGAGCGAGAACGGTTCCGTGCACAACGAAACCTTCCCGGAAATTCCGGCAAGCTGGCGCAACGATGCGCTCTCCGAGAAGTGGAAGAAAATCCGCACTGTTCGCCGCGCCGTCACCGGCGCGTTGGAGATCGAGCGCGCGCAGAAGCGCATCGGCTCCTCGCTCGAAGCCGCACCCGTGATCTACATCGCCGACAAGGAGCTGTTAGAGGCCTGCAAGGGCATCGACATGGCCGAGGTCTGCATCACCTCGGATGCGAAGATCGAGAGCGGCGAGGGGCCGAAGGATGCCTTCCGCATGCCGGAAGTGGCGGGCGTCGCCGTGGTGCCCATGCGCGCGGACGGAACGAAGTGCGCGCGTTCGTGGAAAATCTCGAAGCTTGTCGGCACCGACAAGGAATATCCCGACGTAACCCCGCGCGATGCAGACGCGCTCCGCGAGTACCATGCCGCGCGCAAAGCAGCCGAATAAAAAGCGCGTCTCGAACACGACCGAGAAGAAAACGACGCCGCAGAGGCGTGCGTCCGCGCGCGCGAAAGCGGTGCGGGCCATGCCGGCTGCGCCGGTCCTCGGCATGTATTTCGGTATGGGCCTCCTGATCGCGGCCGTGACCTTCGCGCTCGACCAGATCACGAAATATGCTGTGCTTTACGGGCTCGATCTTGTGGCGCGCGGAAAAATCTACGTCGCCCCGTTTGCCGACTTTGTGCTGGCCATGAACCGGGGCATTTCCTACGGGCTTTTTCCACAGGACGGGGAACTCGGCCGCTGGCTCCTGTTCTCGATCAAAATCGGGGCCTCGGTGCTGTTCTTTTTCTGGCTGCGGCGGGCGGCCACACCGGTCGTAGCGGCCTCGCTGGGGCTCCTGATCGGGGGGGGGCTGGGCAATGCGCTGGACCGGGCGGTCTATGGCGCGGTGGTGGATTTCGTGGCCCTGCATGCCTTTGGCTACCGCTGGTACGTGTTTAACCTTGCGGATGCGGCCATCGTTGCCGGGGTAATCGGCCTCATATACGATGCGTTAAGGCCTAACGCCTTGAAATCGCCGCCAGAGTGAGGGATTTGACCCCTCCTGTAAGCCGCTTTCCGTGCCCGAGGCTCGTCATGTCGCAGCGCCGTTTCCTGTCTCTACTCGCCGCCTTCGGTTTTGGGCTGGCCGTGATCGCTGGCGCCATGCAGCCGTCCTTCGCCGAGGACGACGAAGAAGAGCAGCCGAATTTCATGAGCCAGCTTCTGGGCTCCGTCGGCCTGCTCGCGTTGCCCGGCCCGCAGATCAATTATCAGGAGCGCCCGCCGCTCGTGGTTCCGCCGATCACGCCCTACGCGCAGCCGGTCCTTCCGGCGCCGTCGGCGACCACCTCGCAGCAGAACCCGTGGGACTTCAGCGCTCCTCAGCAGACCACGGTAACGCCCGAGCAGCAGTTCCAGCGTCCGCCGCAGCAGGCGCTCGTATTGCCCACGCCGGTGGAGCCGAACTCCGCGCGCATCCGCAATCCTGACTTCCCGATCGATCCGGAAGTGAAGGCCGCGCAGAAGCGCAAGAAGAGCGGCAACCGCATCGTTTCCCGCGCGCTCGACGATCCGAGCTACAACGGCCGTACGCTCCGTCCCGACGAACTGAAGCTCCGCGGCGCCGCGACCAAGAAGGGATCCGGAACCGACGCGAGCACGAACGACGCGCAATCGACCGTTCAGGAACTCGGCGTGCCGTCCATCGCGAAGATGCTGCCTATGATCGGCCGCGAGCAGCACGAGAAGCCGATCGAGTTCACGAGCGAGCCCGAGCGCCAGACGCTGACTCAGCCGCCGGCAGGCTATCTCACTCCGTCGAAGAACGCGCCCTATGGCGTCGTCACCAAGGACAAGTGGCGCGACGACAGAAAGCTCGTGCATCCGAACATGCCGGACTACACCGGCGACCGGCCGACGAATTAACCCTGACAGGGCCAAGCCGCACGTGAAAGCGTAGTCCGCTGCGTGCGTCCGGATCAGACGGAGCAGTCCAAAAGGTGCGAAAAGTCGTCATGACGATGATAGCAATTTGCGCGGCCGCCGGTTCGGCGGCTGTTCTCTTGCCTGCGAGCGTCACTGCGCAGCAGCAGGGCGTGCAGGTCAGCGAATTCAGGCTCGCAAACGGTCTCGAGGTCGTGGTGATCCCCGACCGGCGCACGCCGGTCGTGACTCACATGCTCTGGTATCGCATCGGCTCGGCCGACGAGACGCCCGGCAAGTCGGGCCTCGCGCATTTCCTCGAGCATCTGATGTTCAAGGGCACCGAGAAAAATCCGGCCGGCCGCTTCTCGCAGGTGGTTGCGACCATCGGCGGGCAGGAGAATGCCTTCACCTCGCAGGATTATACCGCCTACTTCCAGCGCGTGACCAAGGACAAGCTCGAGCAGGTGATGACCTTCGAGGCCGACCGCATGACCGGCCTTCACCTGACCGACGAAGTCGTGCTGCCCGAGCGCGA
The DNA here is from genome assembly GCA_964521045.1 of uncultured Hyphomicrobiales bacterium. Taxonomy (GTDB): domain Bacteria; phylum Pseudomonadota; class Alphaproteobacteria; order Rhizobiales; family Xanthobacteraceae. The sequence goes on from CAZFPR010000002.1 coordinate 46,981, forward strand.
CGTCGTCCTGGAAGAGCGCCGCATGCGCACGGACAACGATCCCGCGGCGCAGTTGTCGGAAGCGCTTTCGGCGGCGCTCTACGTCAATCATCCTTACGGCCGTCCGATCATCGGCTGGATGCACGAAATCCAGCAGCTCAGCCGCGAGTCGGCGCTCGATTTCTACCGGCGCTTCTACACGCCGAACAACGCCGTGCTCATTCTCGCAGGCGATCTCGACGAGAAGGAAGCGCGCGTACTGGCCGAGAAGACCTACGGCAAGATTCCGCGCGTTGCGGAAGTCGCGCCGCGCGTCCGCCCCATGGAGCCTGAGCCGCGCGCGCATCGCCGCATCACGCTTGCGGATCAGCGCGTCCGGCAGCCTTCGATGTCGCGCTATTATCTCGTGCCTTCTTACCGCACGGCTGCGGGCGGCGAAGCGGAAGCGCTGGAAGTGCTCGCGCAGATTCTCGGCGGCGGACAGACCAGCCGCCTTTACCGCACGCTTGTCGTGGAGAAGGGCATCGCGGCAAATGCAGGCGCCTGGTATCAGGGGACCTCGCTGGATGCGACCCGCTTCGGCGTTTACGCTTCTCCGCGTCCCGGCACGTCGCTGGAGTCGCTTGAAGCGGCGCTCGACGAAGTCGTGGCGCAGATCGCGAAGCATGGTGTCGATGCAGGCGAAGTCGATCGCGTGAAAACGCGGGTCATCGCATCCACGATCTTCTCGCAGGACAATCAGACGACGCTGGCCCGCATCTATGGTGCCGCGCTGACGACGGGCATGAACGCGGCTTCCGTCAAGGAATGGCCCGAGAAGATCAAGGCGGTGACGCCGGAGCAGGTGCAGGAGGCCGCGAAGAAATGGCTAGACCTTCGCCGCGCGGTCACCGGCCATCTCGTTCGTCCGCAGGACTCCGCGCCGGAGAAACGCACTTGAAGCTGGCCCCGTACGCGCGCCGTTATTCCGTTTTTCTGAGAGGGATTGCGATGGCTCTCGCCCTGTTTACGGCGTCGAGTGCTGCCGATGCGCAGGTCGGCAAGATCGAGCGGATCAAGACGCCCGCGGGCATCGAGTTCTGGTTCGTGCGCGACGACACGCTGCCGATACTTTCGGTGAATTTCGCTTTCAACGGCGGCGCCTCGCAGGATCCCGCAGATCGTGCCGGGCTCGCCTATATGACCGCGGCCCTGCTCGACGAAGGCGCGGGCGAACTCGACGCCAAGGCGTTTCAGGAGCGGCTGGAAGGCCGGGCCATCACGCTCAGCTTCAAGGCGGATCGCGACGCATTCCGCGGTTCCGTGCGGGTCTTGAGCGAACATCGCGAGGAAGCCTTCGAGCTGCTTCGTCTCGCGCTGACAGCGCCGCGTTTCGATCAGGAAGCGATCGATCGCATCCGTGCCAGCATCATCGCCGCGAACAAGCGCTCGCTGAACAATCCCGACGAGGTTGCTGGACTGCGCTGGTTCGCCTTGGCATTTCCGGGCCACCCCTATGGCCGCCCCGTGAAAGGGGACGAGAATTCCATCGGCGGCATCGAACGCTCGATGCTCTTTGCCTATGCCAAGAAAAACCTCGCGCGGTCGAACCTGAAGATTGCGGTCGTGGGCTCGGCGGAAAGCGCCGAAATTTCGCGCCTGATCGATCATGTTTTTGCGAAGCTGCCGGCGAAAGCGGAGCTTGCCGCAATCCCGGAGGCGGCGCCGCAGGCGCTCGGCACCCGCGAGGTCATCGATCTCAACATCCCGCAGACTACGATCGCTTTCGGCGGCGTCGGACTGAAGCGCCGGGATCCCGATTTCATGCCGGCGTTCGTGCTGAACCACATTCTCGGAGGCGGCTCCTTCTCGTCCCGGCTCTACCGCGAGGTGCGCGAAAAGCGCGGTCTTGCGTATTCCGTCTATTCCTATCTCGCGACGCTCGACCGCTCCGGCCTGTTCATGGGCGGCACCTCGACCCGCAACGACAGGGCCGGCGAGGCCTTGCAGATCATCGAGCAGGAAATCGTCCGCATCGCGAAGGACGGGCCGACGCCGGAGGAACTGACGCAGGCCAAGAGCTATCTGACCGGCTCCTATCTTCTGCACTTCGACACGTCTGCGAAGGTCGCGGCGCAGCTGCTTGAGATTCAACTGGAAGATCTCGGCGCCGATTACATCTCGCGCCGGAACAACATGGTTAACGCCGTGACGGCGAATGACGTTCGTCGCGCCGCGAAGAAGTTTCTCGCCGACAGTAAGCTCCTGGTCATTCTCGTCGGCAGGCCTGCGCCGTTATCCAAATCGAACGGCGGATGATTTCCAGGGTTCGCGAGTGCCCATAGTGCTGATATGATGGGCGGCGGAGGAGTGGTGAGTATGCGTAAAGTACCCGGGCAAAGCCTGCGTATGCAGGGCTGGGCAGCCGTTGTGCTTGTCGGCCTGCTGGGCGGTTGCAGCACGATCGAGAACGTTGTCGGTCCCATCGGCAATGTAGGTCTCGGCGACATCTTCAAGCAGGGTCCCGCCACGGACGACCCCAACAATCCGAATCCAAACCAGACCACGCAGGTTAACGCCGACGAGGACTGCCCCGGAGCGGTGGTGCGACAGGGCGCAAGTGCCTGGGCGCAGAACGACGGGCAAGGCCCGACCAATGTCCGCTATCAGGCCAGCGTGATCCAGATCGCGCGCGAGTGCGCGATCCTCGGCAGCACCATGACGATCAAGGTCGGCGTCGAAGGCCGCCTCGTGGTCGGGCCGAAGGGCGGTCCGGGTACCGTGACCGTGCCGATCCGCATCGCGGTCGTTCAGGAAGGCCCGCAGCCGCGTCCGGTGATCTCCAAGTTCTATGCCGTGCAGGTCAACGTCACCCAGGGCGCGACACAGGTGCCGTTCACCCATGTCGACGACGACCTGACCTTTCCGCTTCCCGCCGACAAGAATCTCGAGAAGTACGTGATCTATGTAGGCTTCGATCCGCAGGGCGCTCCGCCGCCGGCGAAGGCAAAGCCCAAGCCGAAACCGAAGCCCAAGCCGAAACCCGCGCCGAAGGCACAGGCTCCGGCACAGCAGACCCAGCCGCAGCAGGGATTCCAGCCGCCTACACAACAACAGCAGCAGCCGACGTTCCAGCCGCCGCCGGCCAGCCAGCAGCAGCCGGTCTTCCAGCCGAAACAGTAACGGCGGATTACTTAGGCAATAAAAAAAGGCCGCCCTCGGGTCTCCCGGGAGCGGCCGTTTTCTTTTGTCTTGTTGGGTTTGGGCGGCCGGCTTAGCCGAGCCGCGATTTCACGTCCTTGATCGCGCTCTCGAGCAGCGATTTGCCTTCGGCGCCCTTGGCTGTTTCCGCGACGATGGTCTCGGCTGCCTTCACGGCGGCGTCGGCAGCGGCGGCGCGAACTTCGGCCATGGCCTGCTGTTCCGCCTGGGCGATCTTGGATTCCGCCATCTTGGTCCGGCGCGCGACGAACTCTTCGAGCCGGGTCTTGGCTTCCGCCGCGATCTGCTTCGCTTCCGCGTTGGCCTGCGCGATGATCGCCTGCGCTTCGCCTTCCGCTTCACGCGCCTTCTGCTTGTATTCGGCAAGAAGCTTTTCCGCTTCTTCCTTGAGGCGCTTGGCTTCCTCGAGTTCGGCTTTGATTTTGACCGCACGTCCGTCGAGCGCACCGAGCACGGTGCGGTGGATGCCGAACTTGAGCGCGATCAGAAAGAAAGCGACGAACGAAAGCGCTACCCAGAAGTCCGTCCCGTAAAGAAATTCCACGAAACTCTCCTCAGTGTAGCGCCGTATCGACGGCGCGTTCGACGGCCTGCTTCGCCGGCGCCTTGCCGGTCAGCCGTTCGACAATCAGACCCGCGGTATCGACGGCGATACCGCGTACGTTCGACATCGCAGCCGACTTCGTCGCTGCGATCTGCTTTTCAGCGGCTTCAAGCTTGTTCTTGAGGCCGTCCTCGAGCTGTTTCCGCTGCGCGTCGGCGGCAGCTGCCGCCTTGGCCTGGGATTCGGCAGCCAGTGCCTGCGCCTTGGCGCGGGCATCGGCGAGCGCCTTCTCGTAGGCGGCCTGTGCGGCTTCGCTTTCGTTGCGAAGCCGGTTGGCCGTTTCGAGATCGCCTTCGATCTTGTCGTTGCGCTGTGCAATCACGCCGCTGAGGCGCGGCAGCAGCATGCGCGACAAGCCGACGTAAAGGACGACGAAGCAGATCGCGAGCCAGAACAGCTGCGAAGCCACCGTCTCGCCCTGGAAGGGCGGAAACGGCGCCTTCTTGCCACCCGCTACTTCGGTATGTGCTTTCGTAGCCATTTACGCAGGCCCTGTTCGGTTCGCTTAGACGGCGAACAGGAGCAGGAGCGCGATGAGCAGCGAGAAGATGCCCAGCGCTTCGGTCACGGCGAAGCCGAAAATCAGGTTGCCGAACTGGCCCTGCGCGGCGGCCGGATTGCGGAGCGCCGACGACAGGTAGTTGCCGAAGATGAAGGCCACGCCGATCGCGGCGCCGCCCATGCCGATCGCCGCGATGCCGGCGCCGATCATACGGCCGAGTTCTTTTGCTGCTACTGGATCCATAGTGAAACTCCTCTGGAAGCTTTCTGGTTGAACTAGACGGCCGTTAGTGGCCGGGGTGAATTGCGTCGTTGAGATAGAGACAGGTCAGAATGGTGAAGACGTAGGCCTGGAGGAACGCGACCAGGAATTCGAGCGCGGTCAGCGCAATCAGCATGCCGAAGGGCAGGATGCCCATGAGCCAGCCGGCGACACCCAGCGAGGTAGCGAGCAGACCGATGAAGCTCGCAAACACTTTCAGCGTGATGTGGCCCGCGAGCATGTTCGCAAACAGACGAACCGACAGCGAAAGCGGACGCGAAAGGAACGAAAGGATTTCAATCAGCGTCATCAGAGGCATGATGAAAAGCGGCACGCCGGAAGGCCAGAACAGTTTGAAGAACTTCAGGCCGTTCTTGTAGATGCCGTAGATGATCACGACGAGGATCACGAGTACCGCGAGCGCGCCGGTCACCGCGATATGGCTCGTGACCGTGAAGAAGCCCGGGATCATGCCGAGCAGGTTCAGCACCAGCACGAACGTGAAGAGCGAGAACACCAGCGGGAAGAAGCGCATGCCGTCGTTGCCGGCAGTACTTCGCACCGTGTTCGCCACGAATTCGTAGGTCAGCTCCGCGACCGATTGCAGCCTGCCGGGAACGAGACGGCGGCTCGTGGTCGCGAGATAGGTCAGGCCGAGAATGAGCGAGACCGCGGCGATCATGAAGACCGCGGAATTGGTGAGCGCGATCTCGTGACCGCCAATGTGGCCCAGCGTCACGATCTTCTTGATCTGGAATTGTGCAATCGGATCAGCAGCCATCGGTTCCAGTCTCGTTCGGCGCGCGATGCGCCACTTTCTATTTACGTCCGCCGAACTGCGGCACAGCGCCGAGCGTACGGAGCACATTCAAAATACCGGCTGCGAAGCCGAGGAGAATGAAAACGATCAGCCCCCACGGCGACCATCCGGTGAGCTTGTCGAATGCCCACCCGACGGCAAAGCCTGCAACGACGCCCCCGATGAAATCGCCGGAGAGCTTCAGGCCTCGCGTGAACCCTGAACGATCCGCAGCGTCGGGCGTGGGTGCGGAATGCTTCCGCTTTTCCTCCGCCTCTCGCGCGTCGAGTTTCTCGTCGAGACGTCGCAGCCTCTCGGAGAGTTCGCCGCCGCCGTTTCCTTCCCTCGGGTCGCCGGGCATCGGTAACCTCGCAAAAGACAAGGAAAATAGCGG
>CAZFPR010000002.1:52730-55619 GCA_964521045.1 uncultured Hyphomicrobiales bacterium
GCCGCGCGGACCATATTGAGGGGGTCTATGGGTGTCAAGAAACGTAAACGTCTCTTAACACCCTGAATTCGTTGAATAAACCGCGCGTTTCCGGAGGTGCGGCGGCGAGTCTCAAGAGGCCCGGAAAACTAGCCGGCTTCCCGGTAGCTCTGCGCGGTCTGGAGATCGACCGAAACGAGTTGCGAGACGCCGCGTTCGGCCATCGTGACCCCGAACAGCCGGTCCATGCGCGCCATCGTGATCGGGTTGTGCGTCACCGTAATGAAACGGGTGTCGGTCTGCCGGGTCATTTCCTCGAGCAGGTTGCAGAAACGCTCCACGTTCGAGTCGTCGAGCGGCGCGTCGACTTCGTCCAAGACGCAGATCGGGGACGGATTCGTCAAAAACACCGCGAAAATCAGCGACATGGCGGTCAGCGCCTGCTCGCCGCCCGAAAGCAGCGACAGCGACTGCGCCTTCTTTCCGGGAGGCTTCGCGATGATGTCGAGGCCGGCCTCCAGCGGGTCCTCGGAACCCGTAAGTACGAGTTCCGCAGTGCCGCCCGAGAACAGCCCGGTGAACAGCTTCTTGAAGTGCTCGTTCACGGTCTGGAACGAGGCGGTGAGCCGCTCTCTAGCCTCCTTGTCGAGGCTCTGGATGCCCTGTCGGAGCCGCTTGATGGCCTCCACCAGATCGTCGCGCTCGGAGGTGAGGCCGATATGCTGCTTTTCGACCTCGGTGAGTTCCTCGTCGGCACGCAGGTTCACGGCACCCAGCCGCTCGCGCTCGCGCTCCAGGCTTTCGAGCTTGGCGGCGACTTCGGCGGGCTCCGATTCGGCGCCCTTGGTGTCCAGCGCCTCGGCGATTCGCTCGGCGGTGGGTTCGCCCCCGAGCACGTCGGTGACCTCGCGGACGAGGTCGTTCTTGCGGTTGCGGGCGGCTTCGAGGCGGGCCTCGTCGCGGGCCGAAACTTCGCGCGCGGCGGCGAGCGCATCGCGCAATTCACGCTCGGCCTTGTCGGCCGCAGCGAGCACCTGCTCGGCCGCGACCAGCTTGTCGTCAGCTTCGCGCTTCTTCGCTTCGGCGGCGTTGATTTCGGTCAGCAGCGCATTGCGCTGTCCCGCAAATTTCGCAGGCGCTTCGTCGAGTGCCGCGCGTTCGCCGCGCGTTTCCGTGATGCGCTGCTCGATCGCGGAGATCTGAAGTCCTGCGCGTTCCTCGCGCTCGCGCCACGACGCACGTTCCGCGCCGATCGTGGAAAGGCGCTGCGCGCGGGTCGCGCGCTCGCGCTCGATCCCGTCGATGTCGGCCTTCGCGGAGGAGTAAGCGGCACGGTCGGCGGTCAGTTTGGTGCGCACGGCAGCGAGTGCGGCCTCGGTCGCCGCCACGACCGGTAGCGACGCGAGCAGGCCTGCGGCCTCCGCGACGGCGCCTTCGATCTCGCCCTTGTTCGCAAGCAGCCGCGCCCGCGCTTCGGAAAGCGCTGACATACGCGACTGGTGTTCGCCCGCGCCGCGTTCGGCATCGGCGAGCGCCTGCAAGGCGGCGTCGTAGGTGCTCTGCGCGTTCCGCCACAGGCCGCGTGCATTCAACTCTTCGCCTTCGGCCTTCGAAAGGTCGGTTTGCGCCTTGTCGTTCGCCTCTTTCGTTTTCACGGCCGTGTCGCGCGCGGTTGCGATTTCGCGGTCGATCTCGGCAAGACGATTGCGCGCGGCGAGGCGGCGCGCGGCGGCGGTCGGCGCATCCGCGGTGACGGTGTAGCCGTCCCAGCGCCACAGATCGCCTTCCTTCGAGACGAGACGCTGACCGACCGCAAGCTGCTTGCGTGCGACAGCGCCCTGACCGCGCGCGACCACGCCGATCTGCCTGAGACGGCGCTTCAGTTCTTCCGGCGCGTTCACATGCGCGGCAAGCGGTTCGACGCCGGCAGGCAAAGCCGGATCGGCAGCGCCGGAATCGGCACCGGCCCAGTGCATGGGCGATGCGGCATCGAGCGGCGCATCGAGTTCGTCGCCGAGGGCGGCTGCAATCGCGGCCTCGTAGCCGCTGTCGACCTTGACCAGATCAATCGCGGGCGGGAACAGCGATTTCGACTGTTCGCCCAGCATCTTGGCAAGGGTCCGGGCTTCCGTCTCGAGCCGGTGCAGGTTCTGTTCGGCTTGCAGAAGCGGCTGGCGGGCCACTTCGAGGGCCTGCATCGCGGCGGAGCGCGCGGCTTCCGCCTTCAATGCGGCGGCATCGGTATTCGCGACGCGTTCCTGCGCGGCGGAGGCCGCCTCGCGAAGCTTCGCGAGTTCGCCACCGTTCTCGGTAAGCCCCTGACCGGCTTCCTGTTCGATCTGCTCGATTTCGGCGGCGATCTTCGCGAGCCGCTCGCGGTAGCCGCTCATCGAGGCGTCGAGCGAGCCGCGCTTGGCGACCAGCGAAGCGAGCTTGGCGGTCGCGTCGTCGAATGCTTTTTCTGTCGCGGCGAGTTGCTGCTCGACCGTGGTCAGCCGCTCGCGGGCATTGGTTTCGCCGCCCGCGACCGAGCTTTCTTCCGCGGCGAGCGCTTCTTCTTCGCGCGTGAGACGCGCAAGCACTTCGACCGCGTCGTTCGCGAGCGCGCGTTCGCGCTCGATGTCCGCGGCAAGCTGCTGGAGACGGCGGTCGAGTTCGTCGGCACGGCTTTTCGCGCGGGCTTCCTCGCGGTCGAGTTCGGCGCTTGCGATGGTGAGGCGCTGGAGTGTAGCGCCCGCGATCGCCGCCTGTTCGCGCGCAGGATTGAGTTGCTCGCCGATTTCGCTCTGTTTGCGGCTCGCCTCCAGGTGCAGTTTCGTCTGGTCGGCGACCGCACGGATCGCGAGATCGCGCGTACGCTCGGCTTCGGCGATTGCGCCTTCGGCTTCGCGCCAGCGCAGCGCCATAAGG
>CAZFPR010000002.1:55629-76514 GCA_964521045.1 uncultured Hyphomicrobiales bacterium
TGCCGGCGGCGGATTTCGCCGGAGATGTTCTTGTATCGAACCGTCTGCCGCGCCTGCCGCTTCAGGCTGTCCATCTGGGTCGCGATCTGGCCGATCACGTCTTCGAGGCGCTGAAGATTGTTTTCGGCGGCGCGGAGCCGCGTCTCGGCTTCGTGCTTGCGCGCGTGAAGGCCGGAAATGCCGGCGGCTTCTTCTAAGATTCGGCGGCGCGATTCCGGTTTCGCGTTGATGATCTCGCCGATCTGGCCCTGCCGCACGAGGGCGGGGGAGCGGGCGCCGGAAGAAGCGTCGGCGAACAGCAACTGCACGTCGCGGGCGCGGACTTCGCGGCCGTTGATGCGATAAGCCGAGCCCGCTTCGCGCTCGATCCGGCGCGACACTTCGAGGATGTCGGCGTCGTTGAACTGGGCGGGCGCTTTCCGCTCGGCATTGTCCACGACGATCACGACTTCGGCGGTGTTCCGTGGCGGACGGTGCGCGGAACCCGCGAAGATCACCTGATCCATGTCCTGCGCGCGCATGGCCTTGGTCGAGCTTTCGCCCATGGCCCAGCGCAGCGCCTCGACGATGTTGGACTTGCCGCAGCCGTTCGGGCCGACAATGCCGGTCAGCCCCGTTTCGATGACGAACTCGGAGGGCTCAACGAAAGACTTGAAGCCGAGAAGCTTTAACCGCGTGAACTGCATATATTTTCTGGCCTTGTGACGCGCTTATGACCGCGCGATTCGGATGCCCAAGACGATGGGGCTCCGGCAGGGTGGCGGCAAGTCCGCCCCGGATTTTGACCGAACGACGCTGGGGATAGCGGGCCGAAAAAGGCCGCGAAATCCACTACTTACTTTATCAGCGGATCGATGATCTTCGAGAACTGATCGATCGAGACGTCGCCGTCGATGACGGTGTTGCCGTTGATGAAGAACGTCGGCGTGCCCTCGACGCCGAAGGCTTCGTAGCCCCGGAGCCCGGTGCGCTGGATTTCGGCGGCAAGCGTCTGGTCGCCAAGGCATTGTTTGAACTTGGCTTCGTCGATGCCGGCTTGGCTCGCGAGCTTTTGCAGCAGCGGCAGCGGATCTTCGGTCGACATCCAGTTGCGCTGGGTCTCCATGAGCGCCGACGTCATCGCGAAATACTTATCCTTGCCTGCGCAATGCGCGAGCATGCCGGCTGCAATGGAAAGCTGCGCCGGGCCGGTCGGGAAGGGGCGGAAAATGAACTTCACCTTGCCGGTGTCGATGTACTTTTCCTTGATCTTCGGGAACGTCGTGACGTGGAAATTCGCGCAGTGTCCACAGGTGAAGGACGCATACTCGACGATGGTAACCGGGGCGTCGTCCTTGCCGAGCACGTGATCGCCGAGCGGGCCGGGCTTGTAGAGTTCGCCGATCTCGAACTTCTTTCTCGGCCTGCCCTGCGCGAATGCCGGGAGCGGCGCGAAAGGAAGGCTCGCAGCCAGTACGGCGGCGGTGGCTCCAGCGGTGAATTCACGGCGCGAAATGGACAAGACGGCCTCCGGACAAGGGCTGATTGACAGTTCGACCTAGACTGCGGCCCCGATTGTGGCAAGCGTGGGATGCCGCGATCACATCCGCATTACTGCTTGCACATTACTGCTTGCGTCCGCGGCTTTTGATGAGTGCGCCGAGGCGGGCGACCGACCGGGCGAGCGCCTCGTCCTTGAACTCTCCGATGGCAGCCCGTGCCTGACCGATCTCTTCGGGCGTCGGTTCCTTGCGCGGAGCCGGACGTTTTTTGCGCGAGACAACCGGACCTTGCCGGATTGCAAGCCTGCCTACGCAGCGCCAGCCGAAGTAGCGGTTTACCCGCTCGATGATGACCGGCTGCATGTGCTGGATTTCGAGCGCATAGGCGCCTTCGACCCGGATTTGCAGATTGCCGACCGAATCCGGGTCGTCGCGGCGGGGCCAGACGAGCTTCACGGGCTCCGAGCGCCGCGCGAGTTCGGCGCCGACGATTTCTTCCCAGTGCGTGACGATCTCGACCGCGGCAAAGCCCTGCCGGGCAAAAGCGTCGCCCACCGTTTTGCCGACGAGATCGGCGATCGGCGCGGCATGGCGCTGGCGTTTGGGCGGCACGGTCATCTTTGCGACTCCGGCTGCTTTCGGCGTAATGATTCCGGATGCGCGAGACAAGCCGGGCACCACGTGAAGAGCGGGCAAAGCCTAAAACGGCGCCCGATACTGCGGTACTGCTTGCCTGGTACGATGTTTCCGCGCGCGTGCTGCCGTGGCGGGTGAGGGGCTCCGCGAAGCCCGACCCTTACCGCGTCTGGCTTTCCGAAATCATGTTGCAGCAGACGCGCGTCGAGACCGTGCTGCCTTACTTCGCGAAATTTCTCGCGCGCTGGCCCGACGTATTTTCGCTCGCGAACGCACGGCAGGAAGAGGTGCTCTCCGCATGGGCCGGGCTCGGCTATTACGCGCGGGTACGAAATCTCCATGCCTGCGCCAGAGCGGTGACCGCGGAATTTTCCGGACGGTTTCCCGAGGACGAAACGGAACTGCGGCGCCTGCCCGGAATCGGCGCCTACACATCCGCCGCGATTTCCGCGATCGCCTTCGGCAGAAAAGCTACGCCGGTGGACGGCAATATCGAGCGCGTGATGTCGCGGCTCTTCGCCGTCGAGGAGAAACTGCCTGCCGCGAAGAAAGCGCTCGCGCGCCTCGCCGCCGAAATGACGCCCGCGCATCGCGCGGGAGATTTCGCGCAGGCGCTGATGGATCTCGGGGCCACGATCTGCACGCCGAAGAACCCGACCTGCGCGATCTGCCCGTGGATGGAATCCTGTGCCGCCCGCGCACGCGGGGATCAGCAGACCTTTCCGCGCAAGATCGCAAAGGCGGAAGGCAGGTTACGCAAGGGCGCGGCCTTCGTCGCGATCCGCGAAGACGGACACATTCTTCTGCGCACGCGCGCGGATAAGGGCCTGCTTGCCAGCATGACCGAAGTCCCGGGCAGCGAGTGGAGCGCGGAATATAAAGAGAAAGATGCACTGAAGTTCGCACCGGCCCTTTCACCTCTCCCCAAAGGGGAGAGGGAGCAAAGAGTATGGCAAAAACTTCCCGGTATCGTCCGGCATGTGTTCACGCATTTCCCGCTCGAACTCACTGTCTATGCCGCGCGCGTGCCGAAGCGGACCCGTGCGCCGAAAGGTATGCGCTTCGTAAAGCTCAGCGCGCTCGGCGACGAAGCCTTGCCGAGCGTGATGCGAAAGGTTATCGCCCACGCACTCGAATTCGGCGGAAAGCAAAAATCGAAAGGGAGAGAGAAGAAATGAGCATTCAACGTATCGAGCCGGGCCCGCGGATGGCGCAGGCCGTCGTGCACAACGGCGTCGTCTATCTTGCCGGTCAGGTCGCGGGCAAAACCAAGGGCAAGAGCGTGACCGAGCAGACCGGGGAGATTCTCGAGATCATCGACAGCCTCCTGAAGCAGGCCGGCACCGACAAGACGAAGCTTCTGCAAACGCAGATTTTCCTGCCGGACATCTCGAACTTCGCCGAGATGAACAAGGTCTGGGAAGCCTGGGTTTCTCCGGGCAACGTGCCCGCGCGCGCGACCATCGAGGCGAAGCTCGCTTCGCCGGACTACAAGGTCGAAATCATGGTCGTGGCCGCAAAGTAGGCAGGCCGGACTGAAAATCGGCACGGGGCTGCGCTAGCGGCCCCGTGCTTTTTTTGCGGCCGCTCACGAGCGGCGCGGGTTGCTGCTCCGTAGCACTACGATCCGGCGATCGATGCGGCTCCACGGCGGTTCGAGAGCATTTTTGTTTGCATTTGGTAACCCGCTTCCTCTAATTAAAAAGCATACACGCGAGTAATTGAAATGCATGCGCGCACCGCGCGCCGGAAGAGGTAGATGCCGCATTACACACCGCTGATCGCCACGATTGTCGCAGGTCTCGTTTTCGCGTTCATCTTCGGATCGATCGCCCAACGGCTGCGGATTTCTCCGATCGTCGGCTATCTGCTCGCGGGTGTGGTCGCCGGCCCCTATACGCCCGGCTTCGTCGCGGATCAGGCGCTCGCGAACGAGCTTGCCGAACTCGGCGTCATTCTTCTGATGTTCGGCGTCGGTCTGCACTTCTCGCTCAAGGATCTCTTGTCGGTTCGTGCCATCGCGATACCGGGTGCCGTCGTCCAGATCGGCACCGCGACGCTGATGGGCATGGCGATGGCCTATTTCCTCGGCTGGACCTGGACGGCGGGTTTCGTTTTCGGTCTCGCGCTGTCCGTCGCATCCACGGTCGTGTTGCTGCGCGCGTTGCAGGAGCGCCGGCTCGTCGAAACCGAGCGCGGCCGCATCGCGGTCGGCTGGCTCATCGTCGAAGACCTCGCGATGGTGCTTGCGCTCGTGCTGCTTCCTGCGATGGCAACCGTCATGATGGCGAAGGATTCGGTATCGAATCCGGCGATGTGGCAGCCGATCGCCATCACGCTCGGCAAGGTAGCGGCCTTCGTGCTCGTGATGCTGGTCGTCGGCCAGCGCGTGATCCCGTGGGCGCTGCATTGGGTCGCGCACACCGGCTCGCGCGAATTGTTTCGCCTCTCCGTGCTCGCGATGGCCATCGGCATCGCTTATGCGGCATCGACCTGGTTCGGTGCGTCGTTCGCGCTCGGCGCGTTCTTCGCCGGCATGGTGATGAGCGAGTCGCCGCTCTCGCAGCGCGCGGCCGAGGAAACGCTGCCGCTCAGAGACGCATTCGCGGTGCTGTTCTTCGTCTCGGTCGGCATGCTGTTCGATCCGGGCATTGTGGTGAACCACCCCTGGCTCCTGGCCGGCACGATCTTCATCATCATCTTCGGCAAATCGGTCGCCGCCTTCCTGATCGTGCGGGCGTTCAAGTATCCGACTTCGACCGCATTGATCATCTCTGCGTCGCTCGCGCAGATCGGCGAATTTTCGTTCATCCTCGCCGGTCTCGGCGTTACCCTGAAGCTGATGCCGCAGACCGGGCTGGATCTCATCCTCGCCGGCGCGATCATCTCGATCATGGCCAATCCGTTCGTGTTTCAGGCGATCGACTGGATCAAGCCGCGCATCGAGAAGCGGGCGGCGAAGCCCGAAAACGAGACTGTGTCTCAGGCCGCGCCGCCGGAGGAAGCCACCGTGGTTCTGGAGCCGACCAGGCTCACCAATCATGCCGTCGTCGTCGGTTACGGCCGCGTCGGCTCCCACATCGGCGAGAAGCTGCACGAGATGAGCATTCCGTTTCTCGTGATCGAAGACCGAGCCGAGGTCGTGAAGCAGCTTCGTGCGCGCGGGATCGAGGTATTCTTCGGCAATGCCGCCTCGCCCGAACTGATGGCAGCGGCAAACCTTGCCGCTGCAAGGACGCTGTTCGTTGCGATCCCGGAAAGCTTCGAGGCGGGACAGATCGTCGAGCAGGCGCGGAAAGCGAACCCGGCGCTCGAGATCGTCGCGCGTGCGCATTCGGATGCCGAACAGGCCAATCTCAACAAACTCGGCGCGAGCCATACGATCATGGGCGAGCGCGAAATCGCGCAGGGAATGTTCGATTATGCGTTCAAGAATAACGTGACGCCGGGGCCGGTGACGGCTTCGACCGCAAAGCCGGACGTTTCGTAGCGGCTATTCCGCGGCCTGTAACTCGCCGCGGATGATCGAGCGCAGCGCGTCGATCGGTTTCTTCGCCTTGCCGTCTTCGAAGTGCCAGTAGGTCCAGCCGTTGCAGGCTTCCAGATTCTGCGCGAGCGCGCCGATCTTGTGGATCGAACCGACATTCGGCCCAAGCTGGATCGTGCCGTCGGGCCGCACCGTCGCGCGAACCTTGCCCTTGTGGTCCGTAAGTACGCTGCCGGCTTCGATCAGCCCGCGTTCTACCACGCTCGCAAAAGCCACGCGCGGCGCTTCGCGCGCGGTCATGAACGGAACGAGCGACGCCTCAGGATAAGGTACGACTTCGTCGATGCGCGCTTTGGCGGCGCTCGCATAAGTCTTGTCGCGTTCGATGCCGATGAAGCGCCGCGACAGTTTCTTCGCGACCGCGCCGGTGGTGCCGGAGCCGAAGAAGGGATCGAGCACGACATCGCCGGGCTTGGTGGACGAGAGCAGCACGCGCGCGAGCAAAGACTCCGGCTTCTGGGTCGGATGCACCTTGTCGCCGTCCTTGTCTTTCAGGCGCTCGGCGCCGGTGCAGAGCGGCAGCGTCCAGTCGGAGCGCACCTGCACGTCTTCGTTGCCGGCCTTGAGCGCCTCGTAATTGAAAACGTATTTGCGCGCCTTCTCGTCGCGCGCGGCCCAGATCAGCGTCTCGTGAGCGTTGGTGAAGCGCCGCCCGCGGAAGTTCGGCATCGGGTTCACCTTGCGCCAGACGATGTCGTTCAGGATCCAGAAGCCGATGTCCTGGAGCGCGGTGCCGACGCGGAAAATGTTGTGATAGGAGCCGATCACCCAGAGCGTGGCGTTCGGCTTCATCGCGCGCCGCGCGGCCTTGAGCCAGTCGCGGGTGAAGTTGTCGTAGCTCTCAAAACTCGCGAACTGATCCCTCGCGTCGTCGACCGCATCGTCCTTCGATTGGTCGGGCCGCGAAAGGTCGCCGCGAAGTTGCAAATTGTAGGGCGGGTCGGCGAAGACGAGATCGACCGAGGCTTCCGGGAGCTTCAGGAGCTCCTCGATGCAATCGCCCACGATGATGCGATTGTGCTCGAGTCCGGGAAGGTCGGGCTTTAAAGCTGAACGGGGCGCCCTACTGGGCGCCCCGATACGCGAGACTCGCATACGCAATACCGGGTACTCGTTACGCAACCAAACAGAAGCGCACCATGCCCGGACAGGGTAAAAGCGCAGTAAATGCAAAGTGTTAACGGCTGTTAGGGATTTGGCTCCGTGTCGTCCCGGCCAAGGCTGCGAAGCAGCCGCGAGCCGGGACCCATAACCGCCGGGTCGATGTTGAGCACAGGGGTTTATGGGTCTCCGCTTTCGCGGGGACGACAAGCAATCAAATCACGCGGCGAAGAGATCCATCTGGTCGCCGCGCAGAACGGGCTTCCTGAAGAGCGCGGTGGTGAGGCGATAGCTCCTCGCGTTCAGCCCGAGCCGGTTACAGGCAAGCTCGAAACGCCGCCCGATCGACCACGCGTAAGGGCCGGTGCCGGTCTGCCTCAGACCCCATGTGGAATCGTAGTCCTTGCCGCCGTGGATGTCGCGCACGAGCGAGATCACGTGCTTCTCCTTGTCGGGGAAGTGCTCGCGCAGCCACTCGCGGAACAGGTCCTTGATCTCGAACGGCATCTTCAGCATCACGAAACCCGCCTCGACCGCGCCGTTCGCGGCACCTGCATCGAGCAGGCGCTCGATCTCGGAGTCGTTGATCGCGGGCACGATCGGCGCGGTCATGATCGCGGTCGGCACGCCTGCGCGCGACAGTTCGCGGATCGCTTCGAGCCGCTTCGGCGGCGTCGAGGCGCGCGGCTCCATGGCGCGGGCGAGTTTCGGATCGAGCGTCGTCACCGAAAGCGCGACCTTGGCAAGGCCTTTCGCCGCCATCTCCGAGAGAATATCGAGATCGCGCAGCACCAGTACGGACTTCGTCACGATGCCGACCGGATGGTTCGCATCGCGCAGCACTTCGAGGATGCGCCGCGTCAGTTTCCATTTGCGCTCGATCGGCTGGTAGGGGTCGGTATTCGTGCCCATCGCGATCGTGCGCGGCTTGTAGCTGGGCGAGGCCAGCTCCTTGCGGAGCAGCTGCGGCGCGTCCGGTTTCACGAACATTTGCGTTTCGAAATCGAGTCCCGACGACATGCCGTGATAGGCGTGGGTCGGCCGCGCGAAACAATAGATGCAGCCGTGCTCGCAGCCGCGATAGGGATTGATCGAGCGGTCGAAGCCGAGATCGGGGGACTCGTTCCGGGTGATGATTTTGCGCGCGCGTTCCTCGCGCTCGACGGTCTTGAACGGAGGCAACTCGTCGAGGGAGAGCCAGCCGTCGTCGAACGGAATCCGGGCGGCCGGTTCGTAGCGGCCGCTCGCATTCGATACGGCCCCGCGTCCGCGGCGGCGTTCGCCGCCCACGGTTGTTGGGAGCAAACCGTCGGCGCCTTCCGGCTCGGGGCCGCGCTCCGTGCGGTCGATTGCAAGGTCACGTTCGTTGTCGAATCTGTCGTCCATGGCGAGGATTCCCGATGGAATGAAATCCTAGTCCCAAAATGGGAACAAAACAAGAACAAGATATGGTGCCGAAAGTTCCGCCAGTGCAAACTCTTGAGGCTCCCGAGGCAGGCCGGTAACAACGCCTTGCCCTAATAACCGCGCCGGAGGCGCGAAGGTCCATTTGATTAGCGTCGTGATTCCCACGCTCGATTCGGAACGCGAGATCGTTCCGACGCTCTCCGCGCTTGTGTCGGGCGCGGCGGCGGGCATCGTTCGCGACGTCGTGCTCGCCGACGGCGGCTCGCGCGACGAGACCGAAGCGGTCGCCGATGCGGCGGGCTGCATCTTCGTAAAGGGCGACAGCGATCTCGGCTTGCGGCTTCGGGCGGGTGCGCAGTCCGCTTCACGCGGCGAGTGGCTTCTGTTTCTCGATCCGGGCGGCATGCTCGAGGAAGGCTGGACCCGCGAGGTACGCAAGTTCCTCGACACCGTCGGCCGTGCCGGTCACGCCGATCGCCGCGCGGCCACGTTCCGCCTCGCCTATGAAGGTTTCGGAGTGAGGCCGCGGCTTGCAGAAGTTGCCGCCAGTGCGCGCCTTGCGCTCACCGGCCGCCCGCGCGCCGAACACGGGCTCCTGATCTCGAAGCTGCTCTACCAGAAGCTCGGCGGTCACCAGAAAGGCGGGAACGCTCACCGGCGGCTGATCGCAAAGCTCGGCCGCATGCGGATTGTGAAGCTACGAACAAGGGTGTTGCTTGCAGGCGCGGACGAATAGTTGACTCCGTCAAGCATTTGGCGGAACCTCCCGCCATGCCCAAAGCCGCGCTCGCAGACATCGACGAAATCCGCCGCTTCAACCGCGTCTACACGCGCAAGATCGGCGTGCTCGACGAAGGTTTTCTAGACACCAGATTCTCGCTCACCGAAGCGCGGGTTCTGCACGAGCTTTCGGAGGGCGAGAAAACCGCGAGCGAGATCGCAAGCGCGCTCGGTCTGGATGCGGGTTATCTGAGCCGGATGCTGGATCGCTTCGCGAAGGCAAAGCTGATCTCACGCAGCAGTTCCGCCGAAGACCGCAGAAGCATACTCGTTTCGCTCACGCGCCTCGGATACTCCGCCTATGCGCCGCTGGAACTGCGCTCCCGCGATGCCGTCGGCGCGATGATCGGCACCTTGCCGGCAAGCGCGCAGAACCAGCTGCTCGGCGGCATGAAACTCGTTTCCGTTCTGACGGGCGCGCGGGACACTGCTCCGAAAATTTCGCTCCGTACCCACCGCGCCGGCGACATGGGCTGGATCACCATGCGCCACGCCGAACTCTATGCGGAAGAATACGGCTACGGCCCACAGTTCGAGGCGCTGGTCGGGGACATCTGCGCGCAGTTTCTGAAGAACTATCAGCCGAAGCACGAACGCTGCTGGATTGCGGAACTGAACGGCGTGCCTGTGGGCTCCGTGTGCCTGGTTCGCGGCGAGGCGAAGACCGCGAAGCTGCGGCTCATGTTTTTAGAGCCCTGGGCGCGCGGGAAGGGCATCGCGCAGAAGCTTGCCGGCGAGTGCATCTCGTTTGCGAAGAAGTGCGGCTACGAAAAAATCGTTCTATGGACGCAGAGCGAGTTGATTGTCGCGCGCAAACTTTACGCGAATAACGGCTTCACGCTGGTCGCGACGAAGCCGCATGCGGATTTCGGCAAGAAGCTGATCGGCGAAACCTGGGAGTTGAAGCTTTAAGTTTGCGAACCTCATCCTGAGGAGCGCTCCGTCAGGAGCGCGTCTCGAAGGATGAGGCCTACGCTCTTTTAATGGCTGCTTTCCCGCACCCAGACCTTCTTCGCGAGCGGGCCGGTGTTGCCGGCTTCCTCGACGTAATAGGCGTCCATACCGCGCACCAGATAGTCGAAATCGCCGGATACGAGCGCGTCGCGATGGAAATAAATCAACGCGCCTTCCTTGTTCAAAAGGTAGCCGTAGTCCTCGAGCGGGTAGATCTCCGCGATCTGGCCGAGAAAGCTGAGATCGGTTTCGTGCGCGATGCGCTCGTTCGTCTGCCTGATCTGCTTCAGATCCAGGAGGCGCCGCTCGGCCAGCCGGAAAGCCTTGTAGATGGCGTTGTTCAGATCGGGAGATTGGAAGTTTTGGTCGCTGTCCGCGGGGTCGTGGGCGACGACGAGGTTCGTAAAGCCCGGAATCTGCAACTCGATGCTGACGGCGGGCAGGATTTCGTCATGCAAGGTGACGGCGCGGTTATCGACCCAGACCCGGCAGGCGGTGATGCGGTCGTATATTCTTTCCAGATAGGCGACATGCGCGCGGATCGAGTCGTCGGCAGCCTGCGACTTCTCGACGTTATGATAGGAAATTTCGACGGCAGCCTGCATGCTTCGCCCGCGTCTTGCCCGTGTCGGTGAGAACGCAGTTACGAAGTGAGAACGCGGTTACGAAGTCGGGTCCGGAAATCCGGGTAGCGGTCGGCGGTTGAGTTCTTCGCGCCTTCAAGCGGCGCGCAGTCGGCAACGGCGAATCACTACGTCCAATATTTATGATAAGGCGCATGGAAAAATCCAGCGGTTCCGTGCGCGCGTGGCCTGTGACTTCTGAGGAAATTTTACCGCTGCCGGCGGGATCGTGTGCAATCGCACATCTCTCCGGCGTTATCGGTGCTCGATTACCAGCTACGCCGCTTGGCGTTACTTCTTCAGCTTCGACCGTTTCAAATGCTCATCGAGCCGCGGCATGATCTCGACGAAGTTGCAGGGTTTGTGACGCAGGTCGAACTGGTGGACGAGAATGCCGTCCCAGGCATCGCGGCACGCGCCCGGCGAGCCCGAGGCAGGCGCCGATGTGGCAGACGACGATGCCGGCGCTCGTGATCACGGCGTCGATCTTCTTGTCCTTGATCCAGCCCCGGACTTTCGCGCGGATCGCGCGGATTTCGTCCTTCACGATCGCACGTGCGGCGAGCTTGTGGCCCGCCGCTTCGATGCGCTCGGCGAGCATCGCTCCCGACTTGTCTTCGGCAAGATTGCGCGTGTCCGAAACGGTCAGCACCGCGAAGCTGACCGGAACGAACGGCTTTTCGTTCACGGCGGGGCCTAGATTGAGCCGGCCGCGAAGGTGTTGCAGCGGTTTACGTCGCCGGACTGGAAGCCGGTCTGGAACCATTGCTTGCGCTGCGCGGCGGAGCCGTGCGTGAAACTGTCGGGCACCACCACGCCTTGCTGACGCCGCTGGAGCGTGTCGTCGCCGATCGCGGTCGCGGTCTGCAAGGCGGCATCGACGTCGCCCGGGTCGAGGAAGGCGCGCAGCTTCTGCTGCCGGTTCGCCCAGACGCCCGCGAAGCAATCGGCCTGCAACTCGACACGGACCTGCAACGCGTTGCGGTCGCGCTGGCTGGCGCCGCGCTGCGCCTGCTGCACCTTCGGCAGGATGCCGGTGATGTTCTGCACGTGATGGCCGACTTCATGCGCGATCACGTAAGCCTGCGAGAATTCGCAGGTCTTCGAACCGGCGGGGCAGGCGTTCAGCTTGCGCTGCAAATCCTGAAAGAAAGAAGTGTCGAGATAGACCGCCTGCTCGGGCGGGCAATAGAACGGGCCCATCGCAGACTGCGCATAGCCGCAAGCCGACCGCGTCGAGCGGCTGAAGATGACGAGCCGCGGCGCGCGATAGCGCTGGCCGGATTCGCGGAAGATTTCCGTCCAGCGGTCTTCGGTCGATCCGAGCACGCTCGCCACGAACTTTCCGAGATTGTCGTCGGGCCTGCCCTTCTGGCCGGTGGAAGGCTGCTGCGGCATCTGCCGCTCGTAGCCGCTGGGCGGGCCGCCTTGCGTCATTTCGATGCCGGAGAGGATGACGCGGGGATCGATGCCAACGGCCCAGGCGAGCAGACCGAGAATGATGATGGTGCCGATGCCCATGCCCCCGCCACCGGTAGGCAGCGGAAAGCCTGGACCGGCAAGCGGGCCGTCACCCCGGCGGTCTTCGATGTTCTCGCTCTGGCGGAAATCGTCCCAACGCATCTTTCTTGCCTCCAGCCCGCGGGTTCAGTCCCGCTCTTGCCGCTATCTGTGATCGGGATTGTGGCCGACCTGTGAGTTTGCCGCAAATCTGCGCTCCCGTAAGTGGAAGGGCGCGGTTTCGCGTGTCATGTTCGCGAGCATCAGAACCATTCCGGCATCTGCGAAGTTCCCGACATGATTCCCGCGCGCCGCAGTCCGACTTTCGCCCGCGAGGCCGGCGCGATGCACAAAGGGTTCCTGCCCGTCGCCGGTTGCGACGAGGCGGGCAGGGGACCGCTCGCAGGCCCCGTCGTTGCTGCCGCCGTGATCCTCGATCCGGCGCGCGTGCCGAACGGTCTCGATGACTCCAAGAAGCTGACGGAGCGCGCGAGAGAAAATCTCTTCGATGAAATCTGCGCGACCGCCGAGGTTGCCGTCGCCATCGCGCCGCCCTCGCGCATCGACCGCGACAATATTCTGCGCGCGAGCCTGTGGGCGCTCGCGCAGGCGGTCTGCACACTGCCCAGACAACCCCAGTTCGTGTTCGTGGACGGCCGCGATACGCTGCCGCTCACCTGTGAAGTCGAGGCCGTCATCGGTGGCGACGGCATCGTCGCTTCGATTGCGGCGGCCTCGATCGTCGCGAAAGTCACGCGCGACCGGATGATGATCCAACTCGGCCGCGCGCATCCGGAATACGGCTTCGAAAAACATAAGGGCTACGGCACCAGCCTGCACCTGGAGCGGCTGCGCCTGCACGGATCGACGGTGCACCACCGCGTTTCGTTCGCGCCGGTTCGCGAGTGCATGAATGGCGGAACGCCGGCTCCGCAAGCCGCCGTGTCCGCAGCGGGCCGCTGACGCTACTGCGCCAACCCGCGCCGAAGATTTCAGCAGCGTCATGCCATCTCCCGGCAATCGAAAGGTTTTTTCGCGCTGCCGCCGCATCGCGGAACGGGATTTTCAAGCGGTGGAAAAGTACCGTGCGGATGGGTCGCCTCTACGACTAAAGGCTATCCTCTGCGCCAGTGCGTCCGGATTCGATTCCGGATTCCACGAGGGGGTACTCATGGCAAAAGCGAAGACGAAGAAAGCCGTACCGGCGAAAGCCAGGGCGGCAGCGCGTCCGCAGCCGAGCGGATTCGAAAACTGGCTCGACCGCTATTTCGGCATCGGCGCGAACGGCTCGACCATCCGCACCGAAATCATCGCGGGCATCACCACGTTTCTCACGATGGCCTACATCATCGTGGTGAACCCTGACATTTTGTCCGGGGCAGGGATGCCGAGGGATGCAGTGTTCGTCGCGACCTGTCTCGCGGCGGCGGTCGCGACCGCAGTGATGGGTCTTTACGCGAAATATCCGATCGCGCTCGCGCCGGGCATGGGACTCAACGCCTTCTTCGCTTTCACCATCGTGGTAGGTTACAAATATACGTGGCAGCAGGCGCTCTGGGCGGTGTTCCTGTCAGGCGTGCTGTTCTTCCTCGTCTCGGTGTTCCGCATCCGCGAATACATCATCAATGCGATCCCGATGAACCTGAAGCTTGCGATCTCCGCAGGCGTCGGTCTTTTTCTCGCGATCATCGCTCTCGAAAACGCGGGCATCGTCGTCGATCACAAGGTGACGCTGGTTACGCTCGGCAAGCTCGACCCGCGGCTGATCGCGTCCTGGCCCGCGATCCTCGCTATTCTAGGGTTCATCCTGATTGCGGCGCTGCACTACCGGAAAATTCCCGGCGCCACGATCCTCGGCATGCTGATCGTCGCTCTGATCGGCATTCCGCTCGGGCTCGCGAGTTTTCCCGCTCCCTGGAACATCGTCTCGCTTCCGCCGTCGATCGAGCCGACGTTGTTCAAGTTCGACTGGTCGCGCACCTTCGAGCTTACCTTCATCATCGTCGTACTCACGCTGTTCCTGATCGATGTGTTCGACAACGCAGGCACGCTGATCGGCGTAACGCACCGCTCGGGGCTTCTCGACAAGAACGGCAAGCTCCCGCGCATGAAGCAGGCGCTGATCTCCGACAGCTTCGCTGCGATGTTCGGCTCGGCGGTCGGTACTTCGACCACGACGAGCTACATCGAATCGAGCGCAGGCGTCGCCGCCGGCGGCCGCACGGGCCTCACGGCGGTCGTCGTCTCGATCCTGTTCCTGCTCGCGCTGTTCTTCTCGCCGCTGGCGGCTGCGATCCCGAAGTATGCTTCGGCGGCAGCACTCCTGTTCGTCGCGGCGATCATGGCGCGCGGGCTCGCAGAAATGAGCTGGGACGACATCACCGACTACGCGCCTGCCATCGTCTGTGCCATCGCGATGCCGCTGACCTATTCCATCGCCACCGGCATCGGCCTCGGCTTCATCACCTTCGTGCTGATCAAGGTGCTGGCGGGTAAAGAGAAGGATGTATCGCCCGCGATTGTGGTGCTTGCGATCCTGTTTGCGCTCAAGTTCGCGTTCACCTGATCGCGAACGAACGAACGAAACGAAAGCGGCGGCTTCCGAAAGGAGGCCGCCGTTTTTTATTGCGCGAGCGCCTTCCTGATCGAAAGCAGATCCTGCCACGCGAGCTTCTTGTGAGCGGGTGAGCGCAAAAGATACGCCGGGTGGAACAGCGCGATGGCTTTGATCTTGCGTGTGCCGGTGTCGTATTCGAACCAGCGTCCGCGCGTGCGCGTAATTCCCTCTTTCAGTTCCAGCAAAGTTGTCGCCGAAGGACCGCCGACGCAAACCAGAATGTCGGGATCGGCGAGTTCGACCTGCCGCCGGATGAAGGGAAGGCAGATCGCTGATTCTTGCGGCGTAGGCGTGCGGTTTCCCGGCGGCCGCCAGGGAATGATGTTCGCGATATAGGCGCTCGTGCGGTCGAGGCCGATTGCGCCGATCATGCGGTCGAGGAGTTTCCCGGAGCGGCCGACGAAAGGCAGACCTTCGCGGTCCTCTTCCGCGCCCGGCGCTTCGCCGACGAACATGATGCGCGCTTCCGGGTTGCCGTCTGCGAACACGGTTCGCATGGCGGTCGCTTTCAGGCTGCATCCTTCGAAACTCTCGAGCGCCGCGCGCAACTCATCCAGCGTTTTCGCGTTGGCAGCCAGTTGTCCCGCATCGCGGATCGCAGCTTCCGGTGCCGCCGGCGGCGTAATGTTTCGAGGCGGCGTTTGCGGACGTATTGCGGCAGGCGGCGCGCCAAAGGGCTTCGGCGCTTCGCTTCTTGGGGTCTCTGCAATCGCAGCCGGTTCCGCCAGCCGGTTCGGTGCCGTCTCTTCGAGCGCGATGTCCACGCCGTTCTCGGCATAGAAGCGCAGGACTTCGACAGGGTGCAGGCGCGGTGCGGACATGGCCATGAAATGAAATCCAAACTGCCGTTACGTCAATGAGAAGCACGTTGTAATCGGTCCAAAAAACAGGGAAAACCGAATAAATTTTAGCCTCACCCTGAGGAGCGAGGGCGTAAGCCCGAGCGTCTCGAAGGGTGAGTGCCAGTCACCATCCTTCGAGACGGCTCGCTGCGCGAGCCTCCTCAGGATGAGGTCAGAGGAAGAAGGAATGACCGAGGAAAATCAGGAACTCCCCGCCCGCGAGGCAATGGAATTCGATGTGGTGATCGTGGGCGCGGGTCCGTCCGGTCTCGCCGCCGCGATCAAGCTCAAGCAGCTGTCGCCGGAGACGACGGTGGTCGTGCTCGAAAAGGGCTCCGAAGTCGGCGCGCACATTCTTTCCGGTGCGGTGATCGATCCCGTCGGCATCGAACGCCTCATCCCCGACTGGAAACAGGACGAGACCGCGCCCCTGAAGACGCCGGTGAAGGACGACCGCTTCTATTTCATGACGAAGTCGGCGGCGATCCGCCTGCCGAACTTCATCATGCCGCCCTTGATGAACAATCACGGCAATTACATCGCTTCGCTCGGCAATGTCTGCCGCTGGTTGGCCTCGCGCGCCGAAGCGCTCGGCGTCGAAATCTATCCGACGTTTGCCGCTTCCGAAGTGCTGTTCGACGAAAAGGGTGCCGTGAAGGGCGTTGCGACCGGAGACAAAGGCATCGGCCGCGACGGCAAGCCGGCCGATCATTTCGAGCGCGGCATCGAACTACACGGCAAATATACGCTGTTCGGCGAAGGCGCGCGGGGCTCGCTCTCGAAGCAGCTGATCGCGAAGTTCGGTCTCGACAAAAATTCCGAGCCGCAGAAATACGGCATCGGCCTGAAAGAACTCTGGAAGATCGCGCCCGAAAAGCACAAGCCGGGCCTGGTGCAGCATTCCTTCGGCTGGCCGCTCGACAATGCGACCGGCGGCGGCTCGTTCCTCTATCACCTCGAAGACGAGCAGGTGATGGTCGGCTTCGTCGTGCATCTCAATTACAAGAATCCCTACATCTCGCCGTTCGACGAATTCCAGCGCTTCAAGACGCATCCTTCGGTGCGCGGCACCTTCGAAGGCGGCAAGCGCATCGCCTACGGCGCGCGTGCGCTGACCGAAGGCGGCTTTCAGTCGGTGCCGAAACTCGTGTTCCCGGGCGGCGCGCTGATCGGTTGCGCGGCAGGCTTCATGAATGTCCCGCGCATCAAGGGTTCGCACAACGCGGTCCTCACCGGCATCTTCGCTGCGGAAGAAGTGGCGAAGGCGTTGCAGGGCGGCCGCGAGCGCGACGAGTTGAGCGGATACGAGCAGGGCTGGCGCGCGTCGCAGGTAGGCGCGGATCTCAAGAAGGTCCGCAACGTGAAGCCGCTGTGGTCGAAGTTCGGGCTCTATCTCGGCATGATGTTCGGCGGCTTCGACATGTGGACGAATACGCTGTTCGGATTTTCGTTCTTCGACACGGTCGGTCACGGCAAGAGCGATGCGCAATCGCTGGAGCCTGCGTCGCAGCACAAGCCGATCGATTACCCGAAACCGGACGGCGTGATCTCGTTCGACAAGCTCGGCTCTGTTTTCATCTCGAACACGAACCACGAAGAGAACCAGCCGGTCCATCTCAAAGTAAAAGACATGGAGCTTCAGAAG
This sequence comes from uncultured Hyphomicrobiales bacterium, assembly GCA_964521045.1. Taxonomy (GTDB): domain Bacteria; phylum Pseudomonadota; class Alphaproteobacteria; order Rhizobiales; family Xanthobacteraceae. Next base: position 72,763 of record CAZFPR010000002.1, read on the forward strand.
AAGTCCGAGCACGATGTCTTTGCGGGCCCGTCGAACCGCTATTGCCCGGCGGGCGTTTACGAGTGGGTCGAGGAGCCGTCAGGTCCGCGCTTTCAGATCAACGCGCAGAACTGCGTTCACTGTAAAACCTGCGACATCAAGGATCCGAACCAGAACATCAACTGGACCACGCCCGAAGGCGGCGGCGGGCCGAACTATCCGAATATGTGATCGGCTTTCGCCTCATCCTTCGAGACGGCCCTGCGGGCCTCCTCAGGATGAGGCGATACTCCAGTATGACCTCATGGTGAGGAGCGATGCGAAGCATCGCGTCTCGAACCATGAGGAGGTTCATCAGCCGAATATGTAGTCGTCCGGCTTCATCGCATGCCGGATGCCTTCGACGATAAGCCAGCCCAGCACGACGCCGAGAAAATCCGGAACAAGATCGGCGATGCGCGCGTGATGGCCGCTTACGGTGGTCTGCGCGATCTCCCAGCCTAAACCCACAGCCATCGTGAGCAGGGCCGCGAGCCACCAGCGTTTCCATTTGTAGGCGAGCACGCCCGCCACCATCAGCGCGGCGCAGCCGAGAATGTGCAGCGGCTTGAACGCCGAGAACAGGATCGCGTCCCAGCTCATATCGAAGCTGAAATAGTAAGGCTTGCGTCCATAAGGCGCGCGATAGGCGATCAGGATGCTTGCAAAGGCGAGCATCCAGAACGGCAGCTTGCGCATCACGTCGAGATCGAGCGCCTGCTGCCAGTATGGCCGCGGGTCTCGCTTCCGCCTCGTCGATCTTTGTTTCCGTTGCGGCATTTCGTGTGCGGTGGACTTCCCCGAGGTTTCGCGGTCTAGAATAGCGCAAAAGGAAACGCCAATGAATTTATCGCCAGCCGCCGCCGCCTCGCTCAAAAAATGGCACGAGATGATCGCTAAGACCGACCTCTCCGATCTGGAGAGCATCGTCGCGGAAGACGCCGTGTTCCGCTCGCCGGTCGCGAATACGCCCTATCCGGGTAAGAAGGTGGTCTGCATCGTGCTGCGCGGCGCGATGACGGTGTTCGAGGATTTCGTCTATCACCGCGAACTCTTTGACGGCGCGAACAGCGTCTGTCTCGAATTCGCTGCCCGCGTCGGCGACAAGCAGCTCAAGGGCATCGACCTCATAAAGTTCGACGGGGCAGGCAAGATCGCCGAATTCGAGGTGATGGTGCGGCCGGCAACCGGCGTGATGGCGCTCGGCGAAGCGATGAAGGCGAAGGTCGGCCCCGCGATCAAGGCCGCGCTTGAAGGGCGCTAGACGCATAAACCCTGCCTTTCTTCTGTGCTTGGCAGGGCGGGGCGCTTTCCATAAGTTCCCGCCGGATTTGATCGAGGTCGTGCCTTCGCGCGGAGTGAGCCATTCCTGATCTCAAGGAAGCCGTGAAAGAAATCGCCGCCGACATGGCCGAGAGGCCTGAGCGCGGCAAGGTCGCGTCCTATATTCCCGAGCTCGCGAAGGTCGATCCGAAAAAGTTCGGCATCGTCGTCGTGAGTAATGACGGTGAAGTAGCAAGCGGCGGCGACAGCGAAGTGCCGTTCTCGATCCAGAGCATCTCGAAAGTGTTCACGCTGACGCTCGCGCTCGGCAAGATCGGCGACCGGCTGTGGCAGCGGGTGGGGCGCGAGCCGTCGGGGAGCGCCTTCAACTCCATCGTGCAGCTCGAATACGAACGCGGAAAGCCGCGCAATCCCTTCATCAATGCGGGCGCGATTGCCGTCACCGACGCGATCCTGTCAGGCCAGCCGCGCGAGGCGCTCGGCGAGATTTTGCGCTTCATGCATTTCGTGGCCGACGACGAGAAGATCGCGATCGATGATGCGGTTGCCGCCTCCGAGCAGCGCACCGGCTTCCGTAACGCGGCACTTGCGAACTACATGAAATCGTTCGAGCGCCTCGACAACCCGGTGCATTTCACGCTGGGCGTTTATTTTCACCACTGCGCGATTGCGATGAGCTGCCGCCAGCTCGCTTTTGCCGGGCGCTTTCTCGCGAACAACGGGGTGAACCCCTCGACCGGCATGAGCGTGGTGACGCCGGAGCGCGCGAAACGCATCAACGCGATCATGATGATGTGCGGCCATTACGACGGCTCGGGCGAATTCGCCTATCGCGTCGGCCTGCCGGGGAAAAGCGGCGTCGGCGGCGGCATACTCGCGATCGCGCCCGGTAAGGCGTCGATCGCGGTATGGTCTCCAGGGCTCGATGAAAACGGGAACTCCCATCTCGGGAGGATCGCACTCGAACAACTCACCCGCCGCATGGGCTGGTCGGTGTTCGGGGTTTAACGACTCTCTGTCTTCCCCGCGAAAGCGGTACCCCATAACCCCAGTGCTAAAGATGTGACTCAGGTGGTTATGGGTCCCGGCTCGCGCTCGGCTTACATCTCGCTGGGCCGGGACGACGGTTAGGTTAGTACTTCCGCACCTTCTTCTGCTGTTCTTCCTTCACCGCCTCGTCGTGATACCAGGCGGTCCCGATTTCGACGGTCGGGAAGGACGTATCGGCGAAGTCGATGTCTTCCGGCCGGGCAAAACGCCCGCGGGCCGGGAACTGATAGATCTTCGCCGATGTGCGTTCGTTTTGTGCAGACATCTTTGAAATCTCCTCGAAGCCGTTTCGCTTGATTCAAGCGGTATGGTGGGGATTTCGTTCCGATTGCTTGGTTTTGTCCACCTTTGCCCGACAAAAAAGCAGCGTTTGCATAACATTTGCTCAAAAAAGCGGCTGCTTTTGTGGCTGCCATTTTCGGGTCCCGGTATGAATCTCCGGCTGACTTTCGTGCCGTTTTCGTGAGCGTGCCCCAAATCGGGCAGCCCACTCTCGCAAGAAAACGTCGCGGAGGTGCCCTGGACAGTCACTAACCTGAGAGAACAATCCCTATGACCAAGTACCGTCTCGAGTACATCTGGCTCGATGGCTACACGCCGGTGCCGAACCTGCGCGGCAAAACGCAGCTTAAAGAATTCGCGAGCTTCCCGAAGCTCGAAGAACTCCCGCTCTGGGGCTTCGATGGATCTTCCACGATGCAGGCCGAAGGCCACTCGTCGGATTGCGTCTTGAAGCCGGTCGCGGTTTTCCCGGACGCTGCGCGCAAGAACGGCGCGCTCGTCATGTGCGAAGTCATGATGCCTGACGGCAAGACCCCGCACGGTTCGAACAAGCGCGCGACCATCCTCGATGACGCCGGCGCATGGTTCGGCTTCGAGCAGGAATACTTCTTCTATAAGGACGGCCGTCCGCTCGGCTTCCCGGGCGAAGGTTATCCGGCACCGCAGGGTCCGTATTACACCGGCGTCGGCTACAAAAACGTCGGCTCGGTCGCGCGCGAGATCGTCGAGGAGCATCTCGACCTCTGCCTCGCTGCCGGTATCAACCACGAAGGCATCAACGCGGAAGTCGCGAAGGGCCAGTGGGAATTCCAGATCTTCGGCAAAGGCTCCAAGAAGGCCGCTGACGAAATGTGGATCGCGCGTTACCTGCTTCTGCGTCTCACGGAGAAGTACGGCATCGACATCGAATTCCACTGCAAGCCGCTCGGCGACACCGACTGGAACGGCTCCGGCATGCACGCGAACTTCTCGACCGAGTACATGCGCACGGTTGGCGGCAAGGACTATTTCGAAGCGCTGATGAAGCAGTTCGACAAGAACCTGATGGACCACATCAACGTCTACGGCCCGGACAACGACAAGCGTCTGACCGGCAAGCACGAGACCGCGCCGTGGAA
>CAZFPR010000003.1:0-8602 GCA_964521045.1 uncultured Hyphomicrobiales bacterium
AGGCGACGACGTGCTCGCGATCTTCGTCCGCGAGCCCGACCGGCCTGCACACGCGCGTATGAAACGAAGTGTATTTCGAAAGCGGCGCGGTGATCACGCCCTGGCCGAGATTGGCCTCGATCAGCACATGCGGGCTGCCGTCGGCGGCCTTTTTGTTGAAGCGCGGGCCGACATAGAGTGCGGAATGCGACCAGGTCGACTGCGTCAGATACTTGATGATGCCGGAGACGCGCGTGTTGCCTTCGACCAGCAGAACGTCGCCGGGCTGGAGTACGGAAGCCAGCGCCTCGGGATCGCTCGGCGTAAACGGCTCGGTGCCTTCGGAGACCTGCTCCAGGCAGCCGATGATGCGGCGGCTGATCCAGCCGTGCACGAGATCCATTTGCAAAGTCCCCGCCCGGGTATTCCGGGTCAGTACGTTTCCCCGGCACGCAGACTAGCGCGATTTTGTTTCATTCCGGTTCACGCGAGAGGCCGGCACCGCATTTCGATGCCGCAAATCCAGCGTGCTAGGCTTGCGCCGTTAAAGCGGCTTTTACCATGACGGGAATTTTTCGCAGGCCATGAAAACCAAGCCATGAAACCCAAAGCGCTGATCGCATGGTCGAGCGGCAAGGACTCGGCCTGGGCGCTCCACCGGGTGCGCGCCGAAGGCACGTATGAAATCGCAGGCGCGCTGACGGCGATTACCGAAAACTTCGACCGCGTGGCGATGCACGGTGTGCGGAGGGAAATTCTCGAGGCGCAACTTGCAGCGGCAAAGCTGCCACTCTTTCCGGTGATGATCCCGTTTCCCTGCCCGAACGAAATTTACGAGCAGCGCATGGGCGAGGCTATGCGTGCGGCGCGCGAACAAGGGATCGAGAAGATCATCTTCGGCGATCTTTTTCTCGAGGACATCCGCGCCTATCGCGAGGAGAAGCTGCGCGGCACCGGGATCGAGCCGGTGTTCCCGCTCTGGAACATTCCGACCGATAAGCTCGCACGAGACATGATCGGGGGCGGGTTGAAGGCGCGCGTGGTGACACTCGACCCGCGAAAGGTGCCGCGCGAACTGGCTGGCGCGGAGTTCGACGAGAAGCTGCTCGCAGCATTGCCCGAAGGCGTCGATCCCTGTGCCGAGAACGGCGAGTTTCACACCTGCGTCGTGGGCGGGCCGATGTTCGACAACGATCTGAAAGCGAAGGCAGGCGACGTCGTCGAGCGCGACGGCTTCGTGTTCGCGGATTTGAGGCTTGCTTAAGACTCCACTTCGTCATGGCCGGGCTCGTCCCGGCCATCCACGCCTTTACGAAATCGATGGTCTGCCAAGACGTGGATGCCCGGCACAAGGCCGGGCATGACGATGATAGAGCGAGTTAGCGCAGCGTGGCGCCGGTCTTCTTCGAGACTTCGTCGACGATCTTCTTCGCGACCGCATCGATCTCGGCGTCGGTGAGCGTCTTCTCGCGCGGCTGGAGCGTGACGGCGATGGCGAGCGACTTCTTGCCTTCCGGTACGCCCTTGCCTTCGTAGAGATCAAATACATCGACCGCTACGATCAGCGCCTTGTCGGCGCTCTGCGCGGCGCGCGTGATGTCCGCCGCGGTTACCTTTTGATCGACGAGGAATGCGAAGTCGCGCACGACCGGCTGGAACGCGGAGAGTTCGAGCTTCGGCTTCACTTTCGTCGGCTTCGCCTTCTGCTCGGGCAGGCGATCGAGGAAAACTTCGGCGACGGAAACCGGACCTTCTATGTCGAGCGCTTCCAGCGTCAGCGGGTGCAGTTCGCCGAAATAACCGAGGATCAACTTCGGCCCGAGCTGGATCGTGCCGGAGCGGCCGGGATGCAGGTAATTCGGCCCGCCGGCCACGATCTGGATTTTGTCGGTCGGCGCGCCGCAGGCGGCAAGCACAGTCAACGCATCGGCCTTGGCGTCATAGACGTCCACGCTCTTGGCGGAGCCCTGCCAGTGACGGCCAGCGCCTGAAACTTTCGCGGCACCCCGGCGCACGGAAGTCGCCGCGATCAGCTGGCCTTCGGGCTCGTCGCTCAGGAAAATCTGGCCGACTTCAAAGAGCGCCACGTCCGCGTAGCCGCGGTCGGCATTCTTCTGCGCGGCAACCGCAAGACCCGGAATGAGGCTCGGGCGCATGTCGGAAAGATCGGACGCAATCGGATTGGCGAGCGCGAGCGCAGCACTCCCGCCGCCGAAGCGCTCGGCGTGTTCCTTCGAGATGAAGGACCACGTCACGCCTTCGACCGAGCCGCGCGCGGCCAGCGCGCGTTTCGCGGCGCGGGTGCGCTTCTGGAGCGTGGTCAGCACGGGCTTGCGCGCATTGTCGTCGCGCTCGAATGCGGTCTCCGGCACGCGGTCGAGACCCGCGATGCGCACGACTTCCTCGACGAGATCGGCCTTGCCTTCGATGTCGCCGCGCCAGCTCGGCGGAGAAACTTTCAGCGTGTCGCCGGAACCTGCGGTGGAGAAACCGAGCGCGGCAAGGATGCGCTTCATTTCGTCGGCCTTGAGATCGATGCCGGTCAGCCGCTTCGGTTCGGAAACCGGGAAGTCGATTACGCGGCTGGTGTCGGGGACCGAACCCGCGACGAACACCTCCGACGGCTCGCCGCCGCACATTTCGAGAATGAGTTGCGTTGCGAGTTCGAGACCCGGAACGGCGAAAGCGGGATCGACGCCGCGCTCGAAACGGAAACGTGCGTCGGAGAGCAGGCCCAGCTTGCGGCCGGTCTGGGCGATGTTGAGCGGATTCCAGAGCGCGGATTCGACCACGACATCAGTCGTGGATTCCGAGACGCCGCTTTCCTCGCCGCCCATGACGCCCGCGAGCGATTCCACCGCGCGATCGTCGGAGATGCAGCAAATGGTCTCGTCGAGTTCATAGGTCTTGCCGTCGAGCGCGAGAATTTTCTCGCCCTTCTTCGCGCGGCGTACAACGAGATCGCCCTTCACTTTGGCTGCATCGAAGACGTGCAGCGGGCGCGAGCGGTCGTGCGTGAGCAGATTGGTGATGTCGACCAGCGCGCTGATCGGGCGAAGGCCGATCGCGCGGAGGCGCTTTTGCAGCCATTCCGGCGACGGGCCGTTCTTGAGGCCGCGGATCACGCGGATCGCAAAGGTGGGGCAAAGCTCCGGCGCTTCGATCTTCACTTTGATCGGAGAGGGAAACTTTCCGGCGACCGGCTTCGGCGCTTTCTCGTTAAACGTGCCGAGACCGGCAGCCGCGAGATCGCGCGCGACCCCGTGCACCCCGAGCGCGTCGGGGCGGTTCGGCGTGACCGCGATATCGAATACCGGGTCGTTGAGGCCCAGGACTTCCGCGAACGGTTTTCCGAGCGGCGCGTCTGCCGGCATTTCGATGATGCCGGCGTGTTCGTCGGAGAGGCCCATTTCGCGTTCGGAAACGAGCATGCCGCGCGATTCCACGCCGCGGATCGCGCCGATTTTCAGAACGTCGCCGGAAGCCGGGATCGTGGTGCCGGGACGCGCGAACACCGCTTTCATTCCGCCGCGCGCGTTCGGCGCGCCGCAGACGACCTGCACAGGATTGCCGTCGCCGGTATCGACCATGCAAACGCGGAGCTTGTCGGCATTCGGATGTTTCTCGGCGGAGATCACGTTCGCAACGACGAAGGCGCTGAGCTGTGCGGCCTTGTCTTCGATGGACTCAACCTCGAGACCGACTTCGTTCAGCTTCGCGGAAATCTCCGCGACGGTCGCGTCGGTCTTAAGATAATCTTTCAGCCAGGAGAGGGTGAATTTCATTTTTCGCTCTTCATCCAATCCGTTGCGTAACCGGTCTTCGTTTGAAGTTCGGTCTTTTCTTTCGCGAGGATCACATCGACGCGATAGCCGGCATATTCGCTCTGCCATCCTGCGGCCGGTGCCGCACGATGGTAGACTCCATCAGCCCAACTTTTCGATTGCGCGAACTTCATCTGACCGTGTGCAACCATCAAATCGTGAGGGGCGAGATACCAGTTTCGCTTTGGCTCGGCGTTGTCGGGGAAAGCGATCCAGATACTGCGCCCGAAGTATTTCCTATCGACCAGCCATCGTGATTTGAGCTGGATGTTCAGATGAACATTGTCCCGTTCCCGATGGAGAATGAAATCGATTCCGTCATCGAACTCGGGAATGAAGGGCGAAAATTCAAACGGCAGAACAAGATTGATGAACTCGTACTTGTTCTTGAGCTCGGTCGCCCGCGTGTTCATCCGCTCAGTCCTCCCGCGAGCGTCGGGAAGTCGAGCGGCCGGAAGCCGTAGTGTTCGATCCAGCGCACGTCCGCTTCGAAGAACGGACGCAAATCCGGCATGCCGTATTTCAGCATCGCTATGCGGTCGATGCCCATGCCCCAGGCGAAGCCTTGGTATTCGTCGGGATCGAGCCCGCAGTTACGAAGCACGTTCGGATGCACCATGCCGCAGCCGAGAATTTCCAGCCAATCCGTGCCCTGACCGAACTTGATGTCGCCGCCCGAGCGGTCGCACTGGATGTCGACTTCCATCGACGGCTCGGTGAACGGGAAGAACGACGGGCGGAAGCGCATCTTCACGTCGTCGACTTCGAAGAACGCCTTGCAGAACTCTGCGAGAATCCACTTCAGGTGCCCGAGGTGAGATTTCTTGTCGATCACGAGACCTTCGACCTGATGGAACATCGGCGTGTGGGTCTGGTCGGAGTCCGAGCGATAGGTGCGGCCCGGAATGATGATCTTGATCGGCGGCTTCTGCTTCTGCATCGACCGGATCTGCACCGGCGACGTGTGCGTGCGAAGCAACTTCCGCTCGCCCTTCGCGTCGGGCGGGAAGAAGAAGGTGTCGTGCATTTCCCGCGCCGGATGGCCGAGCGGGAAGTTCAGCGCCGTGAAGTTATAGAAATCGGTTTCGATATCCGGACCTTCGGCGACCGAGAAACCCATGTCGGCGAAGATCGTGGTCAGCTCGTCGATCACCTGCGAGATCGGATGGATGCGGCCCGTCTCTGCGGGCGCTGCGCGAACCGGAAGCGTGACGTCGAGCGCTTCGGAGGCGAGCCTTCCGGCAATCGCCTTTTCTTTCAGCTCGGATTTTTTCTTATCGAGCGCGCCGGATACGCGGTCGCGGAGCGCGTTGATCTTCGCGCCTTCGGTCTTGCGCTCCTCCGGCGACATCGCGCCGAGGCCTTTCAAGAGTTCCGAGACCGAGCCCTTCTTGCCGAGCGCAGAAACGCGAACGGCTTCGAGCGCGGCTTCGTCGGCCGCGCCCGCGATCTGCGCAGTCAGATCGTTCTCTAGCTTCGAAAGATCGGCCATCGCGGCGCTCAGTTAAGAGCGGCGCGAGCCTGTGCGCAGAGAGCCTTGAACGCCGCCGGTTCGTGAACGGCGAGGTCCGCGAGCACCTTGCGGTCGACCTCGACGCCGGCCTTGTTCAGGCCGTTGATGAACTTGCCGTAGACGAGGCCTTCTTCGCGCACTGCCGCGTTGATCCGCTGGATCCAGAGCGCGCGGAACGTGCGCTTCTTCACCTTGCGGTCGCGGTAGGCGTACTGCATCGACTTGTCGACGGCAGCCTTCGCGGTGCGGATGGTGTTCTTGCGGCGGCCGCGGAAGCCTTTCGCAGCCTTGTAGGTTTTCTTGTGCTTGGCGTGTGAAGTTACGCCGCGTTTGACGCGTGCCATGGTGAAACTCCGTTAGATAAAAACTGGAAAACGAACGGCGTTAGCCGTTCGGCAGGAAGATCTTGCGGACGCGTTCGGCGTCGGACTCGGAAATGACGCGCGTGCCGCGCAGCTTCCGGATCTGGCTGTTGGTCCGCTTGATCATGCCGTGGCGTTTTCCCGCCTGACCGGAGATCACCTTGCCGGTCGAAGAAATCTTGAAGCGTTTCTTCGCGCCGGACTTGGTCTTCAGCTTGGGCATTTTGCTCTCCATGGACTTTCGCCGGGCATGCCCGCCTAAGTCGCTGTAATTGCTCGGAATTGAGCGCTCGAAAGCCGCCACGGCAGCCCTGATGAATGGCCGGTCGGCTCGAAGGCCGTTTCGATAGACGAGACGGGCATATTTTTCAAGCGAAGCAGGGGTTTGGCAGGGAAGAGCGGCGGTTTCGGCGCGGCAAATGCCCCCAGAGGACGAATCTTTCATTGTATCAATGGGATAGCATCCCTATGTTCCGTCCGGGCGGCTGAATCCGCCCATCCCATGAATCTCGGAGGTCCGTACGGTCCGCAAACCGGAGGCTACAGCCTATGAACACGCATTCCGCGACCCTCGCCTTTGCCGCAATCAACGACGGCAAGGCCAACTTCGACGACATCTACATTTCGGCGGATCCGCGCCGCTATTTCAGCGTCCTCGGCCAGCTCGACTACATCATCCCGCATCTCGCGCAGCCGATTTTCGAGCAACTCATTCAGGCCAGAGCCGAACAGCAGGACGAACCTGTCACCGTGCTGGATCTCGGCTGCTCCTATGGCGTGAACGGCGCGCTGATGAAATACGCGCTCGGCTTCGATGCGATCCGCGAGCGCTACATCTCCCCGCACCTACAGTCGCTCAAAAGCGAGGAACTCGCAGGCCTCGACCGCTCGTTCTATCGCGCCTGGCCGAAGCACGAGAACGTGCGCGTGATCGGTCTCGACGTGTCGGAGCAGGCGGTGCGCTATGCGCGTGAGAGCGGCGCGATCGATCTCGGCTATGCACTCGATCTGGAGCGCGAAGACCCCTCGCCCGCGCAGGCCGAGCAACTCGCGAAGGCCGACATCATCGTCTCGACCGGCTGCGTCGGTTACGTCACCGGCAAGACGTTTCACCGGCTTGCGAAGCTCGCGCGCAAAGGCCGACCGGCCTGGGTCGCGTCGTTTGTGCTCAGGATGTTTCCCTACCGTCCGATCGTGCAGACGCTGTCGGAGCAGGGTCTGGTTACGGAGCAGTTCGTGGGCTCGACCTTCGTTCAGCTCCGTTTCGCGACGCTCGACGAGATGGACAAGACCGTACGCGCGGTGGAGTCGCTCGGCTTCGATCCCTATGGCCGCGAAGCGGAGGGCTTTTATCACGCCGATCTTTTCGTCTCGCGGCCGCAGGCGGAGATCGGCCGCGTGCCGTTGCGCGACATCGTCTCGGTCGTGAGCGGGGCGAACAAGCCCTGGCCGGTCGGCGCGAGCGTGCTGAGCGGAATGTCGAAGCCCGCACGACGGATCGCGCGCGAGCGCGAACGGCGCGCGGTTGCCGCAAACTAGGGAACGAACGGAACGGCGCCGCGATTTATCGCGGCGCCAGAATCATCACGATCTGCCGGCCTTCGGACATCGGCTCCATCTCGACCTTGGCGATGGTGTTGGTGTCTTCTTTGAGCTTCTGGAGCAGCTTGTAGCCAAGCTCCTGGTGGGCCATTTCGCGGCCTCTGAAGCGCAAGGTGACCTTCACCTTGTCGCCTTCTTCGAAGAAGCGCTGAATCGACCGCATCTTGACCTCGTAGTCGTGCTTGTCGATGCCGGGGCGCAGCTTGATTTCCTTGACCTCGACGGTCTTCTGCTTCTTGCGCGCTTCGGCGGCTTTCTTCTGTGCCTGAAACTTGAACTTGCCGTGATCCAGAATCTTTACGACCGGCGGATTGTTGTTCGGCGAGATCTCGACAAGGTCGAGGCCCGCGTCTTTCGCCATCTGGAGGGCTTCCTGGGTCGGAACGGTCCCGCGGTTCTCGCCATCGGCATCGATCAGCTGAACTTCGCGGACGCGGATTTCTTCTTTGATGCGCGGGCCGTCTTTCTGCACGGGCGCCGCGGCTCTCATGGGACGACGAATGGGGGCAGTCTCCTCTAGCTGTTGAAACGAATGCAGGGCTTTACCGGACCGGAACCTTCAAGGGAAGGCAGGCGCGGAGAAGCGAAGCAACTGAAAGATCGTGACAAACGACCGGCAAGTCAATTCTCGGCGCCAAGCTGGTTTGGCCGGGCCGGACGGCGGGTCACCGGGCGGACTTGGCGACGACATCGCGATAGACGGCAAGCAGCCGCTCCGCGAAGGTTTCCTTCGAGAAATGCGAGGCGATCCACTCGCGGCCGCGTACGCCCATGGCGCGGCGCGCGGGCGCACCCATCGCCAAGAGCTTGAAGAGCGTCTGCGCGAGTTCCGAACTGTCGCCGGAAGGATAGAGCACGCCGGTCGCGCGCGCATCGGAAACAAAAGGTGCTGCCCGGACGATCTCGTCGCCGTTCTCCGAATCGGAAACCGCAACCGGCACGCCCATGGCCTGCGCTTCCAGAACCGCGCGGCGATGTCCGCCCTGGCTCATCGTGGTGCAGACCACGATGTCGGCGAGCGAATAAGCCGAGAGCATATCGTCGGTATGGCCGGCGAAGCGCATGCGGTTGGACAGGCCGAGCTGATGGGCCCGATCCCAGACTTCGCCGGTATAGCCGGAACGTGCCGGGTGCTCGCCCGCAAAGACGCAGAGAAAATCCTTGAGGCCCGCTTCGCGCAGGCGGGCCGCGGCCTCGACCAGAAGATGCGGCGCCTTCGGGCGCGAAAGCCTGCCCGGCAGCAGGATCACGCGGTCGCGCGGCTCGATGCCCCATTGGCTCGCAAGTAACGCGCGCTTCACCGGATCGACGTTCGCGGGATT
>CAZFPR010000003.1:8612-11141 GCA_964521045.1 uncultured Hyphomicrobiales bacterium
CGAAATCGATTGCGTGCGGTACGACGGAAATTTTCTCGCGCGAGGTGCCGTAGCGTTCTTCCACCATTCTCGCGAGGCGCTCGCCCGGCGCGATCACCCGGCTGCCGCGCACCATGACGCTGTTGTAGAGCCGCTTCAGCGGATTGCGCTCGGAGAAGCTGCCGTCATAGGTCGCGATGAACGGCACTTTGGAAGTGCGGCTTGCGAGCAGGCAGCTCCATGCCGGAGCGCGGCTCTGCGCATGCAGAAGATCGGCGGAAAGATCGTTCGACAGTTCCGAGAGCTTCCGGGCATTGGCCACCATCTGCGTCGGGTTCTTGGTCGCAACCGGAAGCTTGATGACGGTCGCGCCCGCACGCTCGGCAGCACTTTCCATGCGGCCGCCTTCGGACACGATCACTGCGCGATGCCTGCCGCGCGTCAGCGCTTCAGCGATTTCGATCGTGTGGTTGACTGCACCGCCCGGTTGCAGGTCGGGAATGACCTGCACCACGGTCAGCGGGCGCTCGTTCAGATGGTTCGCGGGAATCGGCACGGGCGGATTCTTAAAATCCGGATGCGGCATTCGCAAGGCAACTTGCCTTCATGCGGCGAGCATATTACCCGGCGAAGATGAACATCGAGCCCGAATATCTATCGGTAGGTAATCCGCCACGGCGCATTGCTATTCGTGCGGTTGAAGGAACCGCGCCCGGTCTGTTCTGGCTCGGCGGATTCAAATCCGACATGAAGGGCACCAAGGCTGTCGCATTGCACGAGCATGCTTTGAGCACGGGCCGTGCGTGCATCCGCTTCGACTATTCCGGGCATGGCGAGTCGGGCGAGAAATTCGAAGACGGCACGATCTCGAAATGGCTTGAGGACGCGCTCGCGGTATTCGGAACTCGCGCAAAAGGGCCGCAGATCGTGGTCGGTTCCTCGATGGGCGGCTGGATGGCTTTGTTGCTTGCACGCGCGCTTGCGGAGAATCCTTCGCTTGCGCCGAACGCGAAACTTGCCGGCCTCATCCTGATCGCGCCGGCGCCTGACTTCACCGAAGAACTGATGTGGAAGAACTTCCCGGAGGAAGTCCGCCGGGAGATCGAAGCAAAAGGGCAGTGGCAGCGGCCCTCCGCCTACGGCGAAGACCCCTATCCGATCACGAAAACCTTGATCGAAGACGGCCGCAAACACCTGATCATGGGCAAGCCAATTCAGGTGAAATGTCCGGTGCGGATTCTGCAAGGCGTGCTCGACCCGGACGTGCCGTGGCAGCACGCGATGAAGCTCGTTTCCTGCCTCGCGCAGGACGACGTGACGATGACGCTGATCAAGGACGGCGATCATCGTCTGTCGCGCCCGGAAGATATCGAGCGGCTTTTACGCGCCGTGGACGAACTCGCGGCCGAAATCAGCGCGCCTTAGGCAGCGTTCCATTCTTCGGCGACGGCTTCATCGGTTTCAGCGGGAGCCCGTTCCGCCTTCAGCGCTGCAAACTCATCGGCACGCATGAGTTGCGAGGCCGCCCAAACGGCGGCACCACGCACGAGCGGCGATTCGTCGTCGAGCCGCGCGATCACATCCGGCACGAGCGCCGCGGTTTCCGCGTTGCCGATCGCAATCAGGACATTGCGGATAAAGCGCTCTCGCCCCGAGCGCTTGACCGGCGATTTCGAGAAGCGGGCGCGGAATGCCGTGTCGTCGAGTGCTGCAAGCTCCGAGAGCGCGGGCGCACGGTTTTCCTCGCGCGCGGCAAGCCGCTGTTCGCGGCTTTCGGCTGCAAATTTGTTCCACGGACACACGGCAAGGCAGTCGTCGCAACCGTAGATGCGATTGCCGATCGCTTTCCTGAATTCGCGCGGGATCGGGCCTTTGTGCTCGATGGTGAGATAGGAAATGCACTTGCGCGCGTCGAGTTGATACGGCGCGGGAAATGCGTTCGTCGGGCAGATGTCGAGACACGAACGGCACGAGCCGCAGTGATCCGCTTCTGGCTCATCGAGCGGCAGTTCGAGCGCGGTCAGCATCGCACCGAGAAACAGCCACGAGCCGCGCTCGCGTGAAACCAGATTGGTATGCTTGCCCTGCCAGCCGAGGCCGGCGGCCGCAGCCAGCGGCTTTTCCATGAGCGGAGCGGTATCGACGAAGACCTTCAGTTCCTCGCCGGTTTTATGCGCGAGCCATTGGCCGAGGCGCTTGAGCTTGCCCTTGATGAGTTCGTGATAATCGTCGCCCTGTGCGTAAACCGAAATCGCGCCGCGCGTTTTCTTCTGCAAAATCTCGCGCGGGTCGCGGTCGGGGCCGTAATTCAGCCCGAACATCACGACCGATCCGGCGCCTTCCCAGAGCGCGTTCGGATGCTCGCGGCGGCTCGCATGCGTTTCCATCCAGGCCATGTCGCCGTGGCGCTGTGTAGCGATCCATTCGTGCAGGTGGGGAGCCGCTGCGGCTATCGAATCGGGCCGCGCAACGCCAACGGCGTCGAAGCCTTCCTCGCGCGCCCGCGCGATCAGTTCCGATTTTATCGCGCCCGGGTTTGTCAGAAGTCCA
>CAZFPR010000003.1:11151-37140 GCA_964521045.1 uncultured Hyphomicrobiales bacterium
GCAGGCCCGGGATCGTCTCCGCGAGCAGCATGCGGAACGACGGGCGGGATTTCACCCGCGCGTACCAGTTCTTCGCGTTCTCGTCTTCCTGCCACGGCACGTCACCGAAGTAGTCGCATGTCGATAGATGCGCCGCCGCCGCAAGATCGGCATAGGAAAGCTTCTCGCCGGCGAGCCATTTGCGGGTTTTCGCAAGCCAGCCGAGATAGCGCAAATGCTCGGCGATGTTGGCGCGTGCCGCGCGGATCGCAAACGAGTCGGGCGGGCCGCCGCCCTCCTCGGCACGCATGTAGCGTTTCCAGATCTTTTCACGGGCGATCAGCTCGCTCACTTCCGAGAAGAACTTCGCGTTGAACCAACTCATGAGCCGCCGTACCTCGACGCGCTCGCCGCTTGCCGTAGGCATCAGGCGTTTGTCGCCGACCTGGCTGCCGTAGCTCTCGTCCAGATATTCGGCAATCACGTTCGCGCCGGGAACGTTCAGCGCGCCGTCCACGAGCACGGGCACGCGGCCCGCCGGATTGAGCGCGAGGAATTCCGGCCGCCGCTTCCATTCGTGTTCTTCCACGAGCGAGGCGTCGGTCCCGTACTCCTCGAGCACGAGGCGGACGAAGCGCGAATGGGGGCAGAAAAACTGGTGGTAGAGCTGCATCGCCTTCTTTCCTGCCCGAACTTTCTTAATTTTCTTAATAAATGCGCGCCGCCCGCCCGCGTAAAAACCGCGTGAAGCGGGCAAAGGTTTGACGGCTCCCTTTGCCCGGAGAAAGCCGGCGCGTTAATCCGAGAACGGCCCCGCGCGAATCAGTGCGGGCGGATACGGGGCGCCGACATGACGTTCGGAAAGATGCTCGAGGCGCTGCTCCTCGGAATTCTCGAAGGCGGCACCGAATTCATCCCGGTCTCATCGACCGGACACCTGTTGCTGGCCACGCATTTCCTGAAATTCGACACCACCGGCAAGACGTTCGAAGTGCTGATCCAGCTCGGCGCAATTCTGGCGATTGTCGTCGTCTATTTCACGCGGCTTGCGAAGGTCGCCTTTGCCGTTCCCTACGATCCTGCCGCGCGCCGTTTCGCACTCGGCATCATTCTCGCATTCATTCCGGCGGCGGTGGCCGGCGTGTTGCTGCACAACTTCATCAAGACGGTGCTGTTCGAAAGTCCGATGGTGATCGCGATTGCACTGATCGCAGGCGGCGTGGTTCTGATCGTCGTCGACAAGATCGCCTTCAATCCGAAGTATCGGGACGCGATGGCGCTGTCGCCTTTGACGGCGTTCGGCATCGGTCTCTTCCAGTGTCTCGCGCTGATTCCGGGCGTGTCGCGATCGGGCTCCACCATCGTCGGCGCGCTTGTGCTCGGGCTCGATCGCCGTGCGGCCGCGGAGTTCTCGTTCTTTCTCGCCATGCCGACGATGCTCGGCGCCTTCACTTACGACCTTGCGAAGAACTACAAGAATTTCACGATGGACGACGGCGTGCTCGTGATCCTCGGCTTTGTCGCGGCCTTCTGCGCGGCGCTCGTGGTCGTGCGCGCGGTGCTCGACTTCGTGTCGAAGAATGGCTTTGCGGTATTCGGCTGGTGGCGGATCGCGGTCGGCTCGGCGGCGCTCGTCGGAATTTACCTGACCCGATAAGCTTTAGGTGGCGGGCTTCGTAAACTGGCCGGCCTTGCGGTAGCGCCACAGATAGCTCGGCAGAATCGCGCGCATCGCCGTCGGGTTGATGCCGAGACCTTCCAGCGTGCGGCCATCGCGGATCGCTTTCTGCGACACGACGTTGTCGGTTTCCAGCATCGTGACCTGGTCGCGCGTCAGCATCGGCTTCGGCATCATTTCCATGAAGAACGCCTGTATCCGCGCGGCCGTCCACGGCAGCGGCAGAAGCAGCCGCTTGCGGCCGATTTCTTCGAGCGTCAGTTCCAGAAGTTCGCGGAAGGATTTCGTCTCCGGCCCGCCGAGTTCATAGATTTCGCCGCTGCGCGCCTCGCCCTCGACGGCCTTGGCGATCGCTTCCGCGACATCGCCGACGAACACCGGCTGGAATTTCGTCAGGCCGCCACCGATCAGCGGCAGGAACGGAGACATGCGTGCGAGCGACGCGAAGCGGTTGAAGAAATCGTCTTCCGGCCCGAACACGATCGAGGGGCGGACGACGACCGCGTCGCGCTTCGCGGCGAACGCCGCCTGTTCGCCGAGCGCCTTGGTGCGCCCGTAATTGGATTTCGAATTCTTGTCGGCGCCGATCGCGGACATCTGCACGAGCCGCGCGCCTTCTTTCTTCGCGGCTTTCGCGACAGCTTCCGCGCCTTCGGCCTGCACCGCATCGAAGCGCTGCGCGCCGCTCTGATAGAGAATGCCGACGAGGTTCACGATCGCGCTTGCACCCTCGGCCGCGCGCGCGACCGAGTCGGGATAGCGCAGGTTCGCCTGCACCGGCATGACCTGACCGACGACGCCGAGCGGCTGGAGATGTCCCGCAAGGTCGGGACGGCGGCAGGCTACGCGGATGCGCCAGCCGCGCTTTGCGAGCGCGCGCACGAGGTGGCGGCCGACAAAGCCGGAGCCGCCGTAAATCGTCACCAAACGGTCGGACGGAATCTGCGCCATCGCTCTGTCTCGCTTCGGAAAACGGGCTTTCAACGAGCGTTACAAGATCGTTTTTTCACAGTCAAAGCGCGGTTCGCCGCGCGGGCGCTGCTTCGATTGACAAGGCCGGAGCCTAAGCCCTACCTAGCGCCGCTTGACGAAAGCCGCGCCTGCCCAGGTGGCGGAATTGGTAGACGCACTAGTTTCAGGTACTAGCGGGTAACACCGTGGAGGTTCGAGTCCTCTCCTGGGCACCAAACCCGCGGATCGCGCGGGCCGACGCCGCTGCAAGCGTTTTTTCCTGTTGCGTATCCGGCGCATGATTTGGGGCAATCAGGCTGCTGAAGTCTGAAGCCCCGCCGTCAAACGGCTGCGTGCAGCGTTAATGATTTTACGTATCCCGGGCGGCTATGCTCGCGTCAGGAACTTGAGAATCAAATGACGATCAGAACGCATCGCGGCGACCTGCCGGACCTCACGCGCTACAAAGGCGCGGTAGCCATCGATACGGAGACGCTCGGCCTGAACCCGAGCCGCGACCGCCTCTGCGTGGTGCAGCTTTCGCCCGGCGACGGCACCGCCGACGTCGTGCAGATCCCCGCCGGAAAGGCGAGCGCGCCGAACATCGCAAAGTTGCTGGCGGACACTTCGAAGCCGAAGATTTTCCACTTCGCGCGGTTCGATCTCGCGGTGCTCCACAAGAATCTGAACGTGATGCCGCAGCCGGTCTACTGCACCAAGATCGCCTCGCGTCTCACCCGCACCTACACCGACCGCCACGGCCTGAAGGACCTCGCGCGCGAGCTGCTCAACATCGACATGTCGAAGCAGCAGCAGAGTTCGGATTGGGGCGCGGAGACGCTCTCGGAGGCGCAGATCGCCTATGCCGCATCCGATGTGCTCTACCTGCACGAAATCAAAGCGAAGCTCGACGAAATGCTGATCCGCGAGGGCCGCATGGCAATCGCGGAAGCCTGCTTCGGCTTCCTGCCTACGCGCGTTGCGCTCGATCTGGGCGGCTGGGAGGAAGAGGATATTTTCGCCCATTCCTGAGCCCCGGAAGGATCCGGGCGGGCCGTTCGAATGCCGCAATTCCAAGGGATAGACGCAGCCGCACGCAAGCGAACCAAAACGCAAGCGAACTCATGAGCGATTACGCCTACTCGCGCAGGCCGGAACAGGCGCCGGATTCCGGCAGACACCCGCGGCGGCAGGACACCGATCCGCGGATGCTCGGCTATGGCCGGGCGGTTCGCCACTCGTCGCGCATTCGCTTTCTGCGGCGCGTGCTGCCGGTGCTGGCCCTGCTCATTCTCGGGCTTGCGGGTTTCATCGCCTGGCTCGATCCGTTCCGGATCGTGCGCGATTTCCCGCTCGACGTCATGAAACTCTCGATCCAAGGCAACAAGCTCGTGATGGACGCGCCCAAGCTTTCCGGTTTCACCAAGGACGGCCGCGGCTACAACATCACCGCGACCGCCGCGGCGCAGGACCTGACCAAGACGAACATCGTGGAACTCGAAGGCATCAAGGCGAACTTTGCGCTGACCAACAACGGCATGACCGAGCTTACCGCGGCCAAGGGCCTCTATGATGCGAAGGGCGATGTCGTGCGTCTGACCGAAGGCATCGTGATCCGCTCGACCGCGGGTTACGAAGGCAAGTTGCAGGACGCCATCATCGAGGTGAAGCGCGGCCATGTCGTCACCGAGAATCCGGTCGACATCAGTTTCAACAACGGCTCCATTCGCGCCGATCGCATGGAAGTTTTCGACAACGGCGCGCGCGCGATATTCGAAGGCGGCGTGACCATGATAATGAAACTGCCGCCGCCGCGGAGCGAGGCGCAGGAATGACATTCGCTCGCAACATATCGTCCTCGCGCATTGTAGTCGCGGCGCTCGCGGCACTCTTGCTCGGTGCCGCCGGCGTGCCGGCATCGATGGCACAGAACGCCGCGCCCAAAGCCGCGGCGCAGCCCGCGCCGAATGCGTTTCAGGGCTTCACGCGCAACCGCAAGGACCCGGTCAAGATCGAGGCGAATTCGCTTGAAGTGCGCGACAAGGAGAAGATCGCGCTCTTCCGCGGCAATGTCGTCGTCGTGCAGGGCGATACCACCATGCGCTGCCGCGAGCTCGAAGTGCATTACGAAGGCAACGCGCTCGGTGTCGATCCGCGCCAGAACGTGCCTGCCACCAAGACCCAGCAGAAGAATGCCTCCGCCCAGCGCATCAAGCGGCTGGTTGCCACCGGCGGCGTGATCGTAACGGCCAAGGATCAGAAGGCGGTCGGCGATAAAGGCATCTTCGAAATGGCGACCAATATCGTCGTGCTCGATGGCAATGTCGTTCTGACCCAGGGCCAGAACATCATGAACGGCGACAAGCTGACCGTGAACCTGACGACCGGCACTTCCAAGCTCGATGCCAAGCGGGTAACGGGCGTGCTGGTGCCGAGTTCGATGGACAAGAAGGACGGAGACAAGAAGGGCGCCGCGCGCCCGCAACGCAAAAAGCAGTCGCCCGAGAATTAATAATTGGCCCCGCTTTTGCTTCCCTAATTTGCGTCCTGCCCTCAGAAGGGCTACCAAACATCCATTCAGTACGAATTCGGTCTCCGGCGGCCTGAAAACCAGCCAAAACCGATTCGATTCTCCCCCGGAGAAGCGCTCCCGCTTCCAGCAACGAAGCCGGGCGATGCGATTGGAGTGAGGACGCTGAAAGTCCCCTGGTTCCGTTCCGGCAATAAAGATACGCGCGACGAGCCTGCGCTGCAGGACCAGTGGCGGCTGGACACCCCTGCGTCGCGAAAGAACGAACGCCGCGGGATTCCGGAACCGCGCGAACCGGCACGACCGCAGACCCCCATGCCGCAGACGGCGATCCCCCGCACGGCGCCGCAGCCTCCGTTGCAGCGCCAGGCACCGCAGGAGCCGCCCTCCGCGCCGGCGAAAACCTGGCGTCCGCCCGCCGAAGAAGCGCGCGCGCCGCAAGTCCGCACGCCGCCGCCGAGGCCCGTAGCTCCCACGCGGCCACGGGCACCGGACGACGACTTCGAGATCGAACAGCGCTCGCAAAGATCAGCCCGCAGCCCACGCGACAGCGCGCCGAGAGCGCACGCGCATCCGCCGCATGTGCCGATACCGGGTGAGGGAATTCTCGCGGCGGAAGGTTTGCAGAAGACCTACGGCAGCCGCCGCGTCGTCAACGACGTTTCGATCGACGTGATGCGCGGCGAGGCCGTCGGTATTCTCGGGCCGAACGGCGCGGGCAAAACCACCTGCTTCTACATGGTGACCGGACTTGTCGAACCCGACGCGGGATACATTTCGCTCGACGGCCACGACGTCACGAAGTTGCCGATGTATCGCAGGGCGAGGCTCGGCATCGGCTATCTGCCGCAGGAAGCCTCCATCTTCCGCGGACTGAATGTCGAAAACAATCTTCGCGCGGTGCTGGAAGTCGTCGAGCCGAACAAGGCGCGGCGTGAGCAGCGGCTCAACGAACTCCTGGACGAATTTCAGATCCAGCACATCCGCAAGTCGCCTTCGATCGCGCTTTCCGGCGGCGAGCGCCGCCGCGTGGAAATCGCGCGCGCGCTTGCGACCAACCCGAGCTACATGCTGCTCGACGAACCCTTCGCCGGCATCGATCCGATCGCGGTCGGCGACATCCGCAAACTCGTTCGCCATCTGACGCGGCGCGGCATCGGAGTGCTGATCACCGACCACAACGTCCGCGAAACGCTGGGCCTGGTCGATCGCGCCTACATCATCCATTCCGGCGCGGTGCTGATGGAGGGCACGCCCGAGGAGATCGTGGAAAGCGACGAGGTCCGCCGCCTCTATCTCGGCGAGGAGTTCCAGCTCTGATGGCAATCTCGCAGAAGCTCGAGATGCGCACGAGCCAGGGGCTCGTGATGACGCCGCAGCTGATGCAGGCGATCAAGCTTCTGCAACTGTCGAACCTCGATCTCGTCGCCTTCGTCGAAGCGGAACTCGAGCGCAATCCGCTCCTGGAGCGCGAGGAAGGCGCGGAAGCCGAGCGCGGCGACGGCCCGCAGCAGGAAGCATCAGGGGAAGATTTTTCTTCCGATGACGGCGACACCGGCGCGTCTTCTTCCGGCGAAGACTGGATGGAAGACCGCTACGAAAGCCGCGCTGCGATGGAAGAACAGCTCGGCACCAATCTCGAGAACGTATTCCCCGACGACGCGCCTTCGGCTCCCGCCGAAGCGACGCCCGCGGCACAGGAGCCCGCCGCCTATTCCGAATGGGCGAGCGTCGGTTCCGGCGGACGCGCGGAAGACGATTACAACCTCGAAGCATTCGTTTCGGCGGAAGTGACGCTGCCCGAGCATCTTTCGCGTCAGCTGTCGCTGAGCCCGCTCGATCCGGTGCAACGCCTGATCGGTCAGCACCTGATCGATTCGGTCGACGAAGCCGGTTACCTGCGCGGCGATCTCGACGGCATGGCTGAAAAACTCGGCGCGCCGCGCGGCGAGATCGAAAGCGTGCTCTCCGAAATCCAGACGTTCGATCCGCCCGGCGTGGGCGCACGCGATCTCGCCGAGTGTCTTGCCATTCAGTTGCGCGAGCGCAACCGGCTCGATCCCGCGATGAAGACGCTGATCGACAATCTCGATCTGCTGGCGAAGCGCGATTTCGCGCAGCTGCGGAAGCTCAGCAACGTCGACGAGGAAGACCTCGCCGACATGGTCGCCGAGTTGCGGCGCCTGAATCCCAAGCCGGGTCTCGTGTTCGGCGGTGGCGTGGTGCAGCCGATCGTGCCCGATGTATTCGTGCGGCCCGCCGCCGACGGCGGGTGGAACGTGGAACTGAATTCCGACACTTTGCCGCGCGTGCTCGTGAACCAGACCTACTATTCGCGCGTTTCCAAGGGCCCGATCTCCGACAAGGAGAAGGCCTTTCTCACCGAATGCATGCAGACCGCGACCTGGCTCACCCGTTCGCTCGATCAGCGCGCCCGCACGATTCTCAAGGTCGCGACCGAGATCGTGCGCCAGCAGGACGCATTTCTGGTGCAGGGCGTGCAGCATCTGCGGCCGCTTAACCTCCGCATGGTCGCCGACGCCATCCAGATGCACGAATCGACGGTCTCGCGCGTCACCGCGAACAAGTACATGGCGACGCCGCGCGGCATCTTCGAGCTGAAGTATTTCTTCTCGTCTTCGATCGCCTCTTCCGAGGGCGGCGAGGCGCATTCCTCGGAAGCCGTCCGCGACCGCATCAAGCGGCTGATCGACGAGGAAAGCCCGGACGACATTCTGTCCGACGATACCATCGTGACGAAATTGAAAGACGCCGGCATCGACATTGCGCGCCGCACGGTCGCGAAATACCGCGAGGCGCTTCGTATTCCGTCGTCGGTACAACGCCGCCGCGAAAAGCGCGCCGGCCCGGTCTCAGGCTAGAGCAAAGCGAGTAAGGAAGAATGCTGCGCGTATCCGGAAAGAGTGTCGACGTAGGCGATTCGCTGCGGGAGAGAATCACCGAGAAGGTCGGTGAAGCGCTTTCGAAATATTTCCAGCACGGCTCGTCCGGTCACGTGACGATCTCGCGCGAGGGTTCCGGCTTCCGCGCGGACTGCGTTCTTCATCTCGATTCGGGAACGGTGCTCGAGGCGCACGGCTTCGCGCAGGATGCGATTACGGCCGCAGACGACGCGGCGGTGAAGATCGAAAAGCGTCTGCGCCGCTACAAGCGCAGGCTGAAAGACCGTACCGCCACCATACGCGCGCATGAAGCGCAGCAGTTTGCGGCGAGCTACGTGATCGAAGCGCCGGATGAGGAAAAAGAAGAGCAGGAAGGCTGGTCGCCGGTGACGATCGCCGAATCGACCGCAGCCCTGCGCGAGCTTTCCGTCAGCGATGCGGTCGCGGAACTCGACCTCACCGGCGCGCCGGTCGTGGTGTTCCGTCATGCCGGAAGCGGCGGCATTAACATCGTTTACAAGCGGCGGGACGGTAACATCGGATGGATCGATCCTTCCCCAGCGCCCGGCAAATAGGACGTTGACCGGGCGGGGCACCGCCCCTATACCCCCGCCTTCGGTCACCCCGGGACGTGTTGCGAATGAATGGCAACGCGACTTTGGAACCGGAATAAACGGATCAGAGGCCATGCCGCTTAGCGATTTGCTCGCACCGAACGCGGTCTTCCCCTCGCTCAAGGCAACCAACAAGAAACTCGCGATTCAGGAATTGTCTGCGCATGCAGCAAGCCTGACCGGCCATGACGAGCGGGAGATTTTCGAGACGTTGTTGCGCCGCGAGCGGCTTGGCTCGACCGGCGTCGGCGGCGGCGTTGCGATTCCGCATGGTAAATTGCCGAAGCTCGACAGGATCGTAGGCCTGTTCGCGCGCCTCGATGCGCCGGTCGATTTCGATTCGCTCGACGGCGAGCCGGTCGACCTGATTTTTCTGCTGCTTGCGCCGGAAGCCGCCGGCGCCGACCATCTCAAGGCGCTCGCGCGCATCGCGCGTCTGTTGCGCGATCCGGAAGCGGCGAAGAAGCTGCGCGCCGCGCGTGACGCAAATTCGGCGTTTGCGTTGCTCACGGCCTCCGCCGCCAGCAACGCCGCCTGATTTCATCCTCGCTTAGTGGACGCTGACCGTATCGAGTTCGTGCTCGCGCGCGTTCGCGACCGCCGCTTCGCGGCTGTCGGTCACGATGATCGGCGTGCCGTCCGCGGCATGCAGCGAGAACAGCTTCATGCCCGGCGCGATCATGGGCGCCTGCGGGAATAGCGTCTTCACTTCTTCCGGTTTGATTTCGCGCACGTAAGCGACCTGGCCGCCGCCGAGTACGGCGAAAGCCTCGGGAGTGAGAGCGTGTTCGTGATTATTGGTCATCTTCGTACTCCTTTTTACTTCGCGCCGCCGTTCGAGATCTCGACCCGGCGTGCCTGGCTCGCCCGCTCGGGACGTTCCAGATCGATGGACAGAAGTCCGTCGCGCAGGTCCGCACCGACCACTTCGATTCCGTCGGCGAGGACGAAAGTGCGCTGGAACTGCCGTGCCGCGATTCCGCGGTGGAGAAATTCGCGGTTTGCGGAATCGTCCTGCTGCCGGCCCCGGATCGTCAGCTCTTTCTGCTCGACGGTGATGTCGAGTTCGCCGCGGGAGAACCCCGCGACTGCAAGCGTGATCCTGAGCCGCTCGGGCTTATCTTCCGCCGCCGCCAGCCTTTCGATGTTGTAGGGCGGATAGCCGTCCGCGGCCTTCGAGACGCGGTCGAGCGCACGCTCGATC
The DNA here is from genome assembly GCA_964521045.1 of uncultured Hyphomicrobiales bacterium. GTDB lineage: Bacteria > Pseudomonadota > Alphaproteobacteria > Rhizobiales > Xanthobacteraceae. The sequence continues at coordinate 21,011 of CAZFPR010000003.1, forward strand.
TGGTCGAAGCCCAGCAGGAACGGCGACGAAAGGGATGGAATGCGCGACATGGTGCAAAGTCCTCGTTCCAAGCGACTTTGTGGATGGGCCCTGATTTGGCACCCAAAGCCGGAAACGAGCACCGCTTCCGGCTTCCCTCATATGGGAAACACGGCATAGGCATTCAAGCGGCGTAAAAACCGCGCCCGATAAGACTGCTGGCGGTGATTCGAGAGGTTTGGTGGAGCCAGGGGGAGTCGAACCCCCGACCTCTTGCATGCCATGCAAGCGCTCTCCCAACTGAGCTATGGCCCCACTGGCCGTCGCCGCGACTCGAAACGAGCCGGACTAGGGAACGCGGAAGTCTCTACTGCCAAACGGCAGCAAAGCCAACGCGCCGAATTTAGTTCTCGTCTTCCTTGTCGATGCCGTCGCCGATGATGTCGGAGACGTCGCCGCCTTCCTCCTCATCGTCGGTGACCAGGAAGGTATCGTCTTCCTCGTCGTGGCCCTCGACTTCCACGGCCTCGTCCGTTTCGAGTTCCTGGTCGATTGCGCTCTTGGTTTTGGTGCCGGTGGCTTCCGCGTCGGCGTCCTCGAGCGAAATGACCTCCGCGCCTTCGACGCTTGCGTCCGCTTCATCCGTCGTCTTGGCAGTGGCGGCGGCAGCAGCCGCGGCCGCGGCGGCGGCGGCCGGACGTCCACCGCGCGTAACCGGCATCACGACCTCGTAGATCGCGCCGCATTTCGGGCAGACGATCGGGTCCTTGGAGAGATCGTAAAACTTGGCGCCGCAGCTCTGGCAGACGCGCTTGGTGCCGAGTTCTGGTTTCGCCACGCCGCTCGCTCCTTGAAAACTCTGGGGTCAAAGGCGGCTTCACTTGGACTGCACTCCCAAACCTGTCAAGGGCGCGAAAGGAGCGGATTCGAACCGGCGAGACGGCCCCGAAGGCCCTGTGCTAGGGAGCCCGCGCGATGTCCCGGTCCTCCGCCCATTCTTCAGCAGCGCAACCGATGTCGGCCGCAAAAAGCGGCCCGCTTTCGGGCCGGCTGCGCGTGCCGGGCGACAAGTCGATCTCGCATCGTTCTCTGCTGATCGGGGCGCTTGCCGTCGGCCGCACGGAAATCGAAGGCCTGCTCGAAGGCGAGGACGTCATTGCAACGGCGAAGGCCGTTCGTGCCATGGGCGCCTCGGTTGCGCGCGAGGCGGAAGGCCGCTGGCGCGTGAACGGGCTTGGCGTAGGTACGCTGCTCGCGCCTCGCGAGGTGCTCGATTTCGGTAATGCCGGCACCGGAAGCCGTCTCACGATGGGCGTGGTCGCGGGCCATCCGTTCGAGGCGGTTTTCGACGGCGATGCCTCTCTGAGAAAACGTCCGATGCGCCGCATTCTCGATCCGCTGGTGCAGATGGGTGCGGAAGTCGTGGAGCAGGCCGAGGGCGGCAGACTGCCGTTGCGCCTGCGCGGCGCGCGAGAGGTGATTCCGATTGCGTACGAAACGCCGGTCGCCTCGGCGCAGGTGAAATCGGCGGTGCTTCTGTGCGGGCTTTGCGCCGACGGCGAAACCACCGTGATCGAAAAGGAAGCCACCCGCGATCATACCGAAAGAATGCTCGCGCATTTCGGCGCGAAGATTTCGGTAGCCGGTCATGGCGAACACGGCCGCAAAATTACGCTGCGCGGCCGGCCGGAACTCTCGCCGCAGAAAATCGTGGTGCCGTCCGACATTTCCTCGGCTGCGTTTCCGATGGTTGCGGCGCTCATCGTGCCGGGCTCGGACATTGTTCTCGAAAATGTGCTCTTGAATCCGCTGCGTGCGGGCCTCGTCGATACGCTCCGCGAGATGGGAGCGCGCATCGAAGAGGTAAATCGCCGCGACGACGCGGGAGAGATCATCGCCGACCTTCGCGTGCGCGCGTCTTCGCTCAAAGGCGCCGATGTTCCGGCTGCGCGCGCGCCCTCGATGATCGACGAATATATTGTGCTCGCGGTCGCGGCCTCCTTTGCGGAAGGCGAGACGCGCATGCGCGGCCTCTCCGAATTGCGCGTGAAGGAATCGGATCGTCTGGCCGCGACTGCCGCGGGATTGATCGCCAACGGCGTCGATTGCGAAATTTCAGGCGACGATCTGATCGTACGCGGCAAAGGCCGCGTGCCCGGCGGCGGTCTCGTCGAGACCCACATGGATCATCGTCTGGCGATGTCGTTCCTCGTCATGGGGCTGGCTAGCGAAAAGCCCGTAAAGGTCGACGACGGTGCGTTCATCGCGACCAGCTTCCCTGGCTTCGTCGAGAACATGCAAAGGCTCAATGCGGAGATTTCCGCGTGATCGTCACGGTCGACGGCCCTGCGGCGTCCGGTAAGGGCACGCTCGCGCGGCGTCTTGCGAAGCATCTCGGGCTGCCGCATCTCGACACCGGCCTGCTCTATCGCGGGGTCGGCTATCTGATGCTCGAAGCCGGGCACCCGCTCGGCGATGCCGCGGCCGCCGCGCGCGCCGCGCAGTCGCTCGATCTTTCCAAAATCAATCAGGAGAGGCTGCGCTCCGATGAAATCGGCGAGGCGGCGTCGAAGGTTGCGGCGATCCCCGGCGTCCGCGCGGCGTTGCTCAAGTTGCAACAGGACTTCGCCCGCCAGCCGGGGGGTGCGGTGCTCGACGGGCGTGACGCCGGGACGGTGATCGCGCCCGAGGCAGATGTGAAATTGTTCGTGACCGCCACGCCCGAAGAGCGCGCCCGCCGCCGGTTCCGGGAACTTCAGGACCGCGGCGAGGCGGCAGTCTTCGAGGCGGTGCTCGCCGACATCAAAAGGCGCGACGAGCGCGATTCGGAGCGCTCGGTCGCCCCCCTGAAAGCGGCCCCGGACGCCGTCTTGCTCGATACCACGCGACTGGATATAGAGGCCGCGTTCCGGGCGGCCCTTTCCATCGTGGAAGCACCCCGGGCGGGCCGAACGCGATCATAACCAGCGCGTGCCGTAGCTGGAGGGTCGCCCGCACCGCTTTTGCGTTAAGGCCAGAAGTTCCCGGGCTCGAATTCAAACACCGTCTCCGATCGTACGGCGAAACCGCGCCGGCTTTGGCATTCACTGAATTAGGGATGGCCGAAGTTGCTTGTCGAGCAGCCGCTCGAAAGCCCGTGTGCTTTGAGACGCAACCCACTCCGATCCGGCGCACTGACGTTTAGGAAAATGTATGGCTAAAGCCGCTGCTACCGCTACGAAGAATCCGAGCCGCGAAGATTTCGCCGCGATGCTCGAAGAGTCGTTCACCAAGAACGACGTGATGGAAGGTGCCGTCGTCAAGGGTAAGGTCGTCGGCATCGAAAAGGATATCGCCGTCATCGACATCGGTCTGAAGACCGAAGGCCGCGTGCCGCTCCGCGAATTCGCGGGCCATGGTCGCACCGCCGACATCAAGGTCGGCGACGAAGTCGAAGTCTTCCTCGACCGCGTCGAGAACGCGCTCGGCGAAGCAGTTCTTTCGCGCGACAAGGCGCGCCGCGAAGAAAGCTGGGGCAAGCTCGAGAAGGCCTTCACCAACAACGAGAAGGTTTCGGGCGTCATCTTCAATTCGGTCAAGGGCGGCTACACGGTCGACCTCGACGGCGCAGTGGCGTTCCTGCCGCGCTCGCAGGTGGACATCCGTCCGATCCGCGACGTCGGCCCGCTGATGCACAACCCGCAGCCGTTCCAGATCCTCAAAATGGACCGCCGCCGCGGCAACATCGTCGTTTCGCGCCGCACGGTGCTCGAAGAAACCCGCGCCGGCCAGCGCCAGGAACTCGTGTCCTCGCTGGAAGAAGGTCAGGTGATCGACGGCGTCGTGAAGAACATCACCGATTACGGTGCGTTCGTTGATCTCGGCGGCATCGACGGTCTCTTGCACGTCACCGACATCGCCTGGCGCCGCGTGAACCATCCGACGGATGTGCTCACCATCGGCCAGTCGGTGAAGGTCAAGATCATCAAGATCAACCACGAAACCCACCGCATCTCGCTCGGCATGAAGCAGTTGCAGGGCGACCCGTGGGAGAACATCGCCGACAAGTTCGTGGTGGGCGCCCGCATGAAGGGCCGCGTCACCAACATCACCGACTACGGCGCGTTCGTCGAACTCGAGCCGGGCATCGAAGGTCTCGTGCACGTCTCCGAAATGTCCTGGACCAAGAAGAACGTACACCCGGGCAAGATCGTCTCGACCTCGCAGGAAGTCGAAGTGCAGATCCTCGAAGTCGATCCGGTCAAGCGCCGCATCTCGCTCGGCCTCAAGCAGACCATGGCGAACCCGTGGGATGCTTTCGCCGAGAAGCATCCGGTCGGCTCCAACGTCGAAGGCGAAGTCAAGAACAAGACCGAGTTCGGTCTGTTCATCGGCCTCGACGGCGACGTGGACGGCATGGTCCACCTGTCCGATCTCGACTGGAACCGTCCGGGCGAGCAGGTGATCGAAGAGTTCAAGAAGGGCGACATGGTGAAAGCGGTCGTTCTCGACGTCGACGTCGAGAAGGAGCGCATCTCGCTCGGCATCAAGCAGCTCGAAGGCGATCCGTTCGCGGAAGCCGGCGATCTCAAGAAGGGCGCGGTCGTGACCTGCGAAATCACCCAGGTGAACGACGGCGGCATCGAAGTGAAGATCGTCGATACCGACATGACCGCCTTCATCAAGCGCTCGGATCTCGCGCGCGACCGCAACGATCAGCGTCCGGAGCGTTTCGCGGTCGGCGAGAAGGTCGATGCCCGCGTGACCCTGTTCGACAAGAAGGCCCGCAAGGTCGGCGTGTCGATCAAGGCGCTCGAAATCGCCGAAGAGAAGGAAGCCGTGGCGCAGTACGGGTCTTCGGACTCGGGTGCGACGCTCGGCGACATTCTCGGCACCGCGCTGAAGCAGCGGGACGGCAAGTAAACCGCACCTCTTGCTTCCAACTTGGCAAACGGCTTGTTAACGGCGGACCAAAATCCGCCGTTAACTGCTTTTTGAGTGGCGTGAATTGGAATCGCGGCCCATAGACCGCTTGGACCGCCCGCGCTCATTCGAACCGGAGAAACCGCCATGTCTCTCGATGTTGACCAGGCCATCGACCGCCGCCGCATGCGGCGCAAAGTGACCTTCTGGCGGGTATTTGCCGTCGCCGCCGTATTGCTTGCCGCGGGCGGGCTTCTGGCGGGCATAGGCGGCGCGAACTACATCGAAAAATCGAGCGCCCATGTCGCGCGGGTCACGATCGGCGGTCTGATCCGCAACGATCGCGAGCGCGTAAAGCTTTTTGACGAGATCGGAAAGTCCGGCGCGAAGGCCGTGCTCGTCATCATCGACAGCCCGGGCGGCACCGTCACCGGCTCCGAACAGCTTTTCAAGTCGCTCCGCAAGCTCTCCGAAAAGAAGACCGTGATCGCGGTGGTCGAAGGCTCCGCGGCCTCGGGCGCCTATATCGCCGCACTCGGCACCGAGCGCATCTTCGCGCCCAGGAGCGCGATCATCGGCTCGATCGGCGTGATCTTCCAGTATCCGAACTTCCACCAGCTTTTGCAGAAGATCGGCGTCGATGTGGAGAGTATCAAGTCGTCGCCGCTCAAAGCTTCGCCGAACGGCCTCGAGCCGACCTCGGCGGAAGCCAAAGCCGCCGTCGCTTCGCTCGTTGCCGACAGCTACGGCTGGTTCAAGGGCCTCGTACAGGAGCGGCGCGCGATGGATGCGGCCACGCTTGTGAAAGTTTCCGACGGCCGCGTCTTCACCGCGGCCCAGGCGCTGCCGCTCAAGCTGATCGACGAGATCGGCGACGAGCAGACCGCGCGCGAATGGCTCACGAAGAACAAGGGTGTTGCCGCCGATCTGAAGGTCAGGGACTGGCGAACGGGCCGCGCCGGTTCCGAATTCCGCTGGCTTGGCGCTGCGGCGTCGCTGTTCGAACTTGCGGGCTTCCCCTCGCTTGCGTCGGCGGTCTCGAACGACTCGGTCTTGCGCGCCGCAGCGAGTGCGCAGCTTGACGGGCTTTTGGCGCTCTGGCACCCTGAATTGCGTAATTGATAGCTGACGCAACTCATTTTGATCGTTCGGCTTTTCGCGCTTTAGCCGGACGGTTACAGAAACAGAAGTTTCACAGCGGCGGATCAGAAATTTGTCGATGATCAAATCCGAACTGGTGCAGCGGATCGCGACAGCGAACCCGCATCTGTATCAGCGCGACGTCGAAAACATCGTCGATGCCATCCTGGACGAGATCACGCTTGCGCTCGCGCGCGGCGACCGCGTGGAGTTGCGCGGCTTCGGCGCCTTCTCGGTCAAGAACCGTCCTGCGCGGCTCGGCCGCAATCCCCGCACCGGTGCCCAGGTTAAGGTGCAGGAAAAGGTCGTTCCTTATTTCAAGACCGGCAAGGAAATGCGCGACCGCCTGAACAAGCCGCGCACGCCGGCGAAATAGAATTGTTCCTTCCGGTCCAAACTTCCGGAGCCCGCTGAATGCGAAAGCTCCTGCGCTGGCTCGTTCTCGTTCCGCTCGCCATCGTGCTCGTGCTCCTGGCGGTCGCAAACCGCGCGCCGGTGACCCTTTCGCTCGATCCGTTTTCGCGCGAGACGCCGGCCTTGGCTTTCACGCTTCCCCTGTTCGTGGCGCTGTTCGCGGCCATTGTAGTGGGCGTGGTGATCGGCGGTGTAGCCGCCGGCATCGGCCGCATGCGTTGGCGCTACCGCGCGAGAAAGGCCGAGCGCGAGGCTGAGAAGCTGTCGGCAGAGAACGATGCGTTCTTTCAGGCGACGGCCGCACGCAGTCGGCAGGACGAGACCGCCTCGCGTGAGATCGCGCTGCGCCAGTAAATCCGTCGGGCCGCACGACTACGCCTCAGTGCCGCCGGTCTGCCAGAACCGTCTTGCAAGGATGCCCTAGCCTTGAAGTGGACAGGACCGGGCGGTCATGGCATCGGAAGCGCCAAGGATCAAAAATGATCGTCAAAATCTGCGGGATCAAGGACTTGGCAGCGATGGATGCCGCGCTCGAAGCGGGCGCGGACATGGTCGGACTCGTGTTTTTTCCTGCGAGCCCGCGCAATGTAACGCCTGCCGAGGCCGGCGAACTCGCAGCCCGCGCGCGCGGCAAGGCGAAGGTTGTCGCGCTCTCGGTCGATGCGGATGACCGGCTGATCGACGCGATCGAGGCGGGCATCGCACCCGATCTGCATCAACTGCACGGTTCCGAGACGCCGGCGCGCGTCACCGAACTTCGCGCGCGCATGAAGAAGCCGGTGATGAAGGCGATTCCGGTCGCATCCGCTGCTGATCTCGCGCCGCTCGCTTCCTATGAAGCGGTGGCCGACTGGATTTTATTCGACGCGAAAGCGCCGAAAGACGCGACCCGTCCCGGCGGACACGGCCAGACTTTCGACTGGTCGCTTCTGAAGAACGTGAAGCGCGGCAAGCCGATGATGCTCTCGGGCGGCATCAATCCTGTGAACGTCGCGCAGGCGATCGAAGCCGTGCGTCCCGATGCGGTCGATGTCTCGTCGGGCGTGGAAAGCGCGCCGGGCGTGAAGGACCGCGAGAAGATTTTTGCGTTTGTACGCGCTGCGCGCAGCGCGGCTATGGAGAAGGCATCTTGAGCGACCGCGTGAATTCGCTGCGTACCGGGCCGGACGAGCGCGGCCATTTCGGCATTTTCGGCGGACGTTTCGTCGCCGAAACCCTGATGCCGCTCGTGCTCGATCTGGAGAAGGCTTACGAGGAAGCCAAGAAGGACCCCGCCTTCAAGAAGGAGATGGACTACCATCTCAAGCACTTCGTCGGCCGTCCGAGCCCGCTTTATTTTGCGGAACGCCTCACCGCGCATTTCGGCGGCGCGAAGATTTATTTCAAGCGCGAAGACCTCAATCACACCGGCGCGCACAAGGTGAACAACGTGCTCGGCCAGATCATGCTGGCGAGGCGCATGAAGAAGCCGCGCGTGATCGCCGAAACCGGAGCAGGCATGCATGGGGTCGCGACCGCAACACTTTGCGCGAAGTTCGGCATCAAGTGCGTGGTGTTCATGGGCTCGGTCGATGTCGCGCGGCAGGAGCCGAACGTGCTCCGCATGCGCGCGCTCGGCGCCGAAGTTCGTCCCGTCGAAAGCGGCTCGAAGACCCTGAAAGACGCGATGAACGAAGCGCTGCGCGACTGGGTCACGAACGTGCACGACACTTTCTATTGCATCGGCACGGTCGCGGGCCCGCATCCTTATCCTGCGATGGTGCGCGACTTCCAGTGCGTGATCGGAGAAGAAACGAAAGCGCAGATGATGGAAGCGGAAGGCCGCCTTCCGGATACGCTGGTCGCCTGCATCGGCGGCGGCTCGAATGCGATGGGCCTCTTTCATCCCTTCCTCGACGATCGCGACGTCGCCATCTACGGCGTCGAAGCGGCGGGTCATGGCTTAGATAAGCAGCACGCGGCGTCGCTCGCGGGCGGCAAGCCGGGCGTGCTGCATGGCAACCGCACTTACCTCCTGATGAACGGCGACGGCCAGATCGAGGAAGCGCATTCAATCTCCGCGGGCCTCGACTATCCGGGCATCGGCCCCGAACATTCCTGGCTGCACGAAATCGGCCGCGTGAAATATCTCTCGGCGACCGACGACGAGGCGCTGGAAGCGTTCCAGCTCTGCTCGCGTCTGGAAGGCATCATTCCGGCACTCGAACCCTCGCATGCGCTCGCCAAACTCGGGCAGCTTGCGGGCGGCAAGCCGAAGGATCATCTGATCGTCGTGAACATGTCCGGCCGCGGCGATAAGGATCTCGCCTCGGTTGCGAGCTACATCAACAAAAAGATGTCGGCATGATCGCGCGCGTTTTTGCGAAAGCCGTTCTTGCTCCGGCGCTGGTTGCGGGCGGCGTGCTCGCGGGCTACGCGCAGGAACGCTTCAGCGAAAATCCCATCAAGGAAGGCGCCTGGGTTTATCCGACCGAGAAGATCGCGCCTGCCATCATCGAGGCGTTCTGCCAGTCCGGTTTCTCGATGCATTTTGCTGACGGCGGCTTCTTCACCGTACTCAATCAGCCCATTGCGAAGATGAAGAAGAAGTTGTCGGTGGATACGAGCGGCACTTGCGCGTTCAACGCCGAGAAGCAGACATCGACCTGCGCCGGCACCGAAACCGACGGCCGCCGCAAGTTCGCGCTGAACGAAGAGAACATCTTCGAGCGCGACGGCAGCTACCTGAAAGTCACAACCAGCTTCGTCGACCGCGATACCAAGGAAAAAGTAACGCTGGTCACCTATCCCATGCGCTGCCCGGACAAGGTCGTGCGCGAAATCCTGATCAAGGCGATCCCGCCCAAATGACCGTCACCACCCGCATCGACGCCCGTTTCAAGGCACTCGCGGCCGAAGGCCGCGCGGGCCTCGTCACGTTTATCACCGGGGGCGATCCCGACTACGACACCTCGCTCGCGATCCTGAAAGCGCTCCCGAAGGCCGGCGCAGACATCATCGAGGTCGGCGTGCCGTTCACGGACGCGATGGCTGACGGCCCGCCGATTCAGGCATCGTCCTTGCGCGCGCTTGCCGCGGGTCAATCGTTCCAGAAAACGATCGCGATGGTGCGTGCGTTCCGCAAGGACGACAACGAAACGCCGATCGTGCTCATGGGCTACTACAATCCGGTTTACATCTATGGCGTCGAGAAGTTTCTCAAAGACGCGAAAGATGCGGGCGTCGACGGTCTCATCGTTGTCGACCTGCCGCCGGAAGAAGACGAGGAACTTTGCCTTCCCGCGATGAGGGCAGGCGTGAACTTCATCCGTCTCGCGACCCCGACCACCGACGACAAGCGCTTGCCTGCGGTGCTGAAGAACACCTCCGGCTTCGTCTATTACGTTTCGATTGCCGGCGTATCGGGTGCCGCCGCACCCCAGACCTCGAACGTGATCGACGCGGTTGCGCGCATCAAGCGCCATACCAACCTGCCGATCGCGGTAGGCTTCGGCCTGAAGACGCCGGAGCACGCACGCGCGATTGCGGAGGGCGCAGATGCCGCGGTTGTCGGCTCCGCGCTGGTCGAGGCGGTCCGTTTGACCCTCGACGACAAGCAGCGCGCAACGCCGAGAACGGTAAAAGCCGTCACCGATCTCGTTTCTGCGCTTGCCGAAGGTGTGCGTTCTGCGCGCCGCAAGGCTGCCGAATAAGGCGGTTTCGAAACCGCCGCCCGCACCTATATAATGTTTCCTCGTATTCGACCGGAGCCCCGGCCATGAACTGGATCTCGAACGTCGGCCCGAAAATCCGCTCTTTCCTCGGCCGCCGCGAGGTGCCCGAGAATCTCTGGATCAGGTGTCCGGCGACGGGTCAGCTCGTCTTTCACAAGGACGTTGAAGCGAACCAGTGGGTGATCCCCGGCTCGAATTATCACATGCGCATGGGTGCAGCCTCGCGCATGAAGGCGATCTTCGACAACGAAACCTGGCTCGACATCGCGGTGCCGGGCGTTGCTGCCGATCCGCTGAAATTCCGCGACGAGAAGAAATATGCTGACCGCATCCGGGATGCGCGTTCGAAGACGGGCATGCAGGACGCTGTCAAGCTCGGCTACGGCAAGCTCGAATCCGTTCCCGTTGTGGTCGCGGTGCAGGATTTCGATTTCATGGGCGGCTCGCTCGGCATGGCTGCGGGCGAAGCCGTCATCAAGGGTCTGGAAACCGCCGTCGAAAAGAGCGCACCTTTCATTCTCTTTGTCGCTTCCGGCGGCGCGAGGATGCAGGAAGGCATTCTTTCGCTGATGCAGATGCCGCGGACAACCGTTGCCGTTCAGCGTCTGCGGGAAGCGAAGAAGCCTTATATCGTCGTGTTGACGAACCCGACGACGGGCGGCGTCACCGCGTCTTATGCGATGCTCGGCGACGTGCAGATCGCGGAACCGGGCGCGTTGATCGGCTTCGCCGGTCCGCGCGTGATCGAACAGACGATCCGCGAGAAACTGCCGCCTGGCTTCCAGCGCGCGGAGTATCTGCGCGACCACGGCATGGTCGACATGGTCGTGCATCGCCACGAGATGCGCAAAACGCTTGCGCGCATCTGCCGCCTGCTCACGAAAGCCCACGGCGCGGGCGGTCAGCCGTCGCTCGCCGCACCCGCCGGGGCCTGAATCGGGCGGCCTGCCGCCCGGTCTCTCCTTCCAGATAGCATGTCCTCTGCTGATCAAGTTCTCGCCAGGCTCGGCGCGCTTCATCCGAAACGGATCGATCTTTCGCTCGGGCGCCTGAACCGGCTGCTCGCGGCGCTCGGCAATCCAGAGCGGCGGCTGCCGCCTGTCATTCATGTCGGCGGCACCAACGGCAAAGGTTCGACGGTCGCGTTTCTGCGCGCGATGCTGGAAGCCGAAGGCAAGCGCGTGCATGTCTATACCTCGCCGCATCTCGTGCGTTTTCACGAGCGCATCCGGCTCGCGGGACAAATCGTCAGCGACGTGGCGCTTGCCGCCGCACTCGAAGAGACCGAGCGCGCCAATGCGGGCGGCGAGATCACGTTTTTCGAGATCACGACGGCGGCGGCATTTCTTTTGTTTTCACGAAGCGAAGCGGACGTGCTTCTGCTCGAAGTAGGTCTGGGCGGGAGGCTGGACGCGACCAATGTCGTCGAGCGCCCGCTTGCAACCGTGATCACGCCGGTATCGATCGACCATACCGAATATCTCGGCCCCACGATTGCGGACATCGCAGGCGAGAAGGCGGGGATCTTCAAGCGCGGCGCACCGGCGATTGTCGCAAGCCAGGAAGATGCGGCACTCGGCGTGCTGGAACGGGCGGCCCGCAAGGCGGGCGCGCCGCTTTTCGTGTCCGGCCAGCACTGGCACGCGCATGAAGAAAGCGGAAGGCTCGTCTATTCGGACGAGCAAGGATTGCTCGATCTGCCGCGGCCGCGTCTCTTCGGCCGTCATCAGATCGAAAACGCAGGCACTGCTGTTGCGGCGCTGCGGGCTGTTCCGTCGCTCGGCGTGTCTGCCCGCGCGATCGAGGCCGGCCTGCAAAAAGCCGACTGGCCCGCGCGCATGCAGAACTTATCGGGCGGAAAGCTTGCCGCCATGTTGCCCGCGGGCTCCGAGCTTTGGCTCGACGGCGGTCACAATGCAGCGGGCGCCGACGCGGTGTCGGCGGCGGCCGGCGAAATGGAAGAGCGGGTGCCGCGTCCGCTCGTGCTGATTACCGGAATGCTGACGACAAAAAGTGCGGAGGATTTTCTCGCGCGCTTCGCAGGCATCGCCCGCTATGTCTTCGGCGTTTCGCCCCCGGGCGAGGCGTCGCGGCCGGCTTCGGAGATTGTCGCGGCCGCAAGGAACGCAAAGATCGACGGCGAGGAGGCGAGCGGGCTCCTCGATGCGCTCACGCGCGTGAAGAAGCTCGATCTCGCAGCGCCCCCGCGCGTGCTCATCACCGGATCGCTCTATCTTGCGGGCGAAGTGCTCGCCGCAAACGAAACGCCGCCCGTTTAATTTCGGGCGGCGTTTTTTTTCCGGAATTTCGAAATCAGCTCAGGCGGTGGTGTCGATCCACTGTTCGATCTTGGCCTTCGGGTAAGCGCCGATCAGGCGCGAGGCCATTTCGCCGTTCTTGAAGATCATGAGCGTCGGGATCGACATGATGCCGTACTTCGACGCGACGTTCGGGTTCTCGTCGACGTTGAGCTTCACGATCTTGACCTTGCCGCCGTTCGCAGCCGCGATTTCTTCGAGCGCAGGCGCGATCTGCCGGCAGGGTCCGCACCATTCGGCCCAGAAATCGACCAGCACCGGCTCCTTGGCTTTGAGCACGTCGTTTTCGAATGAAGAGTCGGAGACTTTATCGACGGCCATTGCGGACCTCTCGGGCAAGTTGGAATCAGAGGGGGAATCCCCGTTCGCGCATAGGTAGGAAGCGCTTGCGGCAGGGTCAAGCCACGATCAGGAGAGCGCAGGGCTCGTCTGCGTTTTCAGCCGCAGCCATGCGGAATCGAGCGATTCCCGCGGTATTTCGAATGTGCACGGCGCGGCTGTGTAAACCAGCAGCGCCGTGATCTTCCGGCCCGGGAACGCTTGCGAGAGCGCCGCACGGTAGGCCGCAAGCTGCGAAAGGTAGTGCGCGGGGATTTCCGAAAGCGATCCCGGAACCGTCATGTCGGACTTGAAATCCCCGAATACGATGCTGTCATCGTTCACGACAAGCCGGTCGAGCCGGGCCGGGATCTCGATCTCGCTCCCGCCTTCGCGGATGCGCGCGAGCAGTTCCGGCTCCGCTCGGCTCTGCGGCGAGAACAGTACCGCGCAATCGGGGTGCTCGATCACATGGAGCGCTTCGCGTGCGAGTTTCGCTCTCGCGGCGTCATTCAGTTCAGGTGCGGCCTGCGCGAGATAACGAAGCGCTGCTGCGTCCTGTTCCTCGCGCGGAAGTTCGGGCAGCGATTGCAGCAGGCGATGCACGAGAACCCCGCGCGTTCTGCCGCCGCCTGCTTGCGGGCCGTCGCGAACGGCATCGCGTGAAAGATAAGAAGGCCGCAGCCGGACGAACGAAGCGGGAGTTTCCGTCAGGCCTTGCGCGAGCCAGGCGGGCGCCTGTGCCGGAGCAGGCGGCGGCGGAACGCGCTCCATCGCCAGCGGCGGGAATGCGGGCGCGCGCCAGCGCGTCACTTCATCCTTGCTGTAGGGGACCTTGTGTTTCGTGCTGAGGCCGCCGTCTTCGGCAAGCGCGGAATGGACGAGATCGTACCAGGAGCCCTGTTCGGCACGGCCGTCCTTGTGATTCTTGTTCAGCGCGCCGCAGACGACGAGTACGTCGGCCGCGCGCGTCAGCGCGACATAAAGCAGGCGGCGGTATTCCTGCTCGCGCAGATCCCGCGCCTCCTCGCGGCCATCGAGAAGCGCCTGCGAGGTTTCCTCTTTGCTTCCCCTCCAGATCAGCGGCGCGTTCTCGCCGCTGCCGAGCGCGACAAGGCGCGGCTCCTTCTGCTTCGGCGGCAAAGTGGTGGTGTCGGCAAGCACGATCACCGGCGCTTCGAGCCCCTTCACGCCATGCACCGTCATCACGCGCACGGACTTTCCTTCCGCCTCGAGGTCACGCTTCACCTCCGAATTGGCGCGGCGGAGAAACGAAAGGAAACCGTGGAGCGACGGCGTCTCAGCCGATTCATAAGAAAGTGCGGCAGCGAGAAACTCGTCGAGCGCGTCGGCGGCCTCGGGTCCGAGCCGCGCCACCATTTTCCTGCGTCCGCCGTCGCGCCCAAGCACGCGCGAATAGAAATCGAACGGACGCAGATGCAGCGCGCTTTCCCGCCAGCGCGCGAGCGTTCGCGCGGCCTCCGCATATTTCGCGTCAGCCGCGCCTGCGAGGCTTTCTGCAAGCGTCCCGCTTCTGCCGAAACAGAGCATGAAGAGATCCTCGTCGTTAAAGCCGAACAGCGGGGATTTCAGCACGCAGGCAAGCGAGAGATCGTCCTCCGCAAGCAGAAGCGCGTCGCCGAGCGCGAGCAGATCCATGACCGCGATGTTCTCGGTGAGCACCAGCCGGTCGGCGCCGGCGACGGGAACGCCCGCCTGTTTCCGCGCACGCAGGATCGCTTCGAACAGCGTGCCGCGGCGTTGCACGAGCACGATGATGTCGCCGGGTGTAACGGCCTTCGGCCGGTCGTTGTTCCTGCGGTCGCCGACGGAGAGCCCCCCGTTGATCCAGACCTTTACGGCATCGGCGATCTGGCGTGCGAGCCGCATCTGGGCGGAGTTCTCGCGCATGCGGTCGAGCGGCTTGTCCCAGCCGTCGTCCTCGCCGCTTTCCTTGATGGCAGGGATCGCCGGCCAGATTTCGACCATGCCGGGGGCGCTCTGCCGCACGGCTTCGTGCAGCGGTCCTTTCGGGTCGTGCGCGGAAAGTCCTTTGCGCGCAAGCTCCGCCTCGAACACCTTGTCGACTGCGCCGAGCACCACCGCAGTCGAACGGAACGAGCGGCGCAGCCGCGGCTCCTGCAACGACTGCCCGGATGCCGCGATCTCCGCCGCGAAGCGGATCCGCATTTCGTCGAAGCGGACGGGATCGGCGCCCTGAAAGCCGAAGATCGACTGCTTCTCGTCGCCGACCGCGAAGATCGTGCGCCTGTGTTCGGAGGCACCCTTGCCCGCGAAAAACTCCTCCGCGAGCTTTGCGACGATGCGCCATTGCTCGGGGCTCGTGTCCTGCGCCTCGTCGACCAGGATATGATCGATGCCGCCGTCGAGCTTGAAGTGAACCCAGGCGGATTCCTCGCGCTCGAGCAGTGTCACCGTTCTTGTCACGAGATCGGCGAAGTCGAGTACGCCGCGGCGTTCTTTCGCCTGCCGGTAGCGCGCGACGACTTCGCCTGCGATGGTGAAGAGGGCGCAGGAACGCTCGACTTCGTTCACGGCCTGTAGTTTATCGCGCAAGCCCGCGAGCCGCATACGCTCCGCAAATAGCCAGTCCCGGATGTGTTCGATCTTCGCAAGATCGCTCTTCTTGCCGAAGGTCGTGTCGGCTTTCGGATTTCCATCCGCGGTCAGGAAAACGGAAAGATAATTATCTACGGAAGGCGTTCGCGCAGCCTCGATCAGCGCGGCTCCGATTTTTGCGGCGTTTCCTTCGAGTGCCAGCAAGGCCTCTCCGCACGCCTGCCATTCGCTTTGCGGCATGCCGCCGTCTTCGAGAATTTTACGCGCAATCGTATCGAGCGAATCGCTTTCCGAGAGCTTCAGAGCTGCGAGCATCGCCGCGCGGGAGGCCGCGAAGTCGAAGCCGTCCAAATGCTGCCGCGCTTTCACGGCCTCGCCGATCACCTGCTCGATGGTCTCGTCGCCTGCGATTTCGATGCAATGCGCGAGCGATTTGCCGAGCGCGGATTCGGGATTGCGTCCGGCATCCATGAGAACCTGTAGCCGGGCGGTTTCCAGAAGATTGCGCTCGCCGAGTTCGTCGAGCACTTCGAAGCCCGCGGGCGTCTGCGCTTCCACCGGAAACATGTGCAGCACGCGGTCGCAGAAGGCGTGAATGGTCTGCACCTTCAGGCCGCCGGGAGTCTCCAAGGCCGACGCGAACAGGCGGCGCGCGCGTGCGCGGCGTCGGGGCGAGGGCGTGGCGGATTCGATCTTCGCAATTTCCGCGTCCAGCGCTTCGTCGTCGAGCCGCACCCATGCCGAAAGCGTTTTCAGCACTTCGTTT
>CAZFPR010000003.1:37150-61291 GCA_964521045.1 uncultured Hyphomicrobiales bacterium
GTTTGCCATGTGCGCCGCCGCGGCCTTCGTATAGGTCAGGCAGAGAATCCGCCCCGGCGGCTCGCCGTCGAGCAGAAGCCGGATGACGCGCCACACGAGCACCGTGGTCTTGCCGGAGCCCGCGTTCGCGGAGACCCAGGCGGAGCTGCGCGGATCGGAGGCCTGCGCCTGCGGCGATGGCTGCGCGTTTTCGCTTGCGCTCATTCGCCCTCCGACCATTCCTTGAAGCGGGCGAGATGTTCGTAGTCGTTGTAATCCTTTTGCCACAACACGCGCGGCGCGAAAAGATAGGCGGTTTCCTCCTTCGAATATTCGGCGAGCAGTTTCTTCGCGCCTTCGAGCGCGTGGTCCGCCGCCTTGTCGAGATGATCTTCGCCCGAAATTCCGCGAGGTTCCGCGACGGCAGCGAAGTCGCTGCGGTTCGATAGCGCGAAGAGTTTGAATTCGCCCGGAGGCTGGTCGCCGGTGATCCGGATCGGCCCGGCTTCGGAAAGCTTTGCGCCTTTCGCGATCCCCGGAAATCCGCCCTCGCGTGCGATCGCGGCCTCGAGCAGAAGCTGCGGTTCGAAGCCGAGAATCGCTTCCTTGTAGGTCGGCGGCTTTCCGGTCTTGAAATCGAGGACGGCGAGGGTGCCGTCCTTCTTCGCTTCGATGCGGTCGGCACGCGCAGTGAGCGTGAAGCGGTCCTTGCCCACGGGAAATTCGTAGGCCCCCGCAACTTCAGCATGAATCCGCGCAATCGCGCTCCGGCGCTCGCGCTCGACCTCCACGAACCATTTTGCGGCACGCACGAAACGCGGCCACCAGATCGCGCGTGCTGCCGGAAAACTCTCCATGGCCGCGAACGCATCGACGCCGATCGCAAGGAGATCGTCGAGCGCCTTGGCGCCTAGCGCCTCGGGATGCTTCTCCGTGAAGCGGGAAATAATTTCATGCAGCAACGTGCCGAGATCCGCGGCACCCGGCTCCTCGTCGATGGCATCGAGTTTATGCAGGCCCAGGATCTTTCGCGCATAGATCGAATAGGGATCGCGCGTGAGATCGCGCATGTCGCTCATGCTGAAGCGGCGCGGCCGCGCCGAAAGCGGGGGCTTTGGCTCCGGGGCCGATGCGGGATCGACGCGTTCGGCGGTCTCCAGCTCGCGTGCCCAGCGGAGATACGTCTCTCCGCTCGCAAGGCTCGCCTTCCAGTCTCCTTCGCCGGCGACCGCGGCCACGCGTTGCAGAAAGCGCGATGCGATGGTCTCGACGCCGGCCTGCTTGCGCGGGCGGACGAGAAACAGTTCGCGTGCACTTGCCGCCTGCACGAAGTCGTGCGCGGAA
This sequence comes from uncultured Hyphomicrobiales bacterium, assembly GCA_964521045.1. Classification (GTDB taxonomy): domain Bacteria; phylum Pseudomonadota; class Alphaproteobacteria; order Rhizobiales; family Xanthobacteraceae. The sequence continues at coordinate 38,474 of CAZFPR010000003.1, forward strand.
AGCCCGATCCTGCGTTCGGGAAGATCGAGCCCGATCTCCCTTCGCATCGGACGGTTGAGCCAAGAGTCGGTATGCGCCTCCGGCGGCCACACGCCTTCGCACAATCCGCCGAGCACGATGCGGTCGGCGGAGATCATGCGCGCCTCGAGAGGCCCGAGAATGCGAAGCCGCTCGTTCTCCGCGCGGGAAGGCCGCAGCGTATGCTCGCGGATCGCAGCGGAAAAAGAATCCGCGTAGTCCGAAAGCGTCATCGCAGGCGCATCGCGGCCCGCTTCGGCGAGATCTTCAAGTGCCGTGAGCATCGCCTCGCGGTCGTCGCCTTCGGTTCCGGAAAGCGCGCCGGAAAGCGAGGCGAGGTGGGCTTCCGCGATCCTCGAGAATTCGTGTTCCTTCTCCGCGAGCGCGCAAAGCGGCGCGAGAATCTCCGAAAGCTTATGCGCGACATTCGCCGCGCGGTCCCACTGCGCTGCCTCGAAACGCCGCCGGCGGTCGCTGCGGTGGTATTCGTCCTTGCGCCGCGCGGAAATCACGGAAGGCAGGTCGCCAACGCCGCCCGCAGGCCGCGTGCCGCGCAGGCAGGCGATCTCGAAAAGCGCAACATCCCCGGTCGCGAATGTGGCGCGCATATAAGGGTGATGGAGAAAGGCAAGGATCGCCGAAGGAGCCGCATCGGCGGCTGCGGCCATTGCCGCGAGGCGCGCGAGGCGGCCCGCTTCGCTGTCGGCAAGCGGCAAGCCGGCGGAGTCGTCGATATCGATGTTCCAGCGCGTAAGCTCCGCGCAGACGCGCCGCGCCAGCGAACGATCCGGGGTGACGAGTGCCGCGGTTTTCTTCTCGTGCAGCGCTTCGCGAAGCGCGATCGCGATCGAGAGCGCTTCTTCGCGCGAGTCCGCCGCTTCGATAATCGTGATGCCGTCGAGCGAATTTTCCGGAGCGAGCCTGCGCGAGACGTCGCTCTCCGCCTGCGGGCGGAACGCCAGAGAGAACACTTGCTCGCGCTTCGGGAAGGCGGCTTCGCCGAGCGGGATCACGGCATCCCGCGCGATCCCGATTTTCTCGATAAGCCGCTTCAGGCCGAACTGCGGATGGCCCGGCATCGGCTCGTCCTGCGCGCCGATCTGGACGAAGGCATCGTTGTCGAGCGACTGGTCGAGACCGGGCAGCACGACGGCGCCGTTCTCGTGGTGCGCTAGCACGCGAAGCAGGGCCGCGACCTTCGGCAAGGTGCCGGTCGAGCCTGCGGCAATCAGCGGGCCGCCTTTCGTGCGCGCGATCCTTTCCGCTTCCCGCTGCAACAGCCGGTCGCGGCGATCCGCGGCATCGATCCGGCCGCACTCCGCAAGAAACGCGCTCCATCCGCGGTCCACGATCGCGAGAAAATCGCGCGAGCGCGTCCAGTACTGGTCGAAATCGGAAAACTTTTCTTCGACGGCCTTCTGCGCGTCGGTGAATTGCAAGCCTGCCGTGATGAAGTCGTCCATCAGATGCGCAAGCTCGTCGGCAAGCGCGATTGCGATCGCAGGCGAAGCGGGAAGGAGCGGGGTCTCTTTTTTCGCGAATCCGGCAATCAGCCTAGCCAGCGCAAGCCTTCGTGCGCCGGTCGGGATCGCCGGTTCGAGCGGCGGCAGCCCGCCCGGCTCGAAAGCGAAGGCCTCTTCGTCGGCATCGCCGAGCGGCACGATCCGCGGCAGCAGCAACGCCGGCAAACCCGTTTCCTGGAGGAACACGGCGGAGAGCGCGCGCGCCGCGCGCCGCGTCGGAAGATAAATGGTCGCGTCCGCAAGCAACTCGGGTTGCGAACGCGGCGCGAAGCCCGGGATCACCGTGCCGTCGAGAATGCCGCGCGCAAGCGTGCGCAGAAACGGCGCGCTGGGCGGAATCGTGAAAACGCGGGGGCGAACGCTCATCGGGCGGCGAGATTACCCGCTGCTTCTCCGGATGGCATCCTCCGCATCGCGAATCGCATCCGGTGTCCCGACATGCATCCAGGTTCCGTCAAGACGCAGCCCGAACAGCCGGCCGTTCGCTTCGGCCTCCTCGAAACTACGAACCAGCGAAAAAGGACCTTGTGGCGCGCCCTTAAACAGCCGCGGATGCAGGATCGACGCGCCGGCATAGACGAAGGGTGCGATCTGCCGCTCGCCCCGCTTATGCAGCGCGCCTTGCGGATCCATGACGAAGTCGCCCGCTCCCGAATAGCCGACGGCACCCGCAGACGGCGCGAGCAAAAGAAGCGCATCCATGCGCGCATCGTCGTAGACCGCCGCGAGACGCGGCAGATTGGGTGAAGCGCCCTCGATCCAGAGCGTGTCGGAATTCACGAGAAAGAACGGCTCCGCTCCAAGTCTTGGAAGCGCGCGTACGATACCACCGCCGGTATCGAGCAGTGCATCGCGCTCGTCCGAAATTTCGATCTTCGGCGTTGCCCGGTGCTTGAGATGCTCGATCAGCACGTCGCCGCAGTAATGCACATTCACGACCGCGCGTGCTGCGCCCGCGGCGGCGAGCCTGTCGAGCACGCGGTCGATCAGGGTTTCTCCCGCGACCCTCACCATGGGTTTCGGGATCGACTTCGTGAGCGGCAGCATGCGTTTGCCGAAGCCCGCAGCGAGCACCATCGCCGTATCGATCCGCTTCGCGGTCAAGGCGCTGTTCTTCCCGGGGCGGAGGACTTCGCTTCCGGCGGCGGTACGTGGGCCTGATACCAGCCCTTGATCGCGGAAAGCGTCGGATGTTCGAGTGCGCGCATCAGGTAGCCCCATACGCGCGGGATGTGACCGAGATACTGCGGTTTGCCGTCGCGCTTGTTCAGCCGCGCGAAGATGCCGAGAATCTTGGTTGCGCGTTGCGCGCCCATAGCGACGTAATGCGCCGCGAACTTCGCGTGATCGAAGGACGGATCGGCCGTCAGCCGCGCGATTGCGTAGCGCGACAGGAGCCGTACTTCCGTTTCCTGGCTCACCGTGCAGCGCGCATCCATCAGAAGAGACGCGACGTCATAGGCGGCGGGACCGATCAGTGCATCCTGGAAATCCAGCAGGCCGATCTTCTCAATTCCCTCGCGCGCCTCGAGCCAGAGCAAATTCGGCGAATGGAAATCGCGCAGCACCCATGTCGGCGGATGGCTCAAGGGCTCGATCAATGCATCCCGCCACATTGCGCGGAACGCTTCGCGTTCGACCGCGCCGACAGGCTTCGCGCCACGGTGCGGCAGGTACCAGTCGAGCAGGAGTTCGGCTTCGATCAGAAAGGCATCGAGGTCGTAGCGCGGGATCGCGTATTCGATTCGCGGCGCCACGGGCAGCGAGCCGGGCAAATCCATCCCGTGCAGCGCGGCCAGCAGTTCGACCGCAACCGCATAACGCTCCTCAATCGGCTCCGAAGGATTGCCTTCAACGATTCCTTCCGTGCCGAGGTCTTCGATCAGCAAGAGCCCGTTGTTCAGGTCTGCGGCGTAAATTTCCGGTGCCGAAAATCCTCGCGCGCGCAATCCGCGCGAGAGCGCGACGAACGGCTCCATGTTCTGCGCGAGTTTGGCGATTTCGCCGTAGGTTTTTCCCTGCCGGATCGGAGGCCCGTCCTTGCCGGCGGGAGCCTTCATCAGGATTGCGGGCTCGCCCTCATCGAACACGAGCCGCTCGTAACTGCGCGTCGAAGCGTCGCCCTGAATGTGCAGGCGGCGTCCGCCGTCAAATCCGGAGGCCTCGAGCAGCGTATGTTCGGCGCGCAGCCGCGTGAGCTTTTCTGCCCAGATGCCGATGCCGGTCAGACTGATGCGGCGGCTTTCGGGCCCGAGGTCCGGCGCAAGCTCGATATGGATTTCGAGACGCTCCGCCTGAAGGAGCGGCCCGGCTTTCTCCGGCCATTCAACGAGCACGGCCGCGCCCGCGGAGGCTTCCTCCCATCCCAGCTCGGAAAGCTCGGCGAGCGTGTTCACGCGATAGAGATCGGCGTGCACGACGGCGAAGCGCGGTAACTCGTAGACCTGCATCAGCGTAAATGTCGGGCTCGGCACTTCGAGATTTTCATCTCCGGCGAGCGCGCGGATGACCGCGCGTGCGAGTGCGGTTTTACCGGAGCCGAGTTCGCCGCCGATCGCAACGACATCTCCGGGCGCAATCGCAGAGGCGAGGTCGCGCGCGAGTTCCTGGGTCGCAAATTCGTCGGGGGCGACGATCTCCCAGGTTTTTTGCGGGGCAATCATGACGGCGTCGTCGGTGTGTTTTTCGTGTCCGGCGGCGTTAACGGGAAGACGCAGGTGACAACAGTACCCCGGTTTGGCTCGGAGTCGATGACGACGTCGCCGCCCTGAAGCTTCATCGCCGAGCGCACCAAGGATAGCCCGAGGCCCGCACCGCGGTGGGTGGAATCGATCGGCAAGGTTTCCAGGTTCTGAAACAGCCGCTCCTGCACGTCTTTCGGGATGCCCGGCCCCCGGTCGGAGACATGAAACAAGATCGCGCTCTGCCGCCGCTCCACGGAAAGACCGATGCTTTCGCCGCGCGGCGAGTGCATGGCGGCATTGGTCACCAGATTCTCGATCACCTGGCGCACGCGCCCTTCATCCGCCGCGAAGCTGCCGATCCCGGCCGGGACGTCGACCACGAGCGAGAGCCGCTTTTCGGCGAGACGCTCCCTCGCGTTGCCGGCGACCGTGTCGAGCAGCTTGCGGATTTCCACCTGCGCTGCCCCGACATTTTTTCCGCCCGCATCCAGAATCGCGAGCTGCAAGCCGTCGATGATCGAAAGCAGTTCCGCGCTCGATGCCTGCACATGGCCGAGATACTCGCGCTGCCTGTCCGTCAGAGGCCCGGCTTCGGAGGTGGCGAGGAACTGCGCGTAACCCGAGATGTTGTTCAGCGGCGAACGAAGGTCGTGCGAGATATAGCGGATGACGGTATCGCGGACTGCGTCGGCTGCGATCAGCGCGGCGTTGCGCTCGCGCAGGATTCTTTCCGCGCGAACCGTATCGCTGATATCGCGGAACGTGACGAGATAGCCGCCGTCGGGCAGCGGCATCACCGCGCTGTCGAAGCTTCTCGCTTCCGAAAGTTCGAGCCGGTTTGCGACCGGCCTTCGTTCGCCGGACTCGGTAATGGCCTTTTCGATTTCCTTCCAGACCTCGTTGCTTCCGGGTTCGATCGCGCGGCAGAGGCGGCGGATCGCATCGACCGGCGGCTTGTCGGCAAGATCGACGTCCGAAAAGCGCCAAAGGTCCTGAAATGCGCTGTTGTGCAATTGCAGCCGGCCGTCGATTCCGAACACGGCGACTGCCTCCGCAAGCGCGTCCAGCGTTTCGCTCTGCGTGTTTTCGAGCGAGGAGAAGCGGCTTGCGAGCGCGTAACCCTCGGAGACGTCGTCGAAGAGATAGGTGACGCCGCCTTGCGCATTGGGGCTGATCGCGACGCGGAGCGAGCGGCCGTCGGCGAGATGCCACATCGTCTGCTTGGGCTCGACCGACGAATAGGCGTCATGCAGTTGCGCCTTGAAGCCGCGGAAGTCGCTCATTTCGGGGAGGCACCGCTGCGCGCGCAACTTATCGAGCACCATGGAGTCGTCCGGCATGTCTTCGAGGAATGCCGGGTCGAGCTTGAACAGCGAGAGATAGGCCGTGTTGTAGAACGAAAGCCTGCGGTCTGCGCCGAAGATGGCGACCGCGGTCGGCATCTGGTCGAGCGTACGGCGATGCGCTTCGTTGATGCGGGCGATTTCGCTGCGCGCGATTTCCGCTTCGGTGACGTCGAGCGCGACGCCCGCTGCGCCGCGTTTCGTGCCGGCCTCGAACACTTCGAGCGTACGGCGCTTGCCCGCGACGATCGCGCCGACACGGCGATGAAACGGAACGTCCTGCGCACGGACGCGCGCGGCCTCCGCGCGTACCGGCTGGTCGAGAAGTTCCAGATTGCGTGCCGTTACCTCGTCGGGATCGGATTGTTCGACCGCGCTCGCATAGGCGCGGTTCGCAAACACGAGCTTGCCTTCCGCGTCCCGGATCCAGACCGGGGCCGGCATCAGTTCGAGAAGGTTTCGAACCAGCTCGATCTCGTCTTCGAGCTGCTTGTGCTTGGCCGCGACCGCCGCGTAGTCGCGTTTTGCGCCGGTGATGTCGCGCAGCCGCAATACCGCAACGCCGCCGACCGGCCTGCCTTCGGCTTCGATATGTTTGCCGCGCGGCGTCAGGATCGAGAAACCGAACGCCTTGCCGCGTTTACGCAGCGCATCGACCGCGGCTTCCATGGCCGCGGCAGGTTCGGCGCCGAGCCATGAACCGAAGGCGAGCACCCTGCGCGAGGATTCGAGCCCGCTGATGCCGGCAACATCGCCGAGTACGACAGGCTCGGCGTTCAGGCTCCGCCAGATCACGACGACCTGCGGCTCGGAGAGCAGCAGCGCCGTCATGCGGTCGGCTTCCGCGCGCAGCCGCGCGATCTCGCGCCGCGCCTCCGAGCGCTCCGCCGCAGCACTGCCGCGCGAGCGCAGGAATGCGATGGCCGTTACGACCGCGAACAGGAGAATGCCGAGCGTGAGCGCGAGCGAGGTAACTTCCTGCCGGCTCAGCGCTTGCACGAAATCCATGAGACGGTCGGCGAGCGTGGGCGCAGCGGATGCGGGCGTCACGAAGGCAAGCGACAAGACAAGCGTGAGCGCAAGCGCGAAACCGGAACGGGCCGCGCATCTTTCAGGCCGGTTCGCGCGCAAGAGTCTGCCTCTTGGTAGCAGTCTGCCTCTTGGTAGCGATGTGCCGGTTCCCGCCGCTTCCGGCATGGCCGCAGATTTCGCCCTCTTTCGCAGCCCACCGCGGCCGCGAATCAGGCCACTTTACCCCGGTGGACTCCGGAAAGAAGAGGGCTTGGGCTCACAGTCCTTCGAACAGGGCCGTGGAGAGGTAGCGCTCGGCGAAACTCGGCAGGATCACGACGATATTCTTGCCCGCGTAGTCCGGCCTACTGCCGATCTCGAGCGCGGCAGCGACCGCGGCGCCGGAGGAAATACCGCCCGGAATGCCGTCGAGCCTTGCCAGCGCGCGGGCGGTTTCGAACGCGGTCTGGTTGCCGACGGTGACGACTTCGTCGATCACGCTTCTGTCGAGCACTTCGGGAACGAAGCCCGCGCCGATGCCCTGGATCTTGTGCGGGCCGGGCTGGCCACCGGAAAGCACCGGACTGTCTTCGGGTTCGACGGCGATGATTTTCAGCGATTTCCGGCGGGGCTTCAGCACCTGGCCGACGCCGGTAATCGTGCCGCCGGTGCCGACGCCGGCGACGAAGGCGTCGATCTCGCCGCCAGTGTCGTTCCAGATTTCTTCGGCCGTGGTCTCGCGGTGAATTTTCGGATTGGCGAGGTTGCGGAATTGCTGCGGCATCACCGCGTTCTTGAGTTGCGCGATGATTTCCTCGGCCTTGCCGACCGCGCCGCGCATGCCTTGTCCGGCTTCCGTGAGCACGAGTTCGGCGCCGAGCAGCGAGAGCATCTTGCGCCGCTCCAGCGACATCGATTCCGGCATGACCAGTATCAGGCGATAGCCGCGCGCGGCGGCGACGAAAGCGAGCGCGATGCCGGTGTTGCCGGAGGTCGGCTCGACGAGCACGGTGTCCTTCTTCAGAACGCCGGCCTGCTCCATCGCGTCGATCATGGAGACGCCGATGCGGTCTTTGACCGAGGCGATCGGATTGAAGAATTCGAGCTTGGCGAGAATGTTCGCCGAAATGCCGCGCGACTCCGGCAGCCGCTTCAGTTTCACGAGCGGCGTGTTGCCGATGGTTTCCGTAATCGAATCGAAAATTTTACCGCGGCCCGGCTTGGTCATGCTTCGCTCCCACGCGCCAACGCTGATTGGAGCGCGGACCTAGCATATTCACGTTTTCAAGTCGATGAAACGAATAACAACGAAAATTAAATGTTGAAATCCGCGGTCGCTTTGTTTTCGCTCATGCCCTCGCGCTCGGCTTCGCGGCAGAGCGCGTCGATGCTGATCTCGGAGAGCGCCGCCTCGAAGGCACGTTCGGCCTTGGCGAGCGCGGGCGCGATCACGTTGGCGACGACCGGCGGCTTCTTGCCTTTGCTCTCCGCTTCCGAACTTTCGGCGACCTGCGAAATCTCCGCGACCGAGATGCGGCGGCGCTCGCGCGCGAGCTCATAGCCGCCGCGCGGACCCCTGACACCTTTGAGAATCCCGGCGTGCACGAGCGCCTGCAACACGGGCTCCAGATGACGGGGCGGAAGGTTGTGGCGCTCGGCAAGCGCCTTTGCGGCGACCGGCGCGCCGCGCGAGTGGATCGCGACATCGACCACGGCGGCGACGGCGAGCAAACTTTTTTCGGAGAGACGAGCCATACTCAAGCACTCTTTCGTGACGACTGAACACCAGTGGAGCCGAAACCGCCGCTGCCGCGCGCGGTATCGTCGAGAGAACTTACTTCCTGTAATTGCATCTGTTCGACGCGGGCGAAACGATCTGCGCGATCCGCATGCCGCGCGTGATTTCGAACGGCTCGCTGCTCGTATTGACGAGAATGACTTTCACCTCGCCGCGATAATCGGAATCGATCGTTCCGGGCGCGTTCAGCACGGTGACGCCGTTCTTCAAAGCTAACCCCGAGCGCGGACGAACCTGGCCTTCGAAGCCTTGCGGAATGGCGAAGGCAAGCCCTGTCGGCACTGCTGCGCGCGCGCCGGGAAGAATTTTCATCGGCTCGCCTGCCGGGACGGCGGCGACGAGATCCATGCCGGCCGAGCCCGCGGTCGCATATTCGGGTGCCGGCAGATCCTTGCCGTGATCGAGCCGCGTGAAGGAAATCGCGCTCATCTCGCGCCTCCGAGGGCGGCGGCGATTTTCTTCACGAGCGATGCCGCGACCGCGTCCTTCGATTGCATCGGCCAGCTTTCTACGCCGGTAGCGGACACGATATGCACTTCGTTCGAGGCCCCACCGAAGGTCGAGGTGCCTGTGGAGACGTCGTTCGCGACGATCCAGTCGCAGCCCTTCTTCAGGAGTTTCGCGCGGGCGTTTTCGATCAGGTTCTCGGTCTCGGCGGCAAAGCCGATGACTAACCGCGGGCGGAGATTGGAGTGTCGCGAGACGGTCGCCAGAATGTCAGGGTTCTCCGCGAACGAGAGCGAAGGCAGCTTGCCTTCCTGCTTTTTCATTTTCTGCGCGGCTTCCGTTGCCACGCGCCAGTCGGCGACGGCGGCTGCAAAAATCGCGGCGTCCGCGGGCAGCGCGCCTTCGGAAGCATTCAGCATCTGCTCGGCGGTCTCGACATGAATTGTCTTCACGCCGGAAGGATCGGGCAGGCTTACCGGGCCGGACACGAGCACGACCTCAGCGCCGGCTTGGGCCGCCATCCGCGCGAGCGCGTGGCCCTGTTTGCCGGAGGAATGGTTCGAGATGTAGCGCACCGGATCGATCGGCTCGCGCGTAGGGCCGGAGGTGACGAGGATTTTTTTGCCGCTCAGCGCATCGCGCGCCGGCAGTTCGAAAAGATTTTTTTCGATTGCCGCGACAATCGAAAGCGGCTCGCTCATGCGGCCCACACCCCGCTCGCCGCTTTCCGCCATCTCGCCCGCTTCCGGGCCTATGAAGGCAACGCCATCGGCTTGCAGGCGCTCGACGTTTCTCCGGGTTGCGGGATTATTCCACATCGCCGGGTTCATCGCGGGCGCGAGCAGAATGCGCCGGTCGGTGGCGAGCAGAACGGTAGATGCGAGATCGTCGGCGCGTCCATGCACCATCTTCGCCATCAGATCGGCGGTGGCGGGCGCGACCACGACGAGATCGGGTTCTCGCGCGAGCCGGATGTGCCCGATGTCGAACTCGGCGGAAAGGTCGAAAAGTTCGGTGAAGGGCCGCTCGCCCGCGACTGCGCCGACCGCAAGCGGGGTCACGAATTCCTGCGCCGCGCGGGTCATGATCACGCGCACTTTGGCGCCGCGCTCACGGAGCCGCCGGATCAGGTCGAGGCTCTTGTAGGCCGCGATCCCGCCGGCGATGACGAGCAGAATTTTCTTGCCCTGAAGCGGCATTTTCTACGCAGAACTCCGGCCCCGCTTGGACAATGCAGGGCCAATTATCAGAACTCTTCTGTATAATTGCACGAAGCCATGTGCCTGCCAATCGCAAGCGCAAACACCGTTAATAAGAGTGCGGCTTAGCGGAACAGCCAGACGGCGAAGAGGCCCGCGATCACCCAGAGCGCGAGCGTCGCCCAGCGCCAGTGCCTGGCTTCCGCCCGGCCGATGGCGTCGACGGTTTCGGGTGCGAGTACGAGGCCCTCGCGGGTCTGTTCGTCGAAGCGCTCGAAGGCCGCGGACGCGCGGGTCATGAGTTGCGGGGCGTCACCAACGAGGCGCGCAATTCCCGAAAGCTCGGTCGCGGCATTCTCGATCCGGCCGATAGGCCCGAGATGCCGCTCGATCCATTCGCGCACCACAGGTTCCGCTGTGGTCCACATGTCGAGTTGCGGGTCGAGCGTACGTGCGACCCCTTCGACCACCACCATCGTCTTTTGCAGAAGCAGGAGCTCGGGCCGCGTTCGCATATCGAACAACGAAGTCACCTCGAACAGGAGTGTGAGCAGCTTCGCCATCGAGATTTCGTGCGCGGGCCGGTCATGGATCGGCTCGCCGATCGCGCGGATCGCCTGCGCGAAGTCTTCGATCGAGTGATGCGCGGGCACATAGCCCGCCTCGAAATGAATCTCGGCGGTGCGGTACCAGTTCTTGGTGATGAAGCCGTAGAGAATTTCCGCGAGGAAACGCCGTTCCTTCAGGCCGAGGCGTCCCATGATGCCGCAATCGACCGCGACGAGATTGCCTTCTGCATCCACAAACAGGTTCCCGGGATGAAGATCGGCATGAAAGAAGCCGTCGCGGATCGCCTGCCGGAGAAAGCTCTGGATGATGACTTTCGAGAGCCGGATGAAATCGTGGCCCGCAGCAGCCAGCCGCTCGCGGTCGTTCAGCGGAATGCCGTCGATCCATTGCGTGGTCAGCACCGTGCGCGCGGTATGTTCCCAATTGACCTTCGGCACGCGGAAGTCGGGATCTTCCTTCGTGTTTTCCGCAAGCTCGGAAAGGGCGGCTGCTTCCAGCCGCAGATCCATTTCCATCGTCACCGAGCGCGCAAGCGTCTCGACGGTCGCGACCAGCCGCAGTCTTCGCGCTTCCGGGTCGCGCGCTTCGGCCATTCGTGCCGCAAAGAAGAAGGTCTCCAGGTCGCGCCTGAAGCGGCCTTCTATCCCGGGCCTGAGCACTTTCACCGCGACCGGAATTTTCTCGCCGTCTTTGAGTAATTCCGCGCGATGCACCTGCGCGATCGAGGCGGCGGCCACCGGCGCGCTGAAGGAAACGAACAGTTCAGAGACCGGCTTGCCGAGCGCATCGGCGACAATCTTTTCCGCCGTCTTCTGGTCGAAGGGCGGCATTTTATCCTGCAACGTTTCCAGATCGCGCGAGATCTGGCTGCCGACCACATCCGGCCGTGTCGCGAGGAACTGTCCGAGTTTGACGTAAGAGGGGCCGAGGCGCGTGAGCGCGGCGGCGAGCCGCACCGCATTGGAGCCTGCGCCGCGCCGCTCGATCAGGCGCGCGATCCGCACCAGCGGCGCCGTACCCGGCGGCAGCATGACGGGATCGATCAGCGCAAGCACGCCCTCGCGCGCGAACACGAAGCCCGCACGGCCGAGACGGAAAAGGTGCGTGATCGCAGAAAACAAGTTCAGAGCTTCCAGCCGGAATGCAGCGCCACGATGCCGCCGCTCATCGGCGTAGCCGAGACCCGCGAGAAGCCGGCATCCCGCATGAGCTTCGAGAAGCCGTCGCGGTCAGGGAATTTGCGGATCGATTCCACGAGGTACTGATAGGCCTCGCGGTCGCCGGTGACGAGACGCCCGATCTCCGGGATCGCGCGGAACGAGTAGGCGTCATAGATCGCATCCAACCCCGGCACATCGACCTGCGAAAATTCGAGACAGAAGAACTGGCCGCCGGTTTTCAGCACGCGGAACATTTCGAGCAAGCCCACCGGAATGCGCGGCACGTTGCGGATGCCGAAGGCGATGGTGACGGCGTCGAAATGCTTGTCCGGGAAGGCGAGCGATTCCGCGTTCACTTCGCCGAAACGCACGGCATGATCGATGCCGCGTGCCACCGCGCGTTCGCGCCCGACGGCGAGCATCTCGCCGTTGATGTCGGCGACGGTGACTTCGACCCCGTTGCCGCCGGCTTCTACGATACGAAACGCGACGTCGCCGGTGCCGCCCGCGACATCGAGCACGGAAAATTTCTGTCCCGACAGCGGTGGCCGGAGCTTCGAGACCAGCGCGTCTTTCCACGCGCGATGCATGCCCGCCGACATCAGGTCGTTCATGAGGTCGTAGCGGCCCGCGACCGAATGAAAGACCTCGTCGACCATGCGCTGCTTGTCGGAAAGCGGCACGTCGCGAAAGCCGAAATGGGTCGAATTCTCTTGCGTCGTCATGATGTTCCGTGGGGCCGCCCGGACCATAGCGCGGGCGTTCCGCTTTCGCTATCACGCCAGCCGGTCCAGCGAAAACAGCGTTACCCTATGCCCGAGTTGCCCGAAGTCGAAACCGTACGCCGCGGTCTCGCGCCCGTCATGGAAGGCGCCATCGTGGAGCGGTTGGAAGCGCGCCGCGCGAACCTGCGCTGGCCGCTGCCCGAGCATTTCGCCGAGCGCATGAAGGGCCGCAGGGTTTTGCGCCTGCGCCGCCGCGCGAAATATCTGCTCGCCGATCTGGAGCGGGACGAAACCCTGATCATGCATCTCGGCATGTCGGGCTCGTTTCGGGTGCTCTTGGGCAACGAGGAAACGTCGCCCGGCGAGTTCATGTATCCGCGCTCGGTCGCGTCAAACCACGACCATGTGGTCTTTCACATGCAGCCGCGCGCGACCGTCACCTTCAACGACCCGCGCCGCTTCGGCGCGATGCTCTTGAGCGACACCGCCCGGCTTCCGGACCATGCATTGTTCAAGGGCCTCGGGCCGGAGCCGCTGGGTGAGGAACTGAGCGCCGCCTATCTCGCCCAAAAATGTAGGGGGCGAAAAACCAGCCTGAAAGCGGCGCTCTTGGACCAGCGCATCGTCGCGGGCCTCGGCAATATATATGTGTCGGAGGCACTGCATCTCGCGCACCTGTCGCCGAAAAAGGCCGCCGGGATTCTCTCGGACAGGAAAGGCGCTCCGACCGAGGCCGCAAAACGCCTTGTGCCGGCGATCAAGAAGGTGATTGCCGCAGCGATCGAGGCCGGCGGCTCGAGCTTGCGGGATCACAGGAAGACCGACGGCGATCTCGGCATGTTTCAGCACCGCTTCCGCGTCTACGACCGCGAGGGCGTCAAATGCCCGACCCGCGGCTGCAAAGGGAAAATCCGGGCGATCGTCCAGAACGCCCGCACCACCTATTACTGTCCGGTCTGTCAGCGCTGAGATTGCGGGCGTCCGCTGCCTTGGCTAGCAAAGAGCCAGATGGAGGAATGCCATGTCCTACGAAACCATTCTCGTCGAAACCAAGGGCCGCGTCGGCGTCATCACGCTGAACCGCCCGAAGTCGCTGAACGCGCTGAACAAGCAGATCGTGGGCGAAATCTGTTCCGCGCTCGACGCCTGGGAACATGACGCGAATGTCGGCTGCGTTCTCGTCATGGGCTCGGAGAAAGCCTTCGCGGCCGGTGCGGACATCAAGGAAATGGAGCCGCTCCAGTTTCCCTCGACCTATGTCGATGATTTCATTACGGCATGGGATCGCGTTGGCCGTTTCCGTAAGCCGATGATTGCCGCGGTCGCGGGTTACGCGCTCGGCGGCGGCTGCGAGGTCGCGATGATGTGCGACATGATCATTGCCGCCGACAATGCCCAGTTCGGTCAGCCCGAAATCAAGCTTGGCGTCATTCCCGGCGCGGGCGGCACGCAGCGCCTGACCCAGGCTGTCGGCAAGGCGAAGGCGATGGATCTCGTGCTCACCGGACGCATGATGGGCGCGGAGGAAGCCGAGCGCGCGGGACTGGTCGCGCGCATCGTCCCGCTCGCCGATCTGCCGAAGGAAGCGCTTAAAGCCGCGGAGACCATCGCGGGGCTCTCGCTGCCGGCGGTCATGATGGCCAAGGAAAGCGTTAACCGCTCGTTCGAACTCTCGCTCACCGAGGGCATCCGCTTCGAGCGCCGCCTGTTCCAGTCGCTGTTCGGGACCCACGACCAGAAGGAAGGCATGAACGCCTTTGTCGGCAAGCGCCCGCCGGGCTTCAAACACCGGTAAAATATAGCGATTTTGCGCCGCATTCTTTGATTGACGGGGCTATGCGTCCCGCCTATAGGAACGCGCGCCGTAGCAAGACCGGCTTTCGCGGTCGCTTCCGGCTTTCGAACAACTAAACTTACGGTTCAGGCTTCATGGCCAATACGACTTCTGCGAAAAAAGCGTCGCGCAAGATCGCCCGCCGCACCAAGATCAATGTCAATCGCCGCTCGCGTATGCGCACGCTCGTGCGCAAGGTCGAGGAAGCGATTACCGGCGGCGATGCGAAGCTGGCGCGCGAAGCGCTGAAGGCGGCGGAGCCCGCGATCGTCCGCGCTGCACAGACCGGCGTGATCCATCGCAACACCGCTTCGCGTACGGTTTCGCGTCTTACTGCGCGCGTAAAGAAGCTCGGCTAAGCGTTCGCGCTGAAATCATAGCGAAAAGTTTTGAAAAGCCCGGCCGCGCGCCGGGCTTTTTGCGTTTACGTCCCGCCGTTCTATGATTGTCCGGGCCGCAGGAAAATTTTTCAAGAAATTTTCGCGCGCAAGCGAGCGCCGGAGTGCAGGGCTACTCCGGTTACTTTGAAAGAAAATCGCAATGATTCCCAGAACCTTGCCGGTAAAGCGAAGGCATGGAGTTGGAAATTCCGCGATTACACCTGAACGCAGGCGGATTTCGCGTTTCATCATTTCGTTGCCGAACTGTCATGCGTGGAACTTCATGACAAAGCGATTCTGGTAGAAGAGTCAGCGCGTTGCGCGCGAGACTGTAGGGACGAACGAGCGCCCGTTGCATGCGTATGCGAATACGCGCAGAAGATGCCGATAAAAGCCCGTTGCGGACTTCGAAAGCGCTGCTATCGTCAAATCGTCCTCCGGGGCTTTCCGGCGGGCTTCATCTTCAGGGTTCTGGTGTGTCGCACTCAAATTCTTGAGGCGGGGACGTTTTGTCTCCGGAGACGCCGCCGCCGCGAGGATTGCGGCGCAGAAAACTGAGACGACGTGACGGCAGGCAGCGTACCCGGCGGTAACGCCGGTTAGAAAAACAACAGAAATACGAGCGCGGAATTATTTCGCGCGCCGAGCGGGGCGGCAATGAAGCAGAAATCCGGGTTTCTCAGACATCAAATTTTCTCGTTTCGCGGCGAGGTTTCGTCATGCGGGAACCTCCGATCGCGATGTTTGCAGCGAAGCTGACATAGCCACCCACGCCTAACCACTTTCTTTCCTTTAATTCCGGCGAAGCTATCTGGCGCACAGTTGCGCCGAAGGCAGCGCCGTCACCAGTCAAGGTGGAGCGAAGCATGAACGTTCCGAACAAAAATCCAGATGCGGTTGCGGCAGACCACGGCGCTGACGAGTTCGGCGCGCGATGGGAGCGCATCCGCAAGAAGCTGCGCGCCGAGCTTGGCGAGGAAACCTATATGAGCTGGTTCGCGAGCGTGCATCTCGTCGATTGCGACGGCGCGCGCTCCCGCCTCTCGGTTCCGACCCGCTTTCTGAAGTCGTGGATCGAAGAACATCATTTCCAGCGCCTGATGGGTCACTGGAAAGTGGAACTTCCCTCGATCGAGAAGATCGAATTGATCGTCCGCACTGCCGTCATGCGTTCGCAGGTCGCGGACGAGAAGACCGCGGTTCCGGCGAATGCGGGTCCGGAAGGCGACCGCTTCGGCAGGCGCAGCGCAATTCGTACCGGCGGTAATTTGCGCGCGGACGGTCCCGGCGGCTCGCCGCTCGACGCGCGCATGACGTTTTCGACTTTCATCGTCGGCAAACAGAACGGGCTTGCGCACGCCGCCGCGAAACAGGTCGTCGAGGCAGGCTTGGGCGCGAACGGCGCGCCGCGTTTCAATCCGCTTTATATCCACGCCTCGGTGGGTCTCGGCAAAACCCATCTGCTGCAAGCGACCGCGCATGCGTTCGAAGCGCAGGGCAAGCGCGCGATCTATCTCACTGCCGAGAAATTTATGTACGGCTTCGTCGCCGCGCTCAAAAATCAGTCGGCGATCGCCTTCAAGGAAGCGCTGCGCGGCATCGACGCGCTCATCATCGACGATCTTCAGTTCCTCCAGGGCCGCGCCGTGCAGCAGGAGTTCTGCCACACGCTGAACGCGCTGACCGACGCAGGCCGTCAGGTCGTTGTCGCCGCCGACCGTCCGCCGGTCGAGCTCGAAAATCTCGAGGATCGCGTGCGTTCGCGGCTGGGCGGCGGGCTTACCGTCGAGGTCGGCCCGATGGACGAAGAACTGCGCCTCAACATCCTGATTGCGCGCGCCTCACTCCTGAGAGCGGAAGACGCGCGCTTCGACGTGCCGATGCCGGTGCTCGCGCATATCGCGGCACAGGTGACCCAGTCCGGCCGCGATCTCGAAGCGGCGGTGACGCGGCTCCTGCATCACAGCCAGTTCTATAAAAAAGCCGTGACCACCGATCTTGCCGACGAGGTGATCCGCGATCTCGTGCGCCCGACCGATCCGCGCCGCATCCGGGTCGAGGACATCCTTCGCGTCGTCTCGAAGCACTACAACGTGACCCGCGCGGATTTGCTGTCCTCGCGGCGCACGGCGAACGTGGTCCGCCCGCGTCAGATCGCGATGTATCTTGCGAAAGTGCTGACGCTGCGGTCGCTCCCGGAAATCGGCCGGCGTTTCGGCGGCCGCGACCACACCACCGTTCTGCATGCCGTCCGCAAGATCGAGGGACTGGTACAGGGCGACAAGGCGCTGGCCGAGGAAATCGAAGTCCTCAAAAGAATGCTGATGGAATAGGAGTTGCGCCTCCGGCGCAGACCCTTAATGTGACGTTCCCGGCGGCGTCCGGCAGCCCTGATCGGGCTGGCCCGCCGCCGGAATAGTCTCGAAAAGGCGTATTCCGGGTTCTTTCCATGAAGGTCACGATCGAACGCGCGCAGCTCGCGAAATCCCTCGCCCACGTGCACCGCGTGGTCGAGCGTAGGAACACGATCCCGATTCTCGCGAACGTGCTTTTGCGCGCCGGCAAATCGAACGTGGAACTGAAGGCGACCGATCTCGATCTCGAAATCGTGGAAACCGCGCCGGGCGAAGGCAAGCAGACTGGCTCGACCACGGTTCCCGCGCACATGATCTACGACATCGTGAGGAAGCTCCCCGAGGGCGCGCAGGTCGAGTTGCAGAGCGCCGCCGACGGCACGCAGCTCCAGGTCCGCGCGGGCCGTTCGAAATTCACGCTCCAGGCGCTTCCCGAAACCGACTTCCCGGATCTCGCCGCCGGCGAGATGACGCACTCCTTCAGCATCGCAAGCGCGGACCTGAAGCGTCTGATCGATCGCACGCAGTTTGCGATCTCGACCGAGGAGACGCGCTACTATCTGAACGGCATTTATCTGCACGCCATCGACGACAAGCTGCGCGCGGTCGCGACCGACGGCCATCGCCTGGCGCAGGCCGAGATCAAGGCGCCGAAAGGCACCAAGGGCATGCCGGGCGTCATCATCCCGCGCAAGACCGTCACCGAAGTGCAGCGCCTGATCGACGACGCGGGCGATGAGGTGAAGATCGAACTCTCCGCGACCAAGATCCGCTTCTCGCTCGGCAACGCGGTGCTTACCTCGAAGCTGATCGACGGCACCTTCCCCGATTATGCCCGCGTGATCCCGGCTGCGAACGACAAGACGCTGATCGTCGACAAGGGCGAGTTCATGTCGGCGGTCGATCGCGTTTCCACCGTTTCGAGCGAGCGCGGCCGTGCGGTCAAGCTCGCGCTCACCGACGGCAAGCTCACGCTCTCGGTGATCAACCCGGATTCGGGTTCGGCGACCGAAGAACTCGAAGTGGAGTATGGCGCGGAAGCGCTCGATATCGGCTTTAACGGCCGCTATCTCCTCGACATCCTCCAGCAGGTCGAAGGCGAGAAGGCGCGGCTCAAGCTCGCGGATCCCGGCTCGCCGACGCTGATCGAGGACATGGAAACCGCCGGCGCGCTTTACGTGCTGATGCCGATGCGGGTGTGAGCGGGCACGATCCGCGAAACGACGTGATCCCCCACGCCCGTATCATCACACTCAAACTCTCGAACTTCCGCTCCTACCGGCAGGTGTCGCTCGATTTCGAGGGACGCGCGGCGCTTTTTCTGGGGCCGAACGGCGCGGGCAAGACCAACATTCTGGAGGCGGTTTCGTTTCTGACGCCGGGCCGGGGCTTGCGCCGCGCCACGCTCGAGGATGTAGCCGCGACCGAAGGCGACGGCTCATGGGCGGTGGCGGCGGAAGTCGACGGCGCGCTTGGACACGCCGCGCTGGGTACGGGGATCGAAGCGCCGTCGGGCGACGAAAGCCCGCAGCGCAAGTCGCGGATCGACCGCGAGCCGGTTTCGTCCGCGACGGCGTTTGCCGATCATCTGCGCGTCGTATGGCTGATCCCCGAGATGGACGGGCTTTTTCTCGGGCCCGGTGCCGAGCGCAGAAGATTTCTCGACCGGCTCGTGCTTGCGATCGACGCGGAGCACTCGGCGCGCGTATCGGGCCTCGACCGTGCGCTGCGTTCGCGCAACCGGCTGCTGGAAGAGCCCAATTTCGATTCCAAATGGATGGACGCGATCGAGCACGAGGTCGCGGAACTCGCGATTGCGGTCGCCGCCGCCCGCTCGGAGACCGTGAAGCGTCTCGCCGCCGAAATCGAAACGAGCCGCGACGCGGATAGCGGGTTCCCGACCGCGCAGATCGCACTCGACGGCGAGGTCGAACGCGCACTCGAAATCGAAAGTGCCACGGAAGTCGAGGAGCGCTACCGCATGCGGCTTCGCGACAACCGTCCGCGCGACCGCGCGGCGGGCCGCACGCTCGAAGGGCCGCACCGCTCGGACCTGATCGTGCTGCATCAGGAGAAGGCGATCGAGGCTTCGCGCGCGTCGACCGGCGAACGCAAAGCGCTCCTGGTCGGTTTGATCCTTTCGCACGCGAGGTTAGTCACGCAGATGCACGGCTTTGCCCCGGTCGTGTTGCTCGACGACGTCGCCGCGTTCCTCGATGCGGAGCGGCGCGCGGCACTTTTCCGTGCGCTCGAAAAGTTGGGCGCGCAGGTTCTGGTGACGGGCGTCGATGAGAGTGCGTTTTCAGCGCTCGACGCTTCCGCGACCCGCTTCCGGGTGACGCCCGGAGAGGCGGTTCGTCTGGGCTGAGCAGCAGGCTGCGCTGTCAAAAAATCCGGCGTTCTGTAGCCGATTTGCCGCTGTTGGCGTCCCCGCGCGGGGAGCCCTCGATTTGTGCGAATTTAGCGAGCCAGGGCAACGGCTTACCCGAGGTCGAATCGGCCGCCTCAGTCCATTTTTTCGCAGCCTTCGGCACCCCATATGGGGTAAAATTCAGCACAGATTTCAGCATCGAATCGAACGGAAACTTCCGCATATGGCGAAGGCCGAAGGCAGCAAGAAACCCGCCGACTACGGCGCGGACTCGATCCAGGTCCTCAAGGGGCTGGATGCCGTCCGCAAGCGTCCCGGCATGTATATCGGCGACACCGACGACGGCTCGGGCCTGCATCACATGGTCTACGAAGTCGTCGACAACGCCATCGACGAGGCGCTCGCGGGGCACGCGACGGAAGTGACCGTCACGCTCAATGCCGACGGTTCCTGCACGGTCACCGACAACGGCCGCGGCATCCCGACCGACATTCACAAGGAAGAAGGCGTTTCCGCAGCGGAAGTCATCATGACCCAGCTGCACGCCGGCGGAAAATTCAATCAGGACTCCTACAAGGTCTCCGGCGGTCTGCACGGCGTCGGCGTTTCGGTCGTGAATGCGCTTTCCGAGTGGCTCGATCTCACGATCTGGCGCGACGGCAAGGAACACTACATGCGCTTCAAGCATGGTGATCC
Organism: uncultured Hyphomicrobiales bacterium; assembly: GCA_964521045.1. Taxonomy (GTDB): domain Bacteria; phylum Pseudomonadota; class Alphaproteobacteria; order Rhizobiales; family Xanthobacteraceae. The sequence continues at coordinate 58,587 of CAZFPR010000003.1, forward strand.
CGAAAAGCCGCTGAAGGTCATGGGCGACGCCAAGGGCAAGAAGGGCACCAAGGTCTCCTTCATGCCGAGCAAGCAGACCTTCTCCAAGATCGAGTTCGACTTCGCGACGCTCGAGCACCGCCTGCGGGAACTGGCGTTCCTGAATTCCGGCGTGCGCATCGTTTTTTCGGACCTGCGCGGCCCCGAGCCCCGGGTCGAGGAGATGCGTTACGAAGGCGGCGTCGAGGCTTTCGTGCGTTTCATCGACCGCAACAAGCAGTCGCTGATTTCGCAGCCCGTCATGATCAAGGGCGAGCGCGAAGGCGTCATGGTCGAATGCGCGATCACGTGGAACGACAGCTATCACGAGGCGGTGTTGTGCTTCACGAACAACATTCCGCAGCGCGACCGCGGCACGCACTTCACCGGCTTCGCCGCGGCGCTGACCCGGCAGGTCATCAACTACGCGGAAACTTCCGGCATTGCCGGGAAAGCGAAGGTGTCGCTTTCCGGCGAAGACTGCCGTGAGGGCCTGACCGCAGTGCTGTCGGTCAAGGTGCCGGATCCGAAATTCTCCTCGCAGACCAAGGACAAGCTCGTCTCCTCCGAAGTGCGCCCGATCGTGGAAACGGTCGTGAGCGAAGCGCTGCAGGAGTGGCTCGAAAAGCGTCCGCAGGAAGCCAAGGCCGTCGTCGGCAAGGTGGTGGAAGCGGCTTCAGCGCGCGAGGCCGCCCGCAAGGCGCGCGAGCTTACGCGCCGCAAGGGTGCGCTCGACATCGCCTCGCTCCCGGGAAAGCTCGCCGACTGTCAGGAACGCGATCCCGCCAAATCCGAACTCTTCATCGTCGAGGGTGACAGTGCAGGCGGTTCCGCGAAGCAGGGCCGCGACCGCGGCTTCCAGGCGGTACTGCCTTTGCGCGGCAAGATTCTGAACGTCGAGCGCGCGCGCCTCGACAAGATGCTCACCTCCGAGCAGATCGGTACGCTCATCACCGCGCTCGGCACCGGCATCGGCCGCGAGGACTTCGACGTCTCGAAGCTCCGCTATCACAAGATCATCATCATGACGGACGCCGACGTCGACGGCGCGCATATCCGCACGCTCTTGCTGACGTTCTTCTTCCGCCAGATGCCGGAACTGATCGAGCACGGCCATCTCTTCATCGCGCAGCCGCCGCTCTACAAGGTGATGAAGGGCAAATCCGAGCAGTACCTGAAGGACGAGCGTGCGCTCGACGATTACCTGATCGGCGGCGGTCTCGAGGAAGCGTTGCTGAAGCTCGCCAGCGGGCAGACCCGCGCGGGCCGCGATCTCGCCGACATCATCGATCAGGCGCGGCAGGCCCGCAGCGTGTTGCGCGGGCTGCATCCGCGCTACGACCGCCGTGTCGTGGAGCAGATCGCGATTGCCGGCGCGCTTTCGCCGGAAGTGCTCGCGAACGCGAAGAGCGCCGATCAGGCCGCGGCCTATGTCGCGAAGCGCCTCGATTCGCTTTCCGACGAAACCGAGCGCGGCTGGGAAGGGGCGAGCGACGAAACCGGCTTCAAGTTCACCCGCACGCTGCGCGGCGTGAAGGAAGTCGTGATGATCGATCAGGCTTTCCTGAATTCGCTCGACGCGCGCAAGCTCGACCAGATGGCCGGGCATTTGCAGGAAATCTACGCCAAGCCCGCAACGCTTGCGCGCAAGGACGACGAACAGACGGTGTTCGGCCCGGTGACGCTCTACGACGCCGTGGTCTCGACCGGCCGCAAGGGGCTCTCGCTCCAGCGCTACAAAGGCCTCGGCGAGATGAACCCGGACCAGCTCTGGGAGACCACGCTCGACATCAACGCGCGTTCGCTGTTGCAAGTGAAGGTGAAAGAGGTCGATGCCGCGGGAGAGCTTTTCACCAAGCTCATGGGCGACGAGGTCGAGCCGCGCCGCATCTTCATTCAGGACAACGCGCTCGCCGCGAACGTGGATATTTAGTCCCCGGTCCTCATCCTGAGGAGCGGGCGCGAAGCGCTCGCGTCTCGAAGGATGAGCGCAATAAACCTCATGGTTCGAGACGCATCGCTTTCGCGATGCTCCTCACCATGAGGGATCATCTCCCCGGCAACACGATCATGGTCCGCGATTTCGGCAGCGTTGCGCGCGAGAGCGCGATATTCGCGGAAGGATGCCGCTGCACGTCGTAGATCTTGTTCATCTTCTCGAGAAAGCGCTGTAGCGTCCCCTCGCCGAACATGTGCATCGGGATCGCGACCGGCGCGTCGATCTGCTTCAACACTTCGACCATGCCGTCGGTGTTCAGCGTAAACGAGCCGTCGACCGGCACCAGCACCACATCGATCCGGCCCATGGCGTCCAGATGCGCGGGTGTCAGCGTATGATGCAGGTGCCCGAGATGCGCGATGCAAAGCCCCGCCATCTCGAACACGAAGATCGAATTCTGGCTGAGTATCGTGCCGCCCTGCCAATCCCGGATGTTGGTCGGCACGTTGCGCACATAAACGTCGCCGAGTTCCAGTTCGTGTTTTGCGGGCTGCTCGCCCTCGCCCCAGCCGCGCAGCACATGCCTGATCGAGGGATCCGGCGAGAGCGTGTAATGCGTCGAGTGCGCACGGTTCATGGTCGCGATATCGGGGATCGCCTCGGGCCGCACATAGTCGTTGTAGTCGGTCGCGATTTTGATCCCGCCCGCGCTCTCGATCAGGAAGGTCGAATGGCCGATGAAGGTGAT
>CAZFPR010000003.1:61301-70254 GCA_964521045.1 uncultured Hyphomicrobiales bacterium
CCTTCTTCTGCGCGAGCCGCAGCGAAACTTTCTGCATTCTCTCGGCTAAAGGCGAGGGCAGGGAAGAGACCAGCCGCGGGCAACGATCGTTGATCTGGGCGAAGGCGCTGCTCGCGCCAAAGACGGCCGCCAGCGCAAGCAGCGCGGCAAGGCAGCCATTCCGGAAGCATAAACGCTCGTTCGCGGCCATCGCGGCATGATAGGCTGAAGCTCGAAACAAACGCGAGGCTGAATTTATGGCGCTGTCGCCGGAGGAACTCGAACGCTACGCGCGGCACATCGTGCTGCGCGAAGTGGGCGGGCAGGGCCAGGCCAAAATCCGCGCGGCGCGCGTGCTCGTGATCGGCGCGGGCGGGCTCGGCTCGCCGGTACTGCTCTATCTCGCCGCAGCCGGCGTCGGCACGCTCGGCATCGTGGACGACGACAAGGTATCGCTTTCGAATCTCCAGCGGCAGGTCATTCACGCGACCGCGCAGATCGGCCACCCGAAGACCGAAAGCGCATCGCTCGCGATCTCGAAGCTCAATCCGCACGTAAATGTCGAACTGCACGAAGTGCGTCTCGACGCCGGGAACGCTTCGCGCATCGTCAAGAACTACGACATCGTGGTCGACGGCTCCGACAACTTCGAAACCCGCTACCTCATTTCCGATACCTGCTTTCATGAGAAGAAGGTGCTGGTGACGGCGGCACTCGGCATTTTCGATGCGACGCTGACCACGATCCGCGCGCATGAAAGCGCGCCGGACGGCAAGCCGAACCCGACCTATCGCTGTCTGTTTCCCGAGCCGCCGCCGGAAGGCACCGTGCCTGCATGCGAGCAGGCCGGAATCCTGGGCGCGATTGCGGGCGTTGCCGGTACGCTTGCCGCCGTCGAAGTGCTGCGTGCGATCGTGGACTTCGGCGAGAGCCTCGTTGGCAGGTTGCTGATGATGGATCTGCGCAACATGCGTTTCGAAACGCTGCGCTACGAGTGGTCGCCAGAGAATCCGCTGTCGGGGAATGCTTCCGTGCAGAAGGCGCGGGCGGAGGCGCGCTAGCTATTCCGCCTTGTGGCAGACCGCTTCCAGTCGATTCCCGTCCGGATCGATCAGAAACGCCGCGAAATAATGCGCGTGATAGTCGCGCAATCCCGGCGCACCGTCGTCCATGCCGCCCGCGGCCAGTCCGTCACGATGAAACGCAATCACGGCTTCCCGCGACGGCGCGCGGAAGGCCCAGTGCCGCCGCGATTCCGAGCGCTTCGGCAGTCCGCCGCGAATGGAGATGTAGCAGCGCTCGGGATGTTCGGACGAGGAGCGCTCGCCATAGCCGATGCGCTCCGGGTCGCGCGCGACTTTCGGGTAGCCGAGCGCATGCATGATGGCGTCGTAGAATTTCTCGGCGCGTGCGAGGTCGGAGACGATCAGGGAAACGTGGTCGATCACGGCCGGTCTAGAGCATCGACGGCAGCACGCGATCCGGCGGGCGATGGCCGTCCATGAAGGTCTTGATGTTGACGATGACTTTCTCGCCCATGTCGACGCGGCCTTCGATCGTGGAAGACGCCATGTGCGGCAAGAGCACGACCTTGTGGCTGCGCGCGAGCTTCAAGAGCTTCGGATTGATCGCGGGTTCTTCCTCGAACACATCGAGACCCGCGCCCGCAAGCTCGCCGGCTTCCACCATGCGTGCAAGCGCGCCTTCGTCGATGACGTGGCCGCGCGCGGTGTTCACGATATAGGCGTCGGGCTTGAGCAATTTAAGCCGCCGTGCCGACAAGAGATGATAGGTCGCGGGCGTATGCGGGCAGTTGACCGACACGATGTTCATGCGGGCGAGCATCTGGTCGAGGCTTTCCCAGTAGGTTGCCTCGAGTTCTTCCTCGAGATCGGCCGCGACCTTGCGGCGGTTGTGATAGTGGATCTGAAGACCGAACGCTTTCGCGCGCCGCGCGACTGCCGAGCCGATGCGGCCCATGCCGATGATGCCGAGGCGTTTTCCTGCCATGCGGTGTCCGAGCATCCAGGTCGGCGACCAGCCGCCCCATTCGGCATCGTTGGTGAGGAGCGTCGAGCCTTCGGCGATGCGGCGCGGCACGGCGAGGATCAGCGCCATGGTGAGGTCGGCGACGTCCTGCGTCAGCACGCCGGGTGTGTTGGTCACGGTGATGCCGCGCGCCAGCGCCGAAGCGACGTCGATGTGATCGACGCCGTTTCCGAAATTCGCGATCAGTTTGAGATTGGGGCCGGCCTGCGCGAGCACGCCGTTGTCGATGCGGTCGGTGATCGTGGGCACGAGCACGTCCGCCATTTTTACGGCTTCGGCGAGCTCGGCCTGGCTAAGCGCCCGGTCTTCGACGTTCAGGCGCGCGTCGAACAGCTCGCGCATCCTCGTCTCGACCATGTCGGGAAGGCGCCGTGTCACCACGACGAGCGGCTTTTTCTTGGGCATCGCTCTGCTTCCCGTTACGCCTGTTGCAACAATGAGATGACCGGATTCCTCCGGCCGGTTCCCGATTTGTCTAGCAGAGGGTTTTTGGAAACTCAAAGCAGGGCAAAGCGCGATCCTGCGCTATTGACATCCCGGCGCTGCGGCGATTTTTTGGCCGCTGGGGCGTGAATCATCCGGAACGGGAATGCATAGAAACCTTCGCGTCCTACTTGCCTGCGGCATTGTGCTGTCCGTCGAAGCCGCAGCCGCCGCTCCGGCATTCGCGCAGCAGGAAGGCAAGCTCCCGGTGCCGCGCTTCGTCAGCCTGCGCAGCGATAAAGTGCATGTCCGCGCCGGCCCCAGCCAGAACCACGAAATCCGCTGGACCTTCGCGAAGGCCGGGTTGCCGGTCGAAATCATCGCCGAATTCGAGAACTGGCGGCGTATCCGTGATTCGGACGGCGCCGACGGCTGGGTCCATCAGGTTCTCTTGTCGGGTCGCAGGACGGCTCTCGTGCGCGCACCCAAGGACACGAAGACGGTGCCGGTCTATGAGCGCGCGAGCGGGCAGGGCCGCCTGATTGCGGAACTGCAGCCGGGCGTGATCGCCAATCTACGAAGCTGCGCGAAAGGCTGGTGCCGGATATCCGGCGAGCGTTTCGACGGATTCATCCTCCAGACGCTCCTGTGGGGCGCCTATCCGGACGAAGTGATCGAGTAAAATTACGACTGCGGCTTGCGGCGGAGACGCACCACCACATCGACACGCGCGATCTCGAAGCCTTCCGGCGGCGAGGGCATGCGATCGACCATGACTTCAGCGCCCGGGATGTCGAGCAGTTCGTTCTGGCCTTCGACGTAGAAGTGGTGGTGATCGGAAGCGTTGGTGTCGAAATAAGTTTTCGAGCCATCGACCGCGACTTCGCGCAGAAGCTTCACTTCGGTGAACTGGTGCAGCGTGTTGTAGACGGTGGCGAGCGAAACCGGGAAGCGCGCGCGCAGCGCCTCTTCGTGCAGCGATTCCGCGGTGATGTGCCGGTCGCCCTTCGCGAACATCAGCCAGCCGAGCGCGAGGCGCTGGCGGGTCGGGCGAAGCCCCACATCGCGCAGCATGGCGCGCACGTCGTGGAACGGACAGCCGGTGCGGTGACCCGCAGGCTGCTCGATGCGCAGGCGTTCGACCGGAAGTTCGAGGTCGTCTTCCTCGAAAACCGGGCGGAGGTTCGTACGATTGGTTGACTCGGCCATCTGTGGCTACCGTTACATGCCTGAATTCGGGTGTAACCAAGATGGCTTGCGCGGGGAAGTCCTCTCAGCGCGCTGGCGACTGGTTGTGCATTATAATACGCATAGCTGCGGAACCGCGCAACAATCGCTAAAAACGCAGGGATTCTATAGATTTAACCCCACCTTACCCCGGGCTTTCGCTGGCCGTTTGCGTTTGCTACGCAGATCAAGGGATAAGGGGCGGTAAACCGGCCGAGGGAATATGACAGAGCGGCGTTCAAGCTTCGCCTATGAAGACCTGCTGGCTTGCGGGCGCGGCGAGATGTTCGGTCCCGGCAACGCGCAGCTTCCGCTGCCGCCGATGCTGATGTTCGACCGCATCACCGACATCTCGGAAACCGGCGGCGACAACGGCAAGGGCTATGTCCGCGCCGAACTCGACGTGAAGCCGGATCTCTGGTTCTTCCAGTGCCACTTCAAGGGCGATCCGGTGATGCCGGGATGCCTCGGCCTCGACGGCTTGTGGCAACTGGTCGGCTTCTTTCTCGGCTGGACCGGCGCCGAAGGCCGCGGCCGTGCGCTGGGCGTCGGCGAAGTGAAGCTGACCGGCCAGATCGTTCCGACCGTGAAGAAGCTCGTCTACGGCGTCGAGTTCAAGCGCGTGATGCGCTCGAAGCTGGTGCTCGGGATCGCGGACGGCTGGCTCAAGGCGGACGATGAAGTCGTCTACAAAGTCAGCGACATGAAGGTCGGCCTGTTCAAGGATGCGACAGCGGCGGCCTAAGTTTTCCGTGCGCTGATTGCGCGCGAGCAGGAAGCAAAGAGGGAAATCATGCGTCGGGTCGTGGTCACCGGAATGGGCATCGTTTCGTCCATCGGCAACAACACCCAGGAAGTGCTGGCTTCGCTGCGTGAAGCGAAGAGCGGCATTTCCTTCTCGAAAGATCAGGCCGAGATCGGATTCCGCAGTCAGGTCGCGGGAGCGCCGACGCTGGATCCGTCCACGATGGTCGATCGCCGCGCGATGCGTTTTCACGGCGGCGGCACTGCCTGGAACCACGTCGCGATGGATCAGGCGATCCGCGACTCCGGACTGGAAGAGAACGAGATTTCGAATCCGAAGACCGGCATCATCATGGGCTCCGGCGGGCCTTCGACCCGCGTGATCGTCGAATCGGCGCAGATCGCGAAAGAAAAAGGCCCGAAGCGCGTAGGTCCCTTCGCGGTGCCGAAGGCCATGTCTTCGACCGCGAGCGCGACGCTCGCGACCTGGTTCAAGATCAAGGGCTTCAACTATTCGATCTCGTCGGCTTGCGCGACCTCGAACCACTGCATCGGCAATGCCTATGAACTCATCCAGAGCGGCAAACAGGACACGATGTTCGCGGGCGGCTGCGAAGACCTCGACTGGACCCTCTCGGTGCTGTTCGACGCGATGGGTGCGATGTCCGCGGGCTACAACGAAACCCCGGCCAGAGCCTCTCGCGCCTACGACAAGAATCGCGACGGCTTTGTGATCGCGGGCGGCGCCGGCGTGCTCGTGCTCGAGGAACTGTCGAAGGCGAAAGCACGCGGCGCGAAGATTTACGGCGAGATTGCAGGCTACGGCGCGACTTCCGACGGCCACGACATGGTGCAGCCTTCGGGCGAGGGCGCGGCCCGCTGCATGAAAATGGCGATGGAAGGCGTGAAGCTGCCCATCGACTACATCAATCCGCATGCGACCTCGACGCCGATCGGCGACATCAAGGAAATCGAGGCAATCCGCGCGGTTTTCGGCAAGAATATTCCGCCGATCTCGGCGACGAAATCGCTCACCGGCCACTCGCTCGGCGCGACCGGCGTGCAGGAAGCGATCTATTCGCTCCTGATGATGAACAACGGCTTCATCTGCGAGAGCGCGCATATCGACGAGATCGATCCGGAATTTGCGGACCTTCCCATCGTGCGCAAGCGCGTGGACAACGCCGACCTGAAATGCGTGCTGTCGAATTCGTTCGGTTTCGGCGGCACCAATGCCACTCTTCTTTTCAAAAAGCTGGATGCGTAAAGAGTTTTAGAATGCAGGGACTGATGCAAGGCAAGCGCGGCGTCATCATGGGTGTCGCCAACGACCACTCGATCGCCTGGGGAATCGCGCAGGCGCTCGCGAAACACGGCGCGGAAATCGCCTTCACCTATCAGGGCGAGGCGCTCGAGCGCCGCGTGCGGCCGCTCGCGGAGTCGGTCGGCTCGAAATTGGTGCTGCCCTGCGACGTCGAGGACGTGAAGACGGTCGATGCGGTATTCGCCGAACTGAAAAAGCAGTGGGGCACCATCGACTTCTATGTTCATGCCATCGGCTTCTCCGACAAGAACGAACTGAAGGGCCGCTTCGCGGATACCACGCGCGAGAACTTCCAGCGCACCATGGTGATCTCGGCGTTCTCGTTTGCGGAAGGTGCCAAGCGCGCCGCCGAGTTGATGCCGAACGGCGGCTCGATGCTGACGCTCACCTATAATGGCGGCGACCGCGCCATGCCGAACTACAACGTGATGGGTCTCGCGAAGGCGGCGCTCGAATCGAGCGTGCGCTATCTCGCGGTGGACTTCGGCCATCAGAAGATCCGCGTGAACGCGATTTCGGCGGGTCCGATCCGCACGCTTGCGGGCGCCGGTATCGGCGATGCGCGTGCGATGTTCGCGTTCCAGCAGCGTCATTCGCCGCTCGGCCGTGGCGTGACCCTGGAAGAACTCGGCGGTGCCGGGCTTTATCTTCTTTCTGATCTTTCCGCCGGCGTGACCGGCGAAATTCACTTCGTCGACTCCGGCTACAACGTGATCGCGATGCCGAACCCGGAAACCTTGCGGCAGGAAATGGCCGCCGCGAACACCAACGCGAAGGCTGCGGAGTAAGGAATGCGCGGCCTGCGGGCATTTCTCGCAGGAGCCGCGCTGCTTTCGTTCGTCATCGTCGCGCACGCGCAGGACGCGATCACTTATTTCGGCTTTTCCTTTCCGCTCAGCATTGGCGGCATGACGCGCGGCAAGATCACCGAGTTCGAGAAGACCCACCCCGGCATCGGCTACGGCATCTCGTATGCGGGCGAAAGCACGCGCATAGATATCTTCGTTTACGATCTGGGCAGAAAATCCGTGAGCTGGGACGTCTTCGCGAAGGATCAGAAGGACGAGTTCGAAACCTCGGTCAGAACAATTCATCTTGCGAAGCAACGCGGAATCTACCGCAACGTCGAAGAGCGCGAAGAGTTCGAAACTCCTGCGGTGAAGAATCCATTCTTCCGCTGCAAGTCTTTCGCGATCGAACGCGGGGAGGGCCGGATCGAGGATAGCGTGATGTGCCTCGGCGGCAGGAACGACAAATTTTTCAAGACCAGAATTACATTCTCCGCGCCGGGCCCGAATCTCGCTGATCGCGCCGACAAGATAATGCGCGAGATTTCGCGCGCGACGAAGTTCTAAGGCCTAACCGCCAGCGATCTTCTCGATCTCTTTTTTCTTGTCGATGCAGTAGTAGCCGGCGTGGCGGCTGATCAATTCCTCGCGCATCCACTTATTGAGGATGCGGCTGATGTTCTCGCGGGCGATACCCGCCATGCCCGCGAAATCGCTCTGCTCGATTTTGTGGCGAATGAGCAGGCGGCCTCCGCCGATATCTTCGCCGAAGGCTTCTGCCATTTCGAGCAATGCGTGCGCCGTGCGGCCTTCCAGCGGCAGAAAACTCCAGGCTGCCGCGATGTCGTTCATTTCCCGGACCCGCTGCGCAAGCAGCGTCGCCACATGCCGGTACAATACTGGATGGCTCTCTGCGTAAGCGAGGAAGGCCGCGCGGCTGATATAGGACAGTTCCGCGCCGCTCACCGCATAGACCGCGGTCGAGCGCGGCGCGCCGTCGATCATGGAGAGTTCGCCGACGATCGCGCCGGCGCCTAGCACGTCGAGAATGCGTTCGCCGCCCTCGGGCGAGAGAATGCAGAGCTTGAGCAGGCCGCTTTCGATCCGGTAGCAGCCGTCGCCATCGTCGCCCGCTGAGAAGAGAAGCTCGTCAGCGGCGAGCTTCCTGCGCGCGGCCTTGGCAAAGAGGCCGGCCGAAAGGTCGCCTGGCAACGCGGTTACGAACTGATTGTTTCGCCGGAACTGTTCGCGCTTCTCGTGCATCCCGAATTAAAGCCGCTCGCGAGCCCAAAAAGCAATCCGCCCGGCTGGGGGCGCCGGGCGGAATCTCGGAAATCATGCCGAGAACTTTTAGTAGCAGACGTAAACCTGCTTGCCCCACTTATTCCAGGTCCAGCCGCAGTTGTTGTAGTAGCCGTAGGCGAGCGGGGCTGCGACTGCGAAGGGAACGTAGAAGCCGTAGTGCTTGTGCCAGTGATGCTTGTGCTTCCAGCCGGCTTCGGCGGCGGTGGTGCCGGCCGAAAGGCTCACGACAGCGAGGGCGACAGCGGCGGCAGCGCCGGCAACAAACTTCTTCGTCTTGGTCATTTCTCTCTCCATCCGTTTTCTCGGGAGCGGGTATCGCTCCGTCGATGGATTGGAATTTAGAGATGCCTCGCTGAACGGCGTGTGATGGCAATCACAGAACGCATCGCATTTTCATCACGCCTGCGTGAATGAATGCCTGTTCAAGTCGCTGAAAAACAAAGAAAAAAGGGCGGATGATAAATCCGCCCTTTGTGAGTTTCGTTCAGTCTGAACGCCTATTCAGCAGCCCAGGCTACATCGAGATCGACACCGACTGCGGCGGCGACGCCTTTTCCGTAATCGGGATCGGCTTTGTAGAAGTGAACGAGCTGCCGCTTGATGATCTCAACCGGCACGCCGTCCATCGCGGCCTTGATATTCGAAATGAGCTGCTGCTTCTGGTCCGCCGTCATCAGGCGGAAGAGATCGCCCGGCTGACGATAGTCGTCGTTGCCGTCGCGATGATTGTAGCGGTCGGAATCGCCCGAGATTTTCAGCGGCGGCTCGCGATACTGCTCCGCCTGCGCAGGGCCGCCGACCGTGTTCGGCTCGTAATAGGCGTTGGGATTCGAATGGCCTGAAAGCCGCATCGAGCCGTCCGCGTGATAGGTGTGCACCGGGCAGCGCGGCTTGTTCACCGGAAGCTGGTGGTGATTGATGCCGACGCGATAGCGGTGCGCGTCCGCATAAGAGAAGATACGCGCCTGGAGCATCTTGTCGGGCGAATGGCCGATGCCCGGCACGATGTTCGACGGCGCCAGCGCCGCCTGCTCGACTTCCGCGAAATAATTTTCGGGGTTCTTGTTGAGTTCGAGCACGCCGACTTCGATCAGCGGGTAGTCCGCATGCGGCC
>CAZFPR010000003.1:70264-72547 GCA_964521045.1 uncultured Hyphomicrobiales bacterium
AGACCTTGGTGAGATCGAACGGGTTGTACCAGTGCTTGCCGGCGTCCGCCTCCGGCATGACCTGCACGTAGAATTTCCAGCGCGGAAACTCCTTGCGCTCGATCGCTTCGAACAGATCGCGCTGATGCGTCTCGCGGTCGTTCGCGATCTGCGCGGCGCCCTCCGCGTTGCTCCAGTTCTTGATGCCCTGCTCGGTCTTGAAGTGGAACTTGACCCAGAAGCGCTCGTTCTTCGCATTGATGAACGAGTAGGTATGCGAACCGAAGCCGTCGATATGGCGATAGGTCTGCGGCAGGCCGCGGTCCGACATCAGGATCGTCACCTGATGCAGGCTTTCCGGCGAAAGCGACCAGAAGTCCCACATCGCCAGCGGCGAGCGCATGTTGGTGCGCGGATGACGCTTCTGCGTGTGGATGAAGTCGGGGAATTTCAGCGGGTCGCGCAGGAAGAACACCGGCGTATTGTTGCCGACGATGTCCCAGTTGCCTTCGTCGGTATAGAAGCGAAGCGCAAAGCCACGCACGTCGCGCTCGGCGTCCGCCGCACCGCGTTCGCCCGCGACAGTCGAGAAGCGCAGGAAGGCCTCGGTCTGCTTTCCGACCTTCGCGAATACGCTCGCGCGCGAATATTTGGTGATGTCCTTCGTGATCGTGAGCGTGCCGTAAGCGCCGGAGCCTTTGGCGTGCACGGTGCGCTCGGGAATGCGCTCGCGGTTCTGATGCGCGAGTTTTTCGAGCAGGTGGAAATCCTGCATCAACAGCGGGCCGCGCGGGCCTGCGGAAAGCGAATTCTGGTTGTCGGCGACGGGCGCGCCGCCCGCGGTCGTCATGACGGGTTTATCGGCCATGCGTGCTTCCTCCTCTTCCTTGGAAGCATTCAAAATGACCGGCATGGCCCATAAGGTCCAATCGTATTGCCTGCTGCAACCGATAAGATTAACTTATCGGTATGAGGGACCTTCCAGCACTGACGCTCCGCCAATTGCGTTACTTCGAGGCCGCGGCCCGGCTCGGCCACTTCGGCAAGGCTGCCGCGGAATGCGCCGTGACGCAGCCCGCGCTCTCGATGCAGATCAAGGAACTGGAAGAGGAACTCGGGGCCTCGCTCTTCGAGCGCCGCCCGGGCGAGATCGTGCTGACGCCGCTAGGCCGCGAGATCGCCGAGCAGGCGTCGCGGATTCTGATGGCCGCAAGCGATCTTGCGGCGATCGCGAGACACCGCAGCAAACTGCTTTCCGGCCCGCTCTCGCTCGGCATCATCCCGACGCTCGCACCCTATATCCTGCCGGACCTCCTGAAGTATCTCTCGAAGCACTTTCCCGCGCTGAAGCTCGAACTGCGCGAGGCGCAGACCAGGGCGATGCTGGGCGAGCTGTCGCGCGGCGAACTGGACCTCGTGATGGCTGCGATCCCGAACGAAATGCCGGATCTTCACGAAGAACACCTGTTCGACGACCGCTTCCTGCTCGCGGTGGCGTCCGAAGACATGAAACGCACACGCATCGACCCGGAAACACTCGACCCGGCGAATTTGATCCTGCTCGAGGAAGGCCATTGCCTGCGCGATCAGGCGCTGAGTTTCTGTTCGAACGAGCGCGGGATCACCAAGGCGGGCTTGGGCGCGACCTCGCTCTCGACCGTGATGCAGATGGTCGCAAACGGCTACGGCGCGACCTTCATTCCCGAGATTGCGGTCGAGAGCGAAATGCGCGGAAGAAAATTGAGCCTCCAGCGTTTCACTGCGCCGGAGCCGTCGCGCAGGATCGGCCTCGTGTGGCGCAAGACCTCGCCGCGCAAGCGAGACTTCGTTGCGTTCGGCATGGCGGTGAAAGAAGCGCTGAAAGCGAAGAAGAAGTAGCGAGCGGAAGCAGGCAAATAAAAAGGGCGGCCGGAGCCGCCCTTTTTCGGTTCGGTATTGCCGGCGAATTATTCCGCCGCCGGATCCTGCGCGGGCTTCGCCTTGTGCTCGATGTCTTCGCCGGTCTGCTGATCGACCGCCTTCATCGAGAGACGAACCTTGCCGCGCTCGTCCACGCCCAGGAGCTTCACCTTGACCATGTCGCCTTCCTTGACGACGTCGGACGGCTTGTTCACGCGCGTTGCCGCCATCTGGCTGACATGCACGAGGCCGTCCTTCGCGCCGTAGAAGTTCACGAAGGCGCCGAAATCGACGACCTTCACGACCTTGCCGTCGTAGATCGTGCCGACTTCCGGCTCCGAGGTGAGCGACTTGATCCACTTGATCGCGGCTTCGATCGACTCGCCCTTGGAAGACGCCACCTTA
>CAZFPR010000004.1:0-13267 GCA_964521045.1 uncultured Hyphomicrobiales bacterium
CAAGAAGAAGAACGACGACTATTCGGCGATCCTCGTCAAAGCGCTCGCCGACCGTCTGGCGGAAGCTTTTGCCGAGCGCATGCACCAGCGCGTGCGCAAGGAATTCTGGGCCTACGAGCCGGATGAGCGGCTTACCAACGAAGATCTCATTCTCGAAAAATATCGCGGCATCCGCCCCGCGCCGGGCTATCCCGCGCAGCCGGATCACACCGAGAAGGCGACCTTGTTCAAGCTCCTCGATGCGACCAAGGCGACGAGCGTGCAGCTCACCGAGTCTTACGCGATGTGGCCGGGGGCTGCCGTATCGGGTCTCTATTTCTCGCATCCGGAGAGCGCCTATTTCGGCGTGGGCCGGATCGACCGCGATCAGGTCGAGGATTATGCCGCGCGCAAGAGCTGGACCGTGCAGGAAACCGAGCGCTGGCTTGCGCCGCTGCTCTCTTACGATCCGGCAAGGATTCCCAGAGAAGCCGCCGAATAATCCCCGGCGTTTGTCCGCCCTTGCCCGCGACAGCGAGTGCGCGGGCAACTAGTCTCTCCGCTACACTGCCGGGGAGACGGCCATGAAGCTCGAACTGATTTCAAAAGGCGTAGGCACGGCGAAGTACCGCACGCCGGTTTTGTTCGTGCACGGTGCCTGGCACGGGGCCTGGTGCTGGGATCAAGGCTTTCTCGATTATTTCGCGGAGCGTGGCTTCGCGTCTCATGCGCTGAGTTTGCGCGGGCATGGCGCGAGCGAGGGACATGAGAGCCTGTGCTGGCACAGCGTCGAAAATTACGTGCAGGATGTCGCGCGGATTGCCGGCGGGCTTCCGTCTCTGCCAATTCTTGTCGGTCATTCGATGGGCGGCTTTGTCGTCCAGAAATATCTCGAAACCCGGCAGGCGCCTGCTGCCTTGCTGCTCGCGCCGGTTCCTCCGGGTGGCGTGTTCTCGACTTTGATGCGGCTGACCGCGCGTCATCCGCTGATCATTCTGCGGATCAACGCGACCTTTAGCCTGCGGCCGCTCGTCGAAACCCCGGCACTGGTCCGCGAGGCGTTCTTCTCGAAGACCATGAACGAGGAAAAAGTGCAGCGTTACTTCGAGCGGATGCAGGACGAATCCTATCGCGCCTTTCTCGACATGCTGATGCTCGATCTGCGCAAGCCGGCAAGAGTTCGTACGCCGCTGATGGTGATGGGTGGAGCGGCGGACACCATCTTTAATCCGCAACAGGTCGGCGCCGCCGCCTATGGCGTCAAGGCGAGGATGTTTCCGGACATGGCACATGACATGATGCTGGAGGACGGCTGGCAACAGGTTGCCGACGAGATGATCGAGTGGATCTCGCCGCGCGCCTGAGTCCCGCCCGAGCCGCTGCTCTCTTACGATCCGGCAAAGATTCCCGGAGAAGCCGCCGAATAATCCCGGCCAAGGTTTTTCTTCAGCCGCGGTTATCGCTAACGGCTTATGCCTCCCGCAATGCGCGGGCGGCTTTGTGTCTTTTGTTTTCTTCTATGTGCGTTTCCTGCGAATGCCGCAGAGGAGTTCGCCGCGAGCTTCCGCCTGCGCGGCGGCTACGACAGCAATCCGCTGCTTGCGCCGGGAGGCAAGGGGTCGGCGCTGATCGCATGGGAAGCGGGCTTCGCCTATGGCCGCGATCACGGTGACTGGATCACGGGTGCCACCGGAGAGGCATCGCTCACGCGCTACCAGAGCCAAGAATTCGAGCCGGTGCAGAGCTATCGGCTTCGCTTGCGGCTCGCGAACAAGAACCGGAGCGATGTCGCCATCGATGCGACCACCACGCTCGCGCAGGCGTCGAACTACGACACGCGAAGCGAGTTCGCGAACCAGCGCGTGCATCTGCAACGGGCGGACGGGGACTTGCGCCCTTTCGTGGCGGGCGATCTGCGGCTCGCATCGCTGAACGAACTCAATATCCTGCTCGGAGATTTCCTGCCCCAGCCGATGCGCTATCTGCGCGGAACGATCACGCCGGGCATCGCTTACGTGAAAGACAAAAGCGAGGCGGGTGTCTCCATCGCCTTCTCGAAGACAAAGTATGAAGAGGCGCTCGACCTGTTCGGCTTTCGCCGCGACAACGATCGCGTGCAGACGGCGGCTTATGCAAAATACGGCGGAGACGATCTCTCGCTTTCGGGGACTCTCTCTTTCCTGCGCATTCCGTCGCAGGAAGAGTTCTTCACGGACGTGAATGCGATGCTGTTCGATGTTTCGTTCGCCGCGAAACTCGATCCGTGGAGTGCCGAAGTTTCGTTCGCGCGCACGGCAGAGGACACGACGTTTCCGGTATCGCCGGTGACGATCAACACGGCCTTGCAGGCGAAGATCTCCCGGGATCTGAGCGGCAAGACCACGGCCGGAATCTTCGGGCGCTTGCTTCAACGCAAATACTGGGATGCGCCGCTTTTCTCGCGCACCCGTGTTGCCGGCATCGAAGTCTCGCATGAGGTCTTCGAAGATGTGCGGATCGCGGGCGAGTTCGCTTTCGCAAGATCGCTTTTGATCTCCGGCGCGGAAGCCGAAGGGGTGATTGCGACGCTCGCGCTCACCAAGCGCTTCGGCGAAGGCGGAAAGAAAGAAGGCGAAAAGAAATAGGTGCGGGCGGAGCCGGGATAGGCACCGCCCGCCGAAACGCCAGGGATTAGCGTTTCGCTTTCTGCCGGATGCGGGGGAGGGACTTGGTGCTTCCGGCAGTCTTCAGCGGCTCGCGGGGATTAGCGGCCGCCGAGGACGGTGCCGAGAATGCCGCCGCGTCCGGTCGTGACATTCGCGTTCACGTTGAGGCCGTTGTGGCCCTTCACCGTGCCGAGAACGGCGCCGAGAACGCCGCCCTTGCCGGTTACGATGTTCACGTTGGCGTTGACGCTCTGGGACTTGCCGCCCCCCTTGCCGCCAGCGGCGGCAGGGGAGATGGCGATCATCAGAGCGGCAGCCGTGCAGAGAAGGATACGTTTCATCCTGTGTACTCCTACTAAACGCTTAAGTTGCGTTTTGTTTTGCCGCATCTTTAAGTAGAGTACGCTGGAATCGATCAATGTCACTTAAAAGTGTATTTGATAGTAAATTCCCCAAATAGTTGTATTCCGTCTCAAACGAAAAGCGCCGGAAAGCTTCTGCTTCCCGGCGCCTAGCCATGTGCGAAATTTAAATCTGGGTCAGAACATCCCTCAGAACATCCCCAGGAGGATCGCCCCGATAAAGGCGAACGAAGCGAGGATGGCCAGTACGTCAATCCGGCGGGTGAGAAGCATGGTTCAGTCTCCCCTTTGGTTGCGTTGATCCCGAGGCTGCCAGCCCGCGGGTCCGGGGGAAAGCGGAAAAATCCGCCGCAAGCCCCGGTTCGCTGCACAACGCTTGATCGGGCTAGGTTGTTCCTGGGAAATTGCCTGTGAAAAAGGTAATTTGATACCTATATTTTTCATCAACTTGTAATGGCGAAGGCCCGGCGGTCGTCCCGCCGGGCCTCCTCAGACTTGGTATCAGCCGGCCTGTAAGCCGGGTTCTGTATGGCGGGGTTGCCCCCGCGTGGCAGCCATTCCTCTGGGACGCCTGTTACCAGACGCCTCAAGCAGCCAACCCGGATGACTGGTCCGAAGAGAACCGGCTCGTTCTGCTTGCGCAAGAATTGGCCGCGTCATCCCTATTTGGCTTTGCTCCCGGTGGGGTTTGCCGTGCCGCTCCTGTCGCCAGGAACGCGGTGCGCTCTTACCGCACCTTTTCACCCTTACCTGATCCGAAGATCCGGCGGTTTGTTCTCTGTGGCACTTTCCCTGGGGTCGCCCCCGCCGGACGTTATCCGGCACCGTATCTTCGTGGAGCCCGGACTTTCCTCGACGATTGCTCGCCGCGGCTGCCCGGCCGACTGACGGAATACAGATGAGGATGTGCGTGGCCGCCGTCAAGAAAAATGGCGCGGGTCACAGAAGACGCGCCGTTTCATCGTGAATCGTTTTCGAGATCAGTTGGCGGATGCCATGTGTGCGTTGACCTTCGCGCAGTAGGCGCGGGACGCTGCGGTCTCCTGCTTGGCCATGTGCCCGGCCTGATAGCGCAACACCGCGCCGCAGGGCGTGGCGCCGCCGAGCTTCCATGCTCTTGCGAGATATTTCATGCCCCACTTCAAATTCGTATCGGGGTCGTAGAGTTCTTCGCGCGTTCCGGTGAAGCCGATGCCGCGTGCAGTCTCGTACTTGATCTGCATGAGGCCGACTTCTTTCTGGCGGCCGGTCGCTTTCGGATTGAAGTTGCTTTCCACCCGCACGATCGCGCGCGCGAATGCTGCGGGAAGACCGAGCGCCGCCGCGTGCTTGTCGACGAGAACAAGGATCGGCGCATGGCGCTCGTCGTCCGCGCGCTTCGGCGAAGGGGTCCGCGATTTAACGGGCGCAGCCGAAGGTGAAGGCGACAATCCCGCCCAGGGATTCTCGTTCTTCTTGTTTTCGCTCTGCTTGTTTTCGTTCTGCTCTTGCCGGGGTTGGCCAAGGTTGGCGGTCTGCGCCGCCGGAACGCTGCCGTTTTCGGGGCGTTCAGATGCCGCGTTGAACTCTTCGCTCAGGAACTGGCGAACTGGATTTTCTTCTGCGGCGGCAGGAAATGTGGCCGCGACTGCGGCGAGCGCTGCTGCGGACAGCGCCAGTCGGATGAACTTCATTTCGAGCGGATTCCTCGTCCCCGTATTCGGTCTGACGGGAGATGCCATGGCAAATGGGGCCATAATCTGTCGGACGCGCGTTGTTCCGAAAGTTCCGCCGGGCACTCGAGGAAGCGCCGTTCTCAGGCAGGGCGGGACGCGAGCAGCCGCTCGAGCGTGCGCAGCGTCGAATGGTCGGCGATGCCGTCGATCAGCGCCGGGCGGAAGTGGCGCTGAAAGGCAGTCACCACCGCGGTCGTAAGTTCGTCGAACGCGCCGTTCGTTGGAATCCCGTAACCGTATTCCTTGAGCGCCGCCTGCATGGCTTTCACTGCGGCACCGGAGTCGCCGGGCTGAAGGAGTGCGCCTTCGCCGATCGCAACCGGCGCGATCCAGTGTCCGACGCCGGCTTCGTAAAGCGGCTCCCAGGGAAATCTCTCGCCGGGATCCTGCTTGCGCGTCGGCGCGACGTCCGAATGTGCGAGTACGCGGGTCGGTTTGATCCTGTGACGCGATACGATGTCGGCGCAGAGTGCGATGACCGCCTCGATCTGTTCGCCGGGAAAATCGCGATAGCCGTGTTCGTGCCCCGGGTTCACGATCTCGATGCCGATCGAACGCGAGTTGATGTCGGTGGTGCCTTCCCATGAAGAAACACCGGCGTGATGGCCGCGCAGGCGTTCCGGGACGAGTTGCGATATTTTTCCGTCTTCATCGACGAAGTAGTGGGACGAGACCTTGCTCTCCGGATTGCAGAGCCATTGCAGCGCGCCTTCGGCAGTCGGCATGCCGGTGTAATGCAGCAGCAGGACATCCGGCGCACAGGTGCGCTCACTCACATTGGGTGAGGGGGCGACTGCGCTGACGCAGCGGGAATCGGCTTCGAAGGTCTGCTGCACGGCGGTTTTTGCTCTTGTTCTTCCAGCCCGCAATTCCACTTCCGCGGGGTTTTCACAAGGGGGTGAGGACACCTTCGCTTCCCATCTCCCCTGCGATAGCATCGCGCGGGGTTAAGGAAGCGGGGGAATGCCATGGAATGGGCGCTGCTTGGGCTGCTGATACTTGCCTTGCCGGTGATGGCAATCGTCGCTTTCTTCAAGACGATCGGGCAGAGCGATCAGCTTCGCAAAATCGATCTGCGCCTGCGCGAAATCGAGAAGCGCCTCGGTATCGAAACTCCGTCTGCGGCGGTGGCCGCACCCAGACCTCCGCGGCAGCCGCGAGCGGAAGCTGCTTCGACACCGGCAGAAACCGTGAGCGAAACGCCGGCCGCTGCGCAACCAGCGGCACCCGCCGCGTCGGCACCTCCGCCGCGCGCACCGCGTCCTGCATCTCCGCCGAAGAGCGACACGAGTTTCGAAGAACAGTTTGGCACGCGCTGGGTCGTGTGGGTCGGCGGTCTCGCGCTCGCGCTCGGCGGCATCTTCCTCGTGCGCTATTCGATCGAGGCCGAGCTCATCGGCCCGGGTCTGCGCATCGTCCTTGGTCTTCTTCTCGCGGCACTTCTCGTTGCTGCCGGCGAATGGATGCGCCGGAAGGAAAGCAAATCGAGCATCGCCGGTGTGCCGAGCGCGCACATTCCGAGCATTCTGACCGCCGCGGGAACCACCGTCGCCTATGCGACGGTTTATGCAGCCTATGCGCTCTACGGATTTCTTTCGCCCGCGGCCGCTTTCATCGCGCTAGGGTTGGTCGCGCTCGCGACGCTTGCAGCGGCACTCCTGCACGGCCCGATCCTCGCCGGGCTCGGGCTGGTCGGCGCTTACGTTTCTCCAATTCTGGTTTCGACCGGCCAGGCCAATTACTGGGCGCTGTATATCTATCTCGCCGTCGTCACCGCGGCGGCTTTTGCGCTCGCACGCGCGCGGCTGTGGCGCTGGCTCGCGATCACGGCAGTTGCCTTCGCCGTATTCTGGATGCTGCCGGGGATAGACGACTTCGCACGCGACTCGTTGATGCCGCATGTGTTCCACGGGGTCGTGGGTTATGCGCTCGCGGCGGCGCTGATCGTGTCGGGCCTTTTCTATGGGCCGCCTGCGCAGCCGGGCAAGGTGGAAGGCATTTCTTCCGGTGCGCTTGGGGGATATCTGTTCGCGCTCGCGCTCCTTGTCGTTGCGCGCAATCACGAAGCTCCTGCACTCTACGCTTTCGCACTTCTATGCGCGGCGACAATCGCGATTGCGTGGCGCGCGGAATCCGCGGCCGGAGCCGTGCCTGCCGCAGCAATTCTCGCGGGTCTCGTGATCGCGCAATGGGCAGTCGAACTGCGCCTCGAGAATCCGCTTGCGGCGCCGGGACCGCTCTCCGGCAACGTTCCGGAATTGCCCAAGGCAACTTTCGGCTCGCACTTGTGGCTTGGCGCCGTGCTTGCGGCACTCTTCGGCGCTTCGGGTTTCCTCGCGCAGGAACGCACGAAGTCCGCCGCGCAATCCATGTTGTGGGCGGCAAGCGCGATCATCGCGCCGATCGCGATCATGATCGCGCTTTATTACCGGATCGCGCTGTGGGAGCGCTCCATTCCGTTTGCCGGTATTGCCGTGGCGCTCGCCGCGATCTTCGCCTACATGACCGAGGCTCTTTCGAAGCGGGAAGCGAAGCCTGGATCGGCTTCCGCGGCTGCGATCTTCGCCACCGGCTCGATCATCTCGCTTGCGCTCGCGCTTACCTTCGCGCTGGAAAAAGGCTGGCTCACGGTTTCGTTCGCGCTGATGGCGGCGGGCATCGCCTACGTCGAGAGCAAACGGGGACTTCCGTTCCTGCGCTGGCTCGCGGCGGCGGCATGTCTCTTCGTTATCGCCCGCATCGCTTATGAGCCGCGCATCGTCGGCGATGCTCTCGGTACGACGCCCGTTTTCAACTGGCTGTTGTGGGGTTATGGCGTGCCGGCAATCTCGTTCTGGGTGGCGGGATGGCTGCTCCGGAAGCGCAAGGACGACATCCCGTCGCGCTTCGCGGACTCGCTCGCGATCCTGTTCACCGCGCTGTTCTTCTCGTTGCAGATCCGCCACTACATCAACAGCGGCGACATCTATCGCGAGGGCGGTTCGTTTACCCAATTCGCGATGCACGTGATCGTCGGGCTTGCCATGACCATCGGCCTCGAGCGCACGCGCATGGTGACGAAGAACATCGTGCACGATGTGGGCAGCAAGATCATCGCCGGGCTCAGCTTCATCGGAATCTATGCAGGTCTTCTTACGTTCGAGAACCCGTTCTTCACAGGCGCTTCGATCGGCGAGGGGCGCTACATCAATTTGCTCACGCTCGGCTATCTGCTGCCTGCGATCATCGCGGGCTTGCTTGCCGTCGTCTATCAGAAGACACGAACCGAAAACTTCCGCACCGCCGCCGCGGTCACTTCGATCGTGCTCATGATGGCGTATCTGACGCTGCAAGTGCGCGCGATGTTTCAGGGGCCGCGTCTCGACCGCTTCGGCGCGTCGGACGCCGAGCTTTATACCTATTCGGCCGTATGGCTCGCCTTCTCGGTGCTGCTGCTTCTCATCGGCATCGTACGGCAGTCGAAGGCGGTGCGGCTTGCTTCCGCAGCTGTGATGTTGGCCACCATCGCCAAGGTCTTCTTTATCGACCTTGCGGGGCTGACCGGGGTCTGGCGGGCGCTGTCGTTCATCGGCCTCGGTGCGGTATTGGTGGGGATCGGGCTCCTGTACCAGCGGCTGTTGTTCCCGAAGAAACCGCCGTCTGCGGCCACGCCTCCGCAAACCGAATCTTAAGCCTTACAGCGCGTTAATCGCCTGTGGAGAAGCCGCGCTTTTTGCGCGGCCTCTCGGCGTTTGCCGTGCCGCGTTCGTTGACGACCATAGGGTCCCATGGTATCCCAACTCATCCCGCTCCGGTCTGAAGCCGATCCGGTGACGTGGCGAGAGGTTCTCTCGCCGCTCCCGAATGCGCGCTCCTTTGGACGTTTCTTGGGAGTTGGGTGGCGTCGTTGCGTCCGGTGTTCCGATGAACCGCTTTTTGTCGACATTCACGATGCGACTGGACGCCAAAGGCAGAGTCTCCATTCCCGCGCCGTTCCGTGCCGTGCTTGCGCGCGACGGACACGAAGGCTTGCACTGTCATCCGGCGCTGGACCGGCCGGCGGTGGACGCGGGCGGCTCGGCGCTTATCTCGGAAATCGAATCGCTGATCGACCGCTATCCGCCGTTCTCGGAGGAGCGCGAGGAATTTTCTGCGGCGCTGTTCGGACGGAGCGAGACGCTGAAGCCGGATTCGGAAGGCCGCATCGTTCTCACCGAAACGCTGAAGGCGCACGCGCAGATTTCCGACGCGGTGACCTTCGTCGGTCTCGGCCACAAGTTTCAGATGTGGGAGCCCCAGCGCTTCCAGTCGCATCTTTCGGAAGCGACCGAGAAAGTGCGCGCCTTCCGGCGGGCGCTCGGAGCTTCAGGAAAACCTTCCGGAGCGTCGTCGGGATGATTGCGGGCCGCAGCCGCCCGGAAACGGGCGCTGCTGGCGGACCGGCTCGTCATCTTCCCGTGATGCTCCGGGAGGTCGTTTCCTCCCTCAAACCCAAAGACGGCGGCAAATATATCGACGCGACTTTCGGCGCGGGCGGCCACACGCGCGCGCTCCTGGCGGCCGCGGGCTGCGAAGTGCTCGGCTTCGACCGCGATCCGCGCACGGTCGCGGAAGCTTCCGGCGTCGTGAGCGAGTTCGGCGGCAGGCTTACGGTGGTCGAAGCGCCGTTCTCCGAGATGCTGGAGATCGCGCCGCGCCACGGCTTCGAACAGGTCGACGGCATCCTTTTCGATTACGGCGTTTCCTCGATGCAGCTCGACGAAGCCGAACGCGGCTTTTCGTTCCGCTTCGACGGGCCGCTCGATATGCGCATGAGCGCGAGCGGTGTCAGCGCTGCCGATGTCGTCAATAAATATGACGAGCGCGATCTTTACCGCATCATCTCCGTGCTCGGCGAAGAGAAGAAGGCGAAGTTCGCGGCGCGCGCGATTGTGGACGCGCGCAAGGAAAATGAAATCGCTACGACCGGCGCGCTTGCGAAGATTCTTCGCGAGGCAATTCATTCGAAGCCCGGCGACATCGATGCCGCGACACGGACCTTCCAGGCGCTTCGCATCTACGTGAACGACGAGCTTGGCGAAATCGCGAAGGGGTTGCTTGCGGCGGAACAGCTTCTGAAAGCGGGTGGCGTGCTCGCGGCGATTTCCTTTCACTCGCTCGAAGACCGGCTGGTGAAAACCTTCATCACTTCGCGTTCGCAGGCGCCGGCAACCTCGCGTCACGCGCCGGAAGCGAAGGCTGCGCCTTCCAGCTTCAAGGCAATCTCGCGCAAGGCGCTCGCCGCGGGTGAAGAAGAACTCAAGGCAAATCCGCGGGCGCGTTCCGCAAAGCTGCGCGTTGCCGAGCGGACGGAGGCGCCAGCACAGCATGACGACCCGCTGGCCTCGTTGTTTGCGAAGCTGCCTTCGCTCGAAGGGGAGCGCCGCTGATGCTGCGTCTCCTGCACTGTCTTATCGTGATGAGCCTGCTTGCGGCTGCGGGCTACGTCTATGACATCAAATACAATGCGACCCGCGAAGCCCAGCAGGTGCAGAAACTCCGGAACGAAATTCGCGCCGAGAAGGACCGCATCGCATCCGCGCGGGCGGAGTGGGCGAAGCTCTCTTCCCCGGATCGCATTCAGGAACTTGCAGTCCGCTATCTCAAGATGAAGCCGGTGGAAGCGAAACGCTTCGGCAGTATCAGCACGCTGCCGGAACGTCCGAAACAGCCGGATCCGATCGGCGATATTTTGCAGACGCTGCCCGAACCGCAGGCGAATGCGAATACGCCGGATGAAATCCCGACCGGTTCGGTGGAGCGACAGTGATGCATCGTCTCGGCTGGCTCCAGAACATTTTTTCGCACCTGTCGCTGCGCAAGGCGGGCGCGGGTGTCGCGCGTGCGCGCATTGTTTTGCTGCTGATCGCCTTCGCCTGCGTCTACGGGGTGATTGCCGGAAGACTGATCTATTTCGGCGTTGCGCGAGAGCAGAGCGCCTCGCAGAAAGCGAAAGCTGCCGATGCCGTCGCGCAGGCGCGCCCGGATGTCGTCGACCGCAACGGCCGGCTGATCGCGACCGACGTGCGCACGCCTTCCCTGTTCGCGGAGCCGCACCGCATCATCGATGTCGATGAGGCGACTGATCTCCTTCTGAAAATCCTGCCCGATCTGGACCGCGCCGAACTCAGGTCCCGCCTCAGTTCGAAGCGCTACTTCGCCTGGCTGCGCCGAGAGATCACGCCGGAGCAGCAGAAGGCGATCTATCGCCTCGGCCTGCCGGGTATTGGATTCCTGAAAGAATACAAGCGCGTCTATCCGAACGCGGCGCTTGCCGCGCACGTGCTCGGGCAGGTGAATGTCGACAACCAGGGCATTCTCGGGCTCGAGAAGTGGATCGACGGCGGCGGTTTGAGCGCGCTGCACCGCGCGGGCTTTGCCACCAATCACAATCTCGCGCCGGTCGAGATTGCGCTCGATCTCGACGTGCAGCATGCGGTTCGCGACGAACTCATCGCCGGCAAGGAGCGCTTCAAGGCGCAGGCCGCCAACGCGCTCGTAATCGACGTAAACACCGGCGAGATCGTTTCGATGGTGTCGCTGCCGGATTTCGATCCGAACAAGCCGAGTTCGCCGAAGGACCCATCGCGTTTCAACCGCCTGATGACCGGCGTGTTCGAGATGGGTTCGACGTTCAAGGCGCTGACGACCGCGATGGCGCTCGACAGCGGCAAGGTGACGCTCGAATCGCGCTTCGACGCGACGCAGCCGTTGAAGTACGGCAAGTTCACCATTCACGACTTTCATCCGCAGCGCCGCGTGCTCACCGTCCCGGAAGTCTTCACCTATTCGTCGAACATCGGCTCTGCGCGCATGGCGCTTGCGCTCGGCGTCGACGCGCACAAGGCGTTCCTGAAGAAGATGGGATTGCTCGACCGCCTGCGCACGGAACTGCCGGAGAGCGCGATGCCGCTGATCCCCAATCCGTGGGGCGAGATCAATACGGTGACGATCGCATTCGGGCACGGCCTCTCGGTGACGCCGTTGCAGGCCGTCAAGGCGACTGCGGCGCTCGTCAACGGCGGTTACCTGATCGAGCCGACCTTCCTGCGCCGCACCGAAGCCGAGGCGCGGAAAGATGCGCCGCGCGTGGTCAAAAAATCGACCTCGGACCAGATGCGCTATCTGATGCGTCTCAACGTCGAAGTCGGCAGCGCCAAGCGCGCCGAAGTCGAGGGCTACTTCGTCGGCGGCAAGACCGGCACTTCCGAGAAGGTAGAGCGCGGCCGCTATTCCAAGAACAAGCTGCTCACCGCGTTCATGGGCGTCTTCCCTTCCGACAAGCCGAAGTATCTCGTGCTCGTGATGCTGGACGAGCCGCAGAAGGAGCAGGGGGCGGCAGCGGCGACCGCCGGTTTGAACGCAGCACCCGTTGCGGGCAAAATCATCGCGCGGATCGCGCCGCTACTGGGCGTCGAGCCGCGTACGAACCTGCCGACTGCGCAGAGCATGCTTCAGTTGCGGAACGCTGCAAACTAGTGCATCCGCGCCTGCCAGGATGGATGATGGCGCTCACGTTTGATCTTCGCGAAATTCTCGATGCCGGCGCGCCGGAAGGCGTGCGCATAAGCGGCATTACTGCGGACAGCAGGAATGCGAAGCCGGGCTACGCCTTCTTCGCAATCTCCGGCGCGAAGACCGACGGCGCGAAGTTCGCAAACGACGCAGTGGCACACGGCGCGAGCGTCGTGATCGGCGAAGGCGAGCGGCCCGCCGGTCTCGACCAGAAGGTTCCGTTTGTCCGCGTCGAAGACGTTCGCCGTGCGCTCGCTTTGGCGGCCGCGAAAATTTTCCCGCGCCAGCCGCAGATCATGATTGCCGTCACCGGCACCAACGGAAAGACTTCTGTCGCATCTTTCGTGCGGCAAATCTGGGCGGCGCTCGGCAAGCAGGCTGCAAGCGTCGGAACCATCGGGCTCGTCGCGCCGTCTGGCGAAGTCACGGGCAGTCTCACGACACCCGACCCGGTTTCGCTGCATGAACTGCTCGACCGGCTCGCGGGCCAGGGTGTTACGCATATGGCGATGGAAGCGTCGTCGCATGGGCTCGACCAGCGGCGGCTCGACGGCGTGCGGCTTTCTGCCGGCGCGTTCACCAATCTCACGCGCGATCATCTCGACTACCACAAGACGTTCGACGATTACCGCGCGGCGAAGATGCGCCTGTTCGATACGCTGCTCCCGGCGGGCGCTGCTGCGATCGCCGATGCCGACGAGGAAGATGCGAAGCGCGTGGAAGAAATTTCGAAGCGCCGCGACCTGAAGTATTTCAGCGTCGGACGGGCCGGAAAAAATCTTCAGCTTGTGAATGCCGAGATTGACGGCTTTGCGCAGCGTCTCGAAATCCTCGCCGATGGGAAAAAGCATTCCGTGAAACTGCCGCTGGTCGGCGGGTTTCAGGTTTCGAACGCGCTGGTCGCGGCAGGGCTTGCGATAACGACGGGAAGCGAGACTGCCAAAGTTCTCGCGGCGCTGGAGAGCCTGAAGGGTGCTTCCGGCCGGCTCGAACTGGCCGGCGAGAAGAACGGCGCGCCGATCTTCATCGATTA
>CAZFPR010000004.1:13281-15548 GCA_964521045.1 uncultured Hyphomicrobiales bacterium
GCGCATACGCCTGACGCGCTCGTGAACGCGCTGAACGCATTGCGTCCCTATGTGAAGCGCAAGCTTGCGGTGGTTTTCGGCGCGGGCGGCGACCGCGATCCCGGCAAGCGCCCGCTAATGGGAGCGGTTGCGGCGAAATATGCCGATCAAATTTACGTCACCGACGACAATCCGCGCAGCGAAGATCCGGCTTCGATCCGCCATGCGATCATGCAGGAAACGCCGGGCGCCGCCGAAATCGCGGACCGCCGCGAAGCCGTGCGAACGGCGGTGCATGATTTGCAACAGGGCGATGTGTTGCTGATTGCGGGCAAAGGTCACGAAAGCGGCCAGATCCTGCGCGACCGCATCGTTCCCTATACCGATCATGAAGCGGTCAGCGCCGCGTTGAAGGACCGGGCATGAGTATCGCGAACCCGCTATGGACCGCGCAGGAACTGGCGACGGCCACGCGCGGCAGATTGCAGGGCGCGGTACAGGAGAACATCGCGGGCGTTTCCATCGACACGCGCACGATCGCGCCGGGCGAAGCTTTCGTTGCGATCAAAGGCGACCGGCTCAATGGCCACGATTATGTGGAAGCGGCGCTGGAAAAGGGCGCTTCGCTTGCGGTCGTTGACGAAGCGTCGGCAGGAAAGTTTCCGGACGCCGCGCTCCTTGTCGTGAAAGAAACATTGCAGGCGATGCGCGATGCCGCCGCTGCCGCGCGTGTGCGCTCGAACGCGAAGATCGTTGCCGTCACCGGCTCGGCCGGAAAAACCGGCACCAAGGAAGCGCTTCGTTTGGCGCTTAGCCCCAGCGGCGAGACGCATGCGTCGAGCGCTTCTTTCAACAATCACTGGGGCGTGCCGCTTTCGCTGTCGCGGCTTTCAAGGGATGCCAAGTTCGGCGTGTTCGAGATCGGCATGAATCACGCGGGCGAAATCACACCGCTGGTCAAACTCGTCCGCCCACACGCTGCGATCATCACCACGATCGAGCCGGTGCATCTCGAATACTTCTCCGGGATCGAGGCGATCGCCGATGCGAAGGCGGAAATTTTCCTCGGGCTGGAACCCGGCGGTGCCGCGATCCTCAATCGCGACAACAGCCAGTATTCGCGTTTGGAGGCGGCGGCGAAGGCCGCGAAAGTTTCGCGGATCGTCGGCTTCGGCGCGGATCCGAAATCCGATGTGCGCCTGATCGATCTCGCCTTGCAGGAAGATTCGTCCACCGTTCACGCCGAAATCTTCGGCGAGAAACTGATGTTCAAGCTGGGCGCGCCGGGAAAGCATCTCGCGATGAATGCGCTTGCGGTACTCGCCGCCTCCAAATTGATGGGTGCCGATCTTGCGAAGGCCGCGCTCGCGCTCGGGAATCTGGTGCCGCCGCCGGGGCGTGGCCGCAGAGTGCCGCTGCGCCTGCCGGGCGGGGAAGGCCTTCTGATCGACGAGAGCTACAACGCCAATCCGGCATCCATGGTTGCCGCCATCGAGGTGTTGTCCCGCGCGCCGGTCGGCAAACAGGGCCGCCGCATCGCGGTTCTGGGCGACATGCTCGAACTCGGGCCGGAAGCGCCGCAACGCCACGCAGAACTTGCACAAAGTCTGGCCTCCGGAAAAATTGATCTTGTGCTTTGTTCCGGTTCTCTGATGCATTCGCTATGGGAGGCGCTTCCTTCCGGGATGCGGGGAGGCTATGCGGAGAATGCCGATGCGCTGGAGCCGCAGGTTACCGCCGCCTTGCAGGGAGGGGATGCGGTAATGGTCAAAGGATCGAACGCGAGCGGCATGGGCAGGATCGTGAAGTCGCTCGTGCAGAAATTCGGCGTGCCCGCGCCGGCCGAAAATCCGGTGTAAGGAGACGCTTTTGTTTTACTGGCTCGCGCAATTCAACGACGTCATCCCCGGTCTCAACGTATTCCGTTACATCACCTTCCGCACCGGCGGCGCGGTGATCACCGCGCTTTTTTTCGTCTTCCTGTTCGGGCCGAAGATCATCGCGCTACTGCGCGTGAAGCAGGGCAAGGGACAGCCGATCCGTGCGGACGGTCCCGCATCGCACCTCATCAACAAGAAGGGCACGCCGACCATGGGCGGGCTCATGATCCTTTCGGGTCTGATCGTCTCGGTGCTGCTCTGGGCGAACCTCGCGAACCCTTATGTATGGGTCGTGCTCGGGGTCACGCTCTCGTTCGGCCTGATCGGTCTCTATGACGACTACCTGAAAGTGACGCGCCAGACGCATGCCGGCTTCTCCGCGCGGTTGCGGCTTGTGGTCGAAGTGAT
>CAZFPR010000004.1:15558-22344 GCA_964521045.1 uncultured Hyphomicrobiales bacterium
CGATTACGCGGATATCGAACCCCGCGATCAAATATTCGCTCGCGGTGCCGTTCCTGAAGGACATCTATATTTATCTCGGCTGGGGCATCGTCGCGTTCGGCGCTTTCGTGATCGTCGGCGCGGGCAACGCGGTCAATCTCACCGACGGTCTCGACGGTCTTGCCATCGTGCCGGTGATGATCGCGGCGGCGAGCTTCGCGCTGATCGCCTATCTCGTCGGTAACGCGAGCTTCGCCGGGTATCTCGGCATTCCGCATGTGCCGCGTTCGGGCGAGCTTGCGATCGTCTGCGGCGCCGTGATCGGCGCGGGTCTCGGCTTCCTCTGGTTCAATGCGCCGCCCGCGCAGATTTTCATGGGCGACACCGGCTCGCTCTCGCTCGGCGCGCTGCTCGCAACCGTCGCGGTCGCGACCAAGCACGAGATCGTGCTTGCCGTGGTCGGCGGATTGTTCGTGCTGGAAGCCGTTTCCGTGATCGTGCAGGTGGCGTCCTTCAAGCTCACCGGCAAGCGCATCTTCAAGATGGCGCCTATCCACCATCATTTCGAACAGCTCGGCTGGACCGAGGCGCAGGTCGTGATCCGCTTCTGGGTGATCTCGGTCGTGCTTGCGCTTGCCGGTCTTTCGACGCTGAAGCTGCGCTGAGTAATCAGAAGATGACGCCGGTCACGACATTCCGCGGCAAGACGGTCGCGGTGTTCGGCCTTGGCGCGAGCGGTATCGCGACGGCGGAAGCACTGATCGCGGGCGGCGCGAATGTAGTCGCCTGGGACGATACCGCGGCGAGCGTCGAGAAAGCGCGCGCGAAGAAGATCGACACGAAAGATCTGCGCGAAATCGCCTGGAGCGGGGTCGCAGCACTCGTGCTCGCGCCGGGCGTGCCGTTGACCCATCCCGTGCCGCACTGGAGCGTAGGGCTCGCGCGCAACGCCGCCGTAGAAGTGATCGGCGACATCGAACTCTTTTGCCGCGAGCGCAAAGCGATTGCACCCGCCGCGCCCTTCGTCGCGATCACCGGCACCAACGGCAAATCGACCACGACCTCGCTGATCGCGCATATCCTTTCGAGCGCAGGCCGCGACGTCGGTCTCGGCGGCAATCTCGGCACGCCTATTCTCGCGCTCGAACCGCCGTCGATGTCGCGCGTGCATGTGATCGAATGTTCGTCGTTCCAGATCGATCTGTCGCCTTCGATCGATCCTTCAGTCGGACTACTTCTGAACCTGTCGCCGGATCACATCGACCGTCACGGCACGTTCGAGAATTATGCGAGCGTGAAGGCGCGGCTGATCGCAGGCGTGCAGCGGGACGGTACGGCAATCGTCGGCGTGGACGACAATCAGTCCGCAGCCATTGCCGACCGCGCCGAACGGGCGGGAACGCGCGTCGTGCGCGTTTCCATGCGCCGTCCGCTATCGGATGGAATTTTTCTGGAAGGCGAGCGCATCACGCTCGCGGAGGGCGGCGCCAATCTCTATTCGGCGGCGCTGACGGGCATCGGCAGTCTGCGCGGCACTCACAACGCGCAGAATGCGGCCTGCGCCTTCGCGGCCGCATATGCGCTCGGGATTCCGTTCCAGCAGATCGCGGCGGCGTTGAAGAGTTTCCCGGGGCTCGCACACCGGATGGAAGAAGTCGGCCGCAAGGGCAACGTCCTCTTCATCAACGACTCGAAAGCGACGAACGCCGACGCCGCGGCACGTGCGCTCGCGAGCTTCACCGAGATTTTCTGGATCGCCGGAGGAAAGCCGAAAGAGGGAGGGCTCTCGGGTCTCGAGGGCTATTTCCCGCGGATCAAAAAGGCCTATCTGATCGGTGAGTCCGCCGAGGCTTTCTCGCGGCAATTGGGCGCGGTTCCGCACACGATCTCCGG
This sequence comes from uncultured Hyphomicrobiales bacterium, assembly GCA_964521045.1. GTDB lineage: Bacteria > Pseudomonadota > Alphaproteobacteria > Rhizobiales > Xanthobacteraceae. Next base: position 17,431 of record CAZFPR010000004.1, read on the forward strand.
CACGCTCGACAAGGCGCTCGCGGAGGCCGCGAGGGACGCCGAAGCTGCGAACCTGCCGCATTCCGTAGTGCTGCTTTCGCCGGCCTGCGCATCCTACGACCAGTTCCCGAACTTCGAGGTCCGGGGAGATACGTTCCGTTCACTGGTTCGCTCTATGGTCCGTTAAGGACTGTTAAGGGGACGGACGAGAGTGGTTTCGCGCGCGCAAAGAACGCTGTTCGGCGAATGGTGGTGGACGGTCGATCGCCTGCTTCTGGGCGCGCTGTTTTCGATCGTGCTGCTCGGAATCATTCTTCTGCTGGCGGCGAGCCCGCCGCTTGCAACCCGCCTCGGCGTCGATCCGTTCTATTTCGTCCATCGTCAGGCGCTCTATCTCGTGCCTGCGGTTCTCGTGCTGACGGCAACGTCCATGCTCAACCCGCGGCAGATCCGGCGCGCCGCCCTGATCGTGTTTGCGGTGAGTTTCGTGCTGGTCGCACTGACGCCGTTCGCGGGCGCGGAGATCAAGGGCGCGCGGCGCTGGCTTTCGATCTTCGGCTTCAGTCTGCAGCCGTCCGAGTTCCTGAAGCCCGCTTTCATCGTGCTGACGGCCTGGGTCTTTTCCGAAGCGAAGCGCAACCCGCAGATGCCTTCGACGGCGTTCGCAGTCGCGTCGCTAGCAGCGGTGATATTTGTGCTCGTGCGCCAGCCCGACTTCGGCCAGACCGTGCTGATCGCGCTCGTTTGGTGTGCGCTCATCTTCGTCTCGGGCCTGCGCTGGGTATGGGTCGCGGGCATCGGCGGCGCTGCGCTCTCCGCGCTCGCGATCGCCTATCATTCGATCCATCACGTAAGGTCGCGCATCGACCGCTTCATCAATCCGGAATCCGGCGACACCTTCCAGATCGACACCGCGATCGAATCTTTCATGCGCGGCGGCTGGCTCGGCAAAGGCCCGGGTGAGGGTACCGTGAAGCGCATTCTTCCCGACGGCCACGCCGACTTCATCTTCGCGGTCGCGGCTGAAGAATTCGGCATCGTGCTCTGTCTCATTCTCGTCGCGCTGTTTTCCTTCGTCGTGCTGCGCGGGCTCTGGCACGCCTCGCGCGAGGAGGACCCGTTCGTGCGGCTTGCGATTGCCGGGATCACTTTGCTCTTCGGCCTGCAATCCTCGATCGCGATGGCCGTGAACCTGCATCTCGTGCCGGCGAAAGGCATGACATTGCCATTCGTTTCCTATGGCGGTTCGTCGCTGATCTCTTTGGCATTTGGAATGGGCATGCTGATCGCGCTCACGCGCAAGCATCCGCGCCTGCGCGACATCGAAGAAGATTACGCGCCGCGGGGCGCGCACGCATGAGCGGCGGCGCGAAAGCGCCGCTGATCCTGCTCGCGGCGGGCGGTACCGGCGGACACCTGTTTCCCGCCGAAGCGCTTGCGGGGGCGCTGGTCGCGCGCGGCTTCCGCGTCGATCTCGTCACCGATCATCGCGTCTCGAATTATCTCGGAAGATTTCCGGCGGGCGAGGTGCATGTCGTTCCCGCCGACACGCTGCGCGGCGGCAATCCGTTTCGGATTCTTCTTACGTTTATCCGGCTAGGCCTGGGGACGCTGCGTTCGATCTTCCTGCTTCTGAAACTTCGTCCGAAAGCGGTGGTCGGGTTCGGCGGCTATCCGACGCTGCCGCCGCTGTTCGCGGCGAAGCTCTTGTTCATTCCCACGGTGATTCATGACGCCAATGCCGTCATGGGCCGCGCGAACCGGCTGATCGCGAAATTCGCGAGCGCCATCGCGACCGGCTATCCGAACACGGCGGAGGCTTCGCTCGCGCATAAAGCGGCGCGCACCGGAAATCCGGTTCGGCCGGCGGTCGCCGCGGCGGCACAGATGGAATATCCGTCGATCACGGATACATCGCCTCTGAAGCTCGTCGTCTTCGGCGGCAGTCAGGGTGCGCGCGTGATGAGCGAGATCGTGCCCGGCGCACTCGGTCTGCTCGATGAAAAATTCCGCTTGCGTCTCGAAGTCGTGCAGCAGAGCCGCGAAGAGGATCTTGCGGAGGCGCAGTCGATCTACCGTAGGCACAACATCAAGGCGGAGCTTGCGCCGTTCTTCTCCGATCTTCCTGCGCAGATCGCGGCTGCGCATCTCGTGATCGGACGCTCAGGTGCAAGCACCGTTTCCGAGCTTGCTGCCATCGGCAGACCTTCGATCCTCGTGCCGCTGCCGGGAGCGATCGATCAGGACCAGCTTGCAAATGCGTCTTCGCTTGCGGGCGTGGGCGGCGCGGTCCTGATCCGCCAGAGCGACTTCACTTCCGCGCGACTAGCCTCGGAATTGACCGCTTTATTCGCTGATCCTCCGCGGTTGCAGGCCATGGCGAAAGCCGCGAAGGCGGAAGGCAGGCTGGATGCGGCCGAACGGCTTGCCGATCTGGTCATGAAGGTGGCAGGAGTAGCGCCGTAAATCTCCGGCGCGGATTCAATGAAGCTTCCTCTCAAACTCGGCACGATCCATTTCATCGGTATCGGCGGCATCGGCATGTCCGGCATCGCCGAAGTGCTCGCGAACCTCGGCTATCCGGTGCGCGGCTCGGATGTGGCGGACAGCGCGAACGTGAAGCGCCTGCGCGGGCACGGCATCGAGGTTGCGGTCGGCCACAAGGCGGAGAACGTCGAGGGCGCGGAAGTGATCGTGGTGTCGTCGGCGATCAAGGCCGACAATCCGGAACTGATCGCCGCACGCGCCAAGCGCCTGCCGGTGGTGCGGCGCGCGGAAATGCTCGCTGAGTTGATGCGGCTGAAATCCTGCATCGCCATCGCGGGAACGCACGGCAAGACCACGACCACTTCGATGGTCGCAGCACTTCTCGACGGCGGCGGGCTCGACCCGACCGTGATCAACGGCGGCATCATCAACGCCTACGGCACCAACGCGCGCCTCGGCACCGGCGACTGGATGGTGGTCGAGGCCGACGAGTCGGACGGCACGTTCCTGAAACTGCCCGCGAACGTCGCGATCGTGACCAATGTCGATCCCGAACATCTCGATCATTTCGGCACGTTCGATGCGGTGAAGAAGGCGTTCCGCTCTTTCGTGGAGAACGTGCCGTTCTACGGCTTCGCCGTGATGTGCATCGATCATCCGGTGGTGCAGGACATGGTCGGGACGATTGCCGACCGCCGCGTCATCACCTACGGCGAGAACCCGCAGGCTGACGCGCGGCTCGTCGATGTGAAACTCGACGGCGGCGTTGCGCAGTTCGGCGTGCTGTTTCAGGCGCGCGAAGGCCGCGCCGAACATCACATCAAAAACCTCAAGCTGCCGATGCCGGGGCATCACAACGCGTTGAACGCGACTGCCGCGATCGCGGTCGCGCATGAGCTTGGGATTGCCGACGACAAAATCCGTACGGCGCTCGCGGGCTTCGGTGGCGTGAAGCGCCGCTTCACCAAGACCGGCGAATGGAACGGTGCGGTGATATTCGACGATTACGGGCACCATCCGGTCGAGATTGCAGCTGTGCTGAAGGCCGCGCGTGCCTCGACGCAAGGCAAAGTCATCGCGGTCGTGCAGCCGCATCGCTATACGCGATTGCAGGCGCTGTTCGACCAGTTCTGCACCTGTTTCAACGACGCGGATCACGTCATCGTGGCGCCGGTCTACCCGGCAGGCGAGGCGCCGATCCCGGGTATCGACCGCGATGCATTGGTTTTGGGCATGCGCTCACGCGGACATCGCGACGTGATCCCGCTCGACGGGCCGGAGCAGCTTGCGGGCAGGGTCGCGACACTCGCGAAGAAGGGCGACTATGTCGTGCTGCTTGGCGCGGGCAACATCACGCAATGGGCCTACGCGCTTCCCGGCGAATTGGCTGCGAAGAAGTGACGAAGTTTACTTCGTCATGCCCGGCCTTGTGCCGGGCATCCACGTCTTTTAAGTCGTGCCGCAGTAAAAGCGTGGATGGCCCGGACAAGCCCGGCCATGACAAGTAAGAGAAGCGTTCGTGTCATTTGCTGATCTCCTGCCTGAATTGATAGCCGCAGCACCCAAGCTGCGCGGGCGGCTGCTCGCGAACCAGCCGCTTGCCGAAATCACCTGGTTTCGCGTTGGCGGCCCGGCACAGGTTCTGTTTACGCCCGCTGACGAAGAGGACCTCGCTTACTTTCTAGCGATTGTTCCGGATCATCCGGTGACGGTGATCGGCCTCGGCTCGAACCTGATCGTGCGCGACGGCGGCGTACCGGGTGTCGTGATCCGCATGGCGCGCGGCTTTACCGACGTTGTCGTCGAGGAAGAGACAAAAATCCGCGCGGGAGTAGCCGTTCCGGATGTGAAGGTCGCGCGTGCGGCAGCAGACGCCTCGCTCGCCGGGCTCGCGTTCTATCGCGGCGTGCCGGGCGCAATCGGCGGCGCATTGCGCATGAACGCCGGCGCGTATGGCGGCGAAACCAAAGACGTGCTCATTCGCGCGAATGCGGTTTCGCGCGCAGGCGAGATGGTGACGTTCTCGAATGCCGACATGGGCTACTCCTATCGTCACTGTTCGGTGCCGGACGAATACATATTCACGGAAGCGCTGTTTCAGGCGAAGCCCGGAAACAAGGACGAGATCGCCGCCGAGATGGAAAGCATCACCGAGCGGCGCGAAGCGACGCAGCCGATCAAGAGCCGCACCGGCGGCTCGACCTTCAAGAATCCGCCGGGGCACAAATCCTGGCAGTTGATCGATGCTGCGGGTTGCCGCGGGCTCGTTATCGGCGATGCGCAGGTTTCCGAGCTTCACTGCAACTTTCTCATCAACCGCGGCAACGCCACCGCTGCGGATGTAGAAGGTCTCGGCGAGGAGGTCCGCCGCCGCGTGAAGGAACATTCGGGCGTGCAGCTGGAGTGGGAAATTAAGAGGATCGGCGTTCCTTCAACCTCTCCCCGATA
>CAZFPR010000004.1:22354-31414 GCA_964521045.1 uncultured Hyphomicrobiales bacterium
CGTTCGGCCCCTCACCCGGCTCGCGTCTCGTAACACTCGACGCTCGCCACCCTCTCCCCGTAAACGGGGAGAGGGAAATTGGAGTCGAAGGCAAATGAGCAAACACATCGCAGTCCTGATGGGCGGCTGGTCGGCGGAGCGGGAAGTCTCGCTTCGCTCCGGCAAGGCCTGCGCCGATGCGCTCGAAGGCGAGGGCTATCGCGTCACGCGCGTGGACGTTCAGCGGAACATCGCGCAGGTGCTCGCCGATCTGAAACCCGACGCCGCCTTCAACGTGCTGCACGGCGTTCCCGGCGAGGACGGCACCATTCAGGGCGTGCTGGAGGTCTTGGGCATCCCCTACACCCATTCCGGGGTGCTCTCGTCGGCGCTTGCCATGGATAAGGGCCAGGCGCGGATCGTGATGGCGGCGGCCGGCGTGCCGGTGGCGGAAGGCAGGGTCGTGACCCGCGCCGAAGCCGCCAAGGGGCATGTACTGCCGCGGCCCTATGTCCTGAAACCAGTGGCCGAAGGCTCCTCCGTGGGGGTCTTTATCGTCACCGAAGAGCACCAGCACCCGCCGCAGGAGCTGACCCGGCCGGACTGGAAGCACGGGGAACTCCTGCTGGCTGAGCGCTATATCCCGGGGATGGAACTCACCTGTGCGGTCATGGGGGACGAGGCCCTCGACGTCATCGAGATCGAATCCACCACCCGGTTCTACGATTACGAGGCCAAATACGCCCCCGGCGGTTCCCGCCACATTCTTCCGGCCCGGATTAAACCGAATATTTACCAGGAAGCGCAGATTCTGGCCCTTAAGGCGCACCGCGCCCTCGGCTGCCGGGGAATTAGCCGGGCGGATTTCCGCTTTGATAACCGTTCAGACGGTTCGGGCGGACTTTTCTGCCTTGAAGTGAACACCCAACCCGGAATGACCGAGACCTCGCTGGTGCCCGAGCTTGCCGCATATCGCGGCATGTCGTTCGGCGGACTGGTGAAATGGATCGTGGAGGACGCTTCTTTGAATCGATGAGCCGCCGGGCTTCCCCGGCTGGCGCGCTTATCGTTGCGTCCGCTCCGAGCAAATTCTCGCTTCTCTTCCGCCGCGTACTCGTCAATCTCTCGCACAAGAAATCCGTTCGCGCGGCGGAAACGCTGCTCGTGATCGCGATCTTCGGCGGTGCGCTCGCGCTCGGCACCGTGCGCGGCGGGCACATGCCGGCCGTCAACGAGGCGCTCACGGAAGCAGGCGACAGGATCGCGTACTTCGCGGGCTTCGAAATCGCCGACGCCGAAGTGCGCGGGCTCAACCGCCTGCGGCGCGAGCAGATCCTCGAAGCGGCGGGAATTTCGCCGCGCACTTCGCTCGTGCTTTTGAACGCGGATGTCGCGCGCGATAAACTGAAATCGAATCCCTGGATCGCCGATGCGGTCGTGCGGAAATTCTATCCGAACCGCATCGAGATTGAAGTCATCGAGCGCGAAGCGTTCGCGCTGTGGCAGCGCAACGGCAAGCTTGCGATCGTCGCGCGCGACGGCACGGTGCTCGAGGAAGTAGCCGAGCGGCCCGAAAAACTTCCGCTCGTCGTCGGCATGGGCGCAGCCAAGGCCGCGCACGATTTTCTTTCGGTGCTCGATCGGTTCCCCGCGATCAAGGCCGAAGTCTATGGCGCCGTGTACGTCGCGGAACGGCGCTGGAACCTGCGGCTCACGAACGGCATGGACGTCCGCCTGCCGGAAACCAATCTGATCGCCGCGTTCGAGTCTCTCACCAAGCTCTCGCGCGACCAGAAAATCTTCTCCCGCGACATCGACATCATCGACCTGCGCATCCCCGGCCAGGTCATTGTGCGCATGTCCGACGCGGCGGCGGGCGCCTACGACGCACAACGCGCGCCCGCTAAGAAGAAGGGGGCGTCATGATCGCGCCCCGCATGAAGCCTTTGGGCAACAAACGCTCGACGATCGTTGCCGCGCTCGACATCGGCACGAGCAAGATCGCCTGCATTATCGCGAAGCTCAAGGCGGAGCGCGGCCGTGACATGCCGCGTAACCGCACGCATTCGGTCGAGGTGATCGGGTTCGGTCACACGCGCGCCTTCGGCATCAAGGCCGGCACGGTGGTCGACATCGAAGCGGCGGAGGAATCCATCCGCCGTGCGGTGGATCAGGCCGAGCGCTCGGCCAAGGTCGAGATCGCATCGGTCATTCTCTCGGTCACCGGCGGACGGCTTGGCAGCGAATCTTTCGCAGCCTCGGTTCGCGTGCCCGGCTCGTCGGTTGAAGGCGGCGACATCGCTCGTGTGCTCGATGCTGCGAGCGTGCACTCCGTGCGCGAAGGCCGCGCGGTGCTGCATTCGATTCCGATCGCCTATCATCTGGACGACGTTTCCAATATTCAGGACCCGCGCGGCATGCTTGGCCGTACGCTCGCGGTCGATCTGCATGTCGCGACCGCGGACTATCCGGCGCTGCAAAACCTCATTCTCTGTGTCGAGCGTTGCCATCTCTCGGTCGAGGGTATGATCGCGGCGCCCTATGCCGCCGGTATCGCGGCACTCTCCGACGACGAGGCGGAACTCGGCGCGACCGTGATCGATCTCGGCGCCGGCACCACGACGCTCGCCGCTTTCGTGAACGAAACCTGCGTGCACATGGACGGCATCGCGGTCGGCAGCTTCAACGTGACCCAGGATCTCGCGCGCGGTCTTTCGACCAAGCTCGCGGAAGCCGAACGCATCAAGACGCTTTATGGCGACGTGATCGAAGGCGGCTCCGATCACACCGATCTCATCATGGTGCCTTCGATCGACGGCAACCCGCGCGACCCCGGCAATTCCACGACCCGCGCGCATGTGATCCGTATCGCACGCGCCCGCATCGACGAGATTTTCGAGATGCTGCACGAGCGCCTTTCCTCCGCGGGCATTCTGAACCTGACCGGGCGCCGTATCGTGCTGACCGGCGGCGGCGCGCAGCTCGGCGGCATCGGCGAACTCGCGAGCCGCATGTTCGGCGCAAGCGTACGCATCGGCGTGCCGCGGGCGGCCGCGGGTCTCAATCGCGTGGCACAGGGGCCGGCATTCGCGGTCGCGGCGGGTCTCGCCGCCTATCCGCAATTCGCCGGACGCGAACATTTCGAACCGCGGCGGCGGCTCGCTCCGCATGAAGGCAATTATCTCCGGCGTGTCGGACGCTGGTTCAAGGAAAGTTTCTGATGATCGACGAAGGCGTGCCGGCGTATCCCGGCAGTGAGAGTTCAGTAGGCGCGGCAACTACCGCCGCAAAGGGTGATGCAATGACGATCAATCTGCAGATGCCGGATATCCGGGAGTTGAAACCGCGCATCGTCGTGTTCGGTGTCGGTGGCGCCGGCGGCAACGCCGTCAACAACATGATCGCGGCCGGATTACAGGGCTGCGAATTCGCGGTCGCCAATACCGACGCGCAGGCGCTGGTGTCGTCGAAAGCGAAGCGCGTGATCCAGATGGGTCTCAACGGTCTGGGCGCAGGTTCGCATCCCGAGGTCGGCAAGTGCGCCGCTGAAGAAGCGGTCGGCGAAGTGCAGGATATGCTGCAAGGCGTGCACATGGTGTTCGTCACCGCGGGCATGGGCGGCGGCACCGGTACGGGTGCGGCTCCGGTCATTGCGCGCGTCGCGAAGGAACTCGGCATTCTCACGGTCGGCGTCGTGACCAAGCCCTTCGATTTCGAAGGCTCGCGCCGCATGCGTGCCGCGGAGCAGGGCATCGAAGACCTCGCCAAGCACGTCGATACGCTGATCGTGATCCCGAACCAGAATCTGTTCCGGGTCGCGAACAAGGAAACGACGTTTGCCGACGCTTTCGCGATGGCCGACCAGGTCCTCTATTCGGGCGTGGCCTGCATCACCGACCTCATGGTCAAGGAAGGTCTCATCAATCTCGACTTCGCCGACGTCCGCACGGTCATGCGCGAGATGGGCAAGGCGATGATGGGTACGGGCGAAGCTTCGGGTGAATCCCGTGCGCTGCGCGCCGCCGAGAACGCCATCAACAATCCGCTGCTCGACGAGACGACGATGCGCGGAGCGAAGGGTCTTCTCATCTCGATCACCGGCGGCCGCGATCTCAAGCTGCACGAAGTCGACGAGGCGGCGACCCGCATCCGCGACGAAGTGGACGAGAGCGCGAACATCATTCTCGGCGCGACCTTCGACGAAAGCCTCGAGGGTATCGTGCGCGTGTCCGTCGTCGCGACGGGCATCGACGGCTCGGCGGCAGGTACTGCGGCGCCTGAATTCCGCCAGACGTTCTCGAACCACAACCGTCCGGCCCCGTCTCCGTCGGCCCGTTCGACCAGCTTCACGGCAGAAGTCCCGCACATTCCGCTGACCATGCAGCAGGATGAGCACTACGACGAGTATGCGGATCACTACGCGGAGCCCGCTGCCGAGATCGACGAGGTCACCATTCGTCCGCTCGACCGCAAGCCGGCGTTCTTCCAGCCGCTGCTCGACGAAATGGAGCGCCTCGCGCCGAAGGATGAGGCGCCTGAGGACCTCGAGCCTTACGTGCCGGAGCAGGCGGAGCGTCCGCCTTACCGCCCGCGCATGCCGCGCATCGACGAGTTCCCGGTGCCTGTGCAGAACCAGATGCGTGCCCGCAGCGGCGATGGGACCGAAGATCACGAGAAGCGGCAGATGACGCTCCTCGAAAAGCTCGCTTCGAGCCTTGGCGGCAAATCTCGCCGTGCCGCGGCCGATGACGACATGGCCCCGCCGCAGACGATGGCTCGCCGCAGGCCGGAAGTGGCGCAGGATGCGCCTCCCTCCCGCCGTCCCGAGGGCCGCGATCTGCTCGATCCGGGCAGCCGTCCGGCGCGTCATGCCGATGCGCAGGACGATCTCGAAATCCCGGCATTCCTCCGCCGGCAGGCCTGATACGAAAGGCGTACGATTCTGGACGCCCCGGCAAAAGCCGGGGCGTTATTTTTTGGGCGTGCTCACGAAATGCACGCCTGTGGAAAAGATGCGGATGGACGGGGTTCCCAGCCCTTTGAAATCATGGCGAAAAATAGCCGCGAACCCGGCAAGATTCCGTAACAAAGCGTAAGAAAGCGTGACTTGTGGCGTGGGGACGAGGGGTTATCGTCCCGGAAACCCAAGAAGCCACGGGGAAAATGTGGCCTTGGGGAGTGGGAATTAACTGGGGCAAAAGCCGGGCGATCTTTCGAACGGCTTTCGTACGGCGGGATGCAAGTTCAGTTTCAAGCGACCGTAGCCGACCGCGTAGACCTCACGGGTCGCGGCCTGCATTCCGGAACGCCCGCCCGCATCAGCCTTCTGCCCGCTTCGCCGAACACCGGCATCGTCTTCAAACTTCATGGCAAAAAAATCGCGGTGGGCCCTGAAGCCGTCCGTAACACCGATTTCGCTACCGTAATCGGCGATACCGACGGCTCCAAATGCTCCACGGTCGAACACCTGATGGCCGCCTTTGCCGGTCTCGGCATCGACAACGTGATCGTCGATGTCGAAGGCGAGGAAATCCCGGCGTTCGACGGCAGCTCGGCCAATTTCGTTGAGGCGATCGACGCAGTCGGCATCGAGATGCTGGACGCGCCGCGCCGCTACATCAAGATTTTGAAGCCGATCAAGGTCGAGCATGGCCGCGCTTCGGCTGAACTGATGCCCTATGACGCCGGCTTCCGCGTCGAAGTCGAAATCGAGTTCGAGCACGCCGCCATCGGCCGTCAGCGCTATGCCGGAATGATCACGCCGCAGGTTTTCCGCGAAGATCTTTCCCGCGCGCGCACCTTCGGTTTCATGCGCGACGTTTCCAAGCTCTGGAGTGCGGGTCTCGCGCTCGGTGCTTCGCTCGACAATACGATCTGCCTGGCCGACGACCGCGTGCTCAATCCCGAAGGTTTGCGCTACGCGGACGAGTTCGTGCGTCATAAGGCGCTCGATGCGGTCGGCGACCTCGCGATGGCAGGCCTGCCGATCCTCGGCCGTTATCGCTCGGTCTGCGGCGGCCACAAGCTGAATGCGGCGGTCGTTGCCGCCCTGATGGCCGACCGCTCCGCCTGGACCGTTGCGGAGGCCGAGCCTGAGGCCAAGCGCCGCCGTGGCCACGCCGAAATCGGCGCCCAGGTCGCTCCGGCCTACCGCGCTGACCTTTCTTAACTTTTTCAGCCATAATCGCGGCGGATTCGGCCTTTAGCGCCGTAGCCTGAGGGCACGGGGTCCGCTATTCCCTGACCCGTCAGAGAAGCATGGGGCCGCCGGGGCCTCCAGTCGCAGGTTCGAGTTTTGATGTTGCTCGCGAAGATACGCCGCACGGGTCTTGGGACGGCACTCCGGCTGCTCGTCATCCTGCCGCTGGGTGTTTCGCTTGCCGGCTGTGCAAGTCTCGGCAACTTCAGTCTTGGCAGCCTGTGGGGCGACAAGAAAGAAGACGAGCTTCTGCCCGATCAGCCTGCCGATCTGCTCTACAACGAGGCGCTCACCCTTCTGAACAAGAAGGACTTCGAGAAAGCTGCGAAGAAGTTCGAGGAAGTCGACCGCCAGCACCCGTACTCGGAGTGGGGCCGCAAATCGCTCCTGATGTCGGCCTATGCCTACTACGAAGGCCAGAAACATCCCGAGACCGTCATCGCCGCACGGCGCTATCTCGCGCTGCATCCCGGCAGCGCCGATGCGGCCTATGCGCAGTTCCTCGCGGCATCCGCGTTGTTCGACGAAATCCCGAACATCGAGCATGACCAGCGCCGCACCGAGACCGCGATGGAAGCGCTGACCGAGGTCATCCGCAAATATCCCGAAACGGAATATGCGATCAGCGCGCGGCGCAAGATCGACGTTGCCCGCGACCAGCTCGCCGCCAAGGAAATGGTCACGGGCCGCTACTATCTGAAGAACCGCAACTTCTCCGGTGCCATCAACCGCTTCAAGGTGGTCGTGACCAAGTACCAGAATACGCGTCACGTCGAAGAGGCGCTCGCGCGGCTGACCGAAGCCTACATGTCGCTCGGCATCGTCAACGAGGCGCAGACTGCGGCCGTGGTGCTCGGTCACAACTTCCCGGAAAGCCCCTGGTACAAGGACGCCTATGCGCTCGTGACCTCCGGCGGGAGCGTTCCCCGCGAGGACAAGGGTTCGTGGATCAGCCGCGCCTGGGGCAACATTCGCGGCTGAGCCGGTTGCGCCAATCGAATTGACGCTTTCTTCCGGCTAATCTTCAATCACGTTTCGTTCTCAATGGGCCGAATCGGTACGCCGAGGCGGCAGTTTTCATGCTTGCTCACCTTTCGATCCGCGACATCGTACTGATCGACCGGCTGGACGTGGATTTCTCCGGCCGTCTCTCCGTGCTGACCGGCGAGACCGGCGCGGGTAAATCCGTCGTGCTGGACTCCTTTGGGCTGGCGCTAGGCGCGCGCGGCGACGCCGGTCTCGTGCGCGACGGAGCGGAGCAGGGACAGGTCGCGGCCGCGTTCGATCTTCCGAAAAATCATCCGGTGCGGGAGTTCCTGCGCGCGAACGATCTGGCGACCGAAGCCGAGGACAATCTGATCCTGCGCCGCGTGCAGCTTGCCGACGGACGCACCCGCGCCTTCATCAACGACCGGCCGGTGAGCGTGCAGATTCTTCGGGAACTCGGCACCAGGCTCGTCGAAATTCACGGCCAGCACGACGAGCGCGCGCTGATCGATCCTTCGGCGCATCGCGACCTGCTCGATGCTTTCGGCGGCAGCACGGAGGCGGCTGCGAACGTGCGGCTGCTCTGGAACGCGTGGCGCGAAACCGAAGTAAAAGTTTCGGAAGAGCGTGCGCGGCAGGAACGTGCGCGCCGCGAGGAAGACTACGTCCGCAACGCGGTCGACGAACTCACCAAGCTGGCGCCGCAGCCGGGCGAAGAAACCGCGCTCGCGGATCGCCGGGCGTCCTTGATGCGTGCCGAGAAAGTTGCGGGCGATCTGAAGGACGCGCACGACGCGATTGCCGGAAGCGACTCCGCCGTGCCGCAACTCGCGGGCGCCCTGCGCAGGCTGGAGCGCCGCCAGCAGGAGGCGGGCGACATCGTCGGCGGGCCGGCGAAGGCGCTGGAAGCGGCGTTGAACGCCATCGAGGAAGCGCGGGGCGGGCTCGAAGCCGCGTTGCGGCTTGCCGACTACGATCCGCAGGAGCTGGAACGCAACGAAGAACGCCTGTTCGCGCTCCGCGCGGCGGGCCGCAAGTATAGTTCTCCGGTGGACCGGCTTCCCGAAGTGGCCGAACGTTTTGCCGCCGATCTCGCTTCCATCGACAAGGGCGAGGAAAAACTGAAAGCGCTCGAGGCTGCCGCCGGAAAGGCGGAAGCTGATTTTCGCGGGGCGGCGCAGGCGTTGTCGGATGCGCGCAAGCTCGCCGCGAAGAAGCTCGACAAGGCCGTCAATGCGGAACTGCCGCCACTCAAGCTAGAGCGCGCCGAATTCATCACCGAGATCGAAAGCAATCCTTCATCGCCGGGTCCCGACGGTTTCGACCGCGTGGAATTCTGGGTGCAGACCAACCCCGGCTCGCGGCCGGGGCCGATGATGAAGGTCGCATCCGGCGGCGAGCTTGCGCGGTTTCTGCTCGCGCTGAAGGTCGTTCTCGCCGACCGCGGCTCGGCGCCGACGCTTGTGTTCGATGAAATCGACACCGGGGTCGGCGGTGCGGTTTCCGATGCCATCGGCGCGCGGCTCGCGAGGCTCGCCGAAAAAGTGCAGGTGCTGACCGTCACCCACGCGCCACAGGTCGCGGCGCGGGCGGCCAATCATTTCATGGTTGCGAAGGAAGCTGTGAACGGCGGCAAGCGCGTGAGCACGAAGATCGTTCCGCTCGACGAGCCGCGGCGGCGCGAAGAAGTCGCGCGCATGCTGTCGGGTGCCGACGTCACCGACGAAGCGCGCAAAGCCGCCGACCGCCTGATCGCAGGCGCGGCCGCGTAGCGCAGCGATGGCGAAGAAGACAAAATCGGGCGAACCGAAACCGGTCGAAGAACTCTCCGTCAAGGAAGCGAAGGCCGAACACGTTCGGCTCGAGCTCGAGATCGAGCAGCACGACCGGCGATA
>CAZFPR010000004.1:31424-35331 GCA_964521045.1 uncultured Hyphomicrobiales bacterium
TTACCAGCAGGATGCGCCGGCGATCTCCGACGCGGAATACGACGCCCTGCGCCAGCGCTACGAGGCGATCGAGCGGCAGTTTCCGGAACTTCATTCGCTGACGAGCCTCACGCGCAAGGTGGGTGCAGCACCCTCCGGCAAGTTCGGAAAAGTGCGGCACGCGGTGCCGATGCTTTCGCTAGGCAATGCCTTCTCGGAAGAGGACGTTCAGGATTTCGTCGACCGCATCCGGCGCTTTCTGAAGCTTTCCGAGAACGACGAACTGATCATCACCGCCGAGCCGAAGATCGACGGGCTTTCCTGTTCGCTGCGATATGAAAAGGGAAAGCTTGTTGTCGCGGCCACGCGCGGCGACGGCGCGGAAGGCGAGGACGTGACCGCGAATATCCGCACGATCAAGGACGTGCCCCACGAACTGAAAGGCAAGGACGTGCCCGATGTCTTCGAGGCGCGCGGCGAAGTCTACATGACAAAGGATGACTTCCTTGCGCTGAACAAGCGGCAGGAGAAGGAAGGCAAGCCACTTTACGTCAACCCGCGCAACACGGCGGCCGGTTCGCTCCGGCAGATCGATCCGAAGATGACCGCGGCTCGGCCCTTGAAGTTTTTCGCCTATACCTGGGGCGAGGCGAGCGAGCAGCCCGCCGACACGCAATTTGAATCGGTTGCTGCGATGAAGCGCTGGGGCCTGCCGGTCAATGCGCTGATGAAGAAGTGCAAAAGCGTCGAAGAATTGCTCAAGCACTATCGCAAGATCGAGGAGGAGCGGGCGGAACTGGCCTACGACATCGACGGCGTCGTGTATAAGGTCGACCGGCTCGACTGGCAGGAGCGGCTCGGCTTCGTTTCGCGCAGTCCGCGCTGGGCGATCGCGCACAAATTCGCGGCCGAGAAGGCGACGACGGTGGTCAGGGCAATTGAAATTCAGGTCGGACGCACCGGCAAGCTGACGCCGGTCGCAAGGCTGGATCCGGTCACGGTCGGCGGCGTCGTGGTGCAGAACGCGACGCTGCACAACGAGGACGAGATCGAGCGGCTCGGCGTGCGCGTCGGGGACACGGTGACGATCCAGCGTGCGGGCGACGTGATCCCGCAGGTCCTGGGCGTATTGCTCGACAAACGCCCAAAGAGTGCGAAGCCGTACAAGTTTCCGGAAGTATGCCCGGTCTGCGGCAGCCACGCCGTGCGCGAGGAAGGCGAAGTGGATCGCCGCTGCACCGGCGGTCTCGTCTGCGCGGCGCAGGCGGTGCAGACGCTGATCCATTTCGTTTCGCGCAACGCCTTCGACATCGACGGCCTCGGCGAGAAGCAGATCGAATTCTTTTTCGAGAAGGGTTGGGTCAGGGAACCTGCCGACATCTTCACGCTGGAGAAACGGAACAAGAAACTCAAGATCGAAGAGGAAGAAGGCTTCGGCGCGACTTCGGTGCGCAATCTTTTCGAGGCTATCAATACGCGGCGTTCGATTGCGCTGAACCGCGTGCTGTTCGCGCTCGGCATCCGGCATATCGGCGAAACCAACGCAACCCGGCTCGCGCGGCACTACGGCACGATAGAAGCGCTGCGCGATGCCGCCGCTGCGGCAGGCAAGGGTGACGAGGAAGCCTTTGCCGAAATGAACAACGTAAACGGTATCGGCAAGATCGTTGCCGAAGCCGTCGTCGAGTTCTTCAAGGAGAAGAAGAACATGAAAGCGCTCGACGCGCTGCTCGGCGAGATCGAAATCGAGCCGATGGAAGCGGTCGCGAAAGACAGTCCGGTTTCCGGAAAGACCGTGGTCTTCACCGGCGCGCTCGAGCGGATGACGCGCGACGAGGCGAAGGCGATGGCGGAACGCCTCGGCGCAAAGGTCTCGGGCTCAATGTCGCAGAAAACCGATTACGTCGTCGCGGGTCCCGGCGCCGGCTCCAAGCTGAAAGACGCCCAGAAGCACGGCGTACAGGTGCTGAGCGAAGACGACTGGTTCAGGCTGGTCGGGAAGAAGTAGTTAAACCCTTCCCGAAAGCGCGAGCACCAGCACGACAATCAGGATCACGCCGACAAGGCCGCCGGGGCCGTAGCCCCAGTTCGCGCTGTAGCCCCAGCGCGGCAACGCGCCGATCAGAATCAAAATCAGAAGTACGATCAGAATGGTCGAAAGCATGGCGAAGCCTCACGTCTGAATACATTGCGTGAGGGGTAACGCGGAGAGTTCTTTGCGGTTCCCTGCTTATGCTTGCAGCGGTGCGGTCGCGGCCTCTAACCACTTGCGGTCTTCGGCGCCAAGCTGCGGGCCGATCTTTGCGCGGACTTCGGCGTGATAGGCATTGAGCCACGCGGTCTCTTCCAGAGTCATGCGCTTCGCATCGACAAGACGAAGGTCAATCGGCGCGAAGGTGAGCGTTTCGAAACCGAGCAACGGCTTTTCGACGCCGCGTTTGCGCTTCTCGACGAGCAACTGGTTCTCGATGCGGATGCCATAGGCTCCCGCTTTGTAGTAGCCGGGCTCGTTCGAAAGGATCATGCCGGGCAAGAGTACAGCGCTGCCGAGCTTGGAAATTCGCGCGGGGCCTTCATGCACCGAGAGGTAGCTGCCGACGCCATGGCCGGTGCCGTGATCGAAATCGAGGCCCGCTTCCCATAACGCACGGCGCGCGAAGGGATCGAGTTGCGCGCCGTTCGTGCCTTCGGGAAATACCGCACGCGCGACCGCGATATGGCCCTTGAGCACGAGCGTGAAGCGCTCGCGCATTTCCGCCGACGGCCCGCCAATCGCCACTGTGCGGGTGACGTCGGTCGTGCCGTCCTCGTATTGCGCGCCGCTGTCGACCAGAAACAGCTCGCCCGCTTTCAGCTTGCGGTTGGTCGCCTCGGTCACGCGGTAATGCACGATCGCGCCGTTCGGGCCCGCGCCGGAAATCGTCGGGAAGGAGATTTCCTTGAGCTTTCCCGTTTCGCGGCGGAATGTCTCTAGCGCTGCGACCGCGTCGATCTCCGAAACCTTTCCGCCCGGGGCTTCGCGGTCGAGCCAGGCGAGATAGCGGGTGAGTGCCGCGCCGTCGCGCAGGTGCGCCGCGCGCATGCCCGCGATTTCGGTTTCGTTCTTGATTGCCTTCAGGTTTGTGACAGGGTCCGCGCCTTTGGAGATGCTGCCGCCCGCGGCTTCCACGATGCCCGCGAGCTTTGCGGGCGCGGTGGCCTGGTCGAGGCGTACGGCTTTTCCGCGCGCGGCCTCTTGCAGTTCGACTTCGAGTTCGCGCGGCTCGCGGATGTCGGCGAGTTTCGCGAGTATGTCGCGGACTTCGTTCGAGAGCTTGCGGCCGTCCACGAAAAGCTGCGGCTCGCCCTCGCGCGGTAAAATCGCCCAGGACAACGGCAGCGGCGTATGGGCGACGTCATTGCCGCGGATGTTGAAGGTCCATGCGACTGACGCGGGATCGGAGAGCACGGCAACGCCGATCTTTTCCCTAGCTAACACTTCGCGGATGCGCGCGATCTTCTTCGCTGCGTCTTCGCCGGCGTATTGCAGGCCATGCAGCACGACCGGGGTGAGCGGCGGCACGGGACGTTCGCGCCAGATGGCGTCGACCGGGTTTTCTTTGACCGCAACCAGCCTGCTGCCCGCTTCCTTTGCGGCTTTATCCAGCCGCTCGACGCCGTCGGCGGTCGTGCGCCACGGGTCGTAGCCGAGGGCCGCGCCGGCAGGAAGATTCTCGGCAAGCCATTTCGGCGCCGGATTCTCGATCATGTGCGCGATCGAGAAGAGTTTGCCGTCGATCTGGTCCTTCGCTTGCAGGGTATAGCGGCCGTCGGTGAAGAGCGCGGCCTTGTCAGCGAGCACCGCGACAATCGCAGCCGAGCCGGTGAAGCCCGTGAGCCATACGACGCGCTCCTCGCAGGGCGGCACGTATTCGTTCTGGTGTTCGTC
>CAZFPR010000004.1:35341-38459 GCA_964521045.1 uncultured Hyphomicrobiales bacterium
GTCGGCGCGCGAGAAGATGAAGCCGTCGAGCCCCTGCCGCTTGAGTTCCGCGCGCAGCGCCGCGAGCCGCGAAGCGGACTGCGTCTTGTCGCCTTCGTCCTTGAACGTCTGAAATTTCGCTTCGAACATGGCTGCCAATGTAAGTGCCTAGCTTCCGCGGACATAGCGCATTGCGCGAATAGTGCCTATTTCGGCCCCAATTCCCGCGGCAATTAGGCCCCCGCCCTCGCCAAATGGCACATGCGATGCCATTTTCTTCTTAGAATCACAAAACCAGACAAGCCGACGTGGCCGATCCGCAATTCAAACCCTTTCCGTTCGACGATGAGGCGCCGCAGCCGAAGCCCGGCGGCATTGCCGCGCGTGCGCGGGCGACCACGATTGCTCCTTATCTGGACGGATTGAACGCCGAGCAACTCGAGGCGGTGGAGAGCCTGGACGGCCCGGTGCTGGTGCTGGCCGGCGCGGGCACCGGCAAGACGCGCGTGCTCACGACGCGGATCGCGCATTTGCTCGCGACCGGGAAGGCGCGGCCATCCGGCATTCTTTCGGTGACGTTCACGAACAAGGCGGCGCGCGAGATGAAGGAGCGCGTCAGTCACATGGTCGGCGATGTCGTCGAGGGCATGCCGTGGATGGGCACGTTCCACTCCATCGGCGCGAAGATACTCCGGCGGCATGCAGAACTGGTCGGGTTGAACCCGAGCTTCACCATCCTCGATACCGACGACCAGATCCGGCTCATCAAGCAGCTTTTGCAGGCGGACAACATCGACGAGAAACGCTGGCCCGCTCGTCTCTTTGCAGGCTACCTCGACGGCTGGAAGAACCGCGGGCTTGGCCCGGAGCAGGTGCCGGCAGGCGAGGCAATGTCGTTCGCCAACGGCAAAGGCAAGGAACTTTACGCGGCCTATCAGGCGCGGCTCAAGGTTCTGAACGCGGTCGACTTCGGCGATCTGCTGCTCGAAAATCTCCGCCTGTTCCAGAACAACGCCGAGGTGCTCGCGCAGTATCAGCAGCGCTTCCGCTACATGCTCGTGGACGAGTATCAGGACACGAACGTCGCGCAATATCTCTGGCTGCGGCTTTTGGCGCAGGGTTCGCGCAACATCTGCTGCGTCGGCGACGACGATCAGTCGATCTACGGCTGGCGCGGGGCCGATGTCGATAACATCCTTTGTTTCGAGCAGGATTTCCCCGGCGCGAAGGTGATCCGGCTCGAGCGCAATTACCGCTCGACCGCGAATATTCTTGCCGCCGCCTCGCACCTGATCGCGAAGAACAAGAGCCGTCTCGGCAAGACGCTGCGCACGGAATACGACCCCGGCGAGAAGGTGAAAGTCACCGGCGCGTGGGATTCCGGCGAGGAAGCGCGGCAGATCGGCGAGGAAATCGAGCAGTTGCAGCGGAAGGGCCACAAACTCTCCGAGATTGCGATCCTCGTTCGTGCGTCGTTCCAGATGCGCGAACTCGAAGATCGTTTCGTGACGCTCGGACTGCCCTATCGCGTGATCGGCGGCCCGCGGTTCTACGAGCGGCAGGAAATCCGCGATGCCATGGCCTATTTCCGGGTGATAGTGTCGCCTGCCGATGGCCTCGCGTTCGAGCGCATCGTGAATGTCCCGAAGCGCGGCCTTGGCGATACCACGATGCAGATGCTGCATGACTATTCGCGGCAGAATGAAGCGCCGATGCTTGAGGCGGCGCGGATCATTTCCTCGACCGAGGATCTGAAGCCCAAGCCGCGCACGGCATTGCGCGAACTCGTCACGCAATTCGATGGCTGGCGTAAAAATCTGGAATCGACTTCGCACACCGAGCTTGCCCGGATCGTACTTGATGAGTCCGGCTACACGGATATGTGGAAGAACGACAAATCCGCGCAGGCCGCAGGCCGGCTCGAAAACCTGAAAGAACTCGTGCGCTCGATGGAGCAGTTCGAGAACATGCAGGGCTTTCTCGAGCACGTCTCTCTGGTGATGGATGCTGACGGCGGCGCCGACGCGGACAAGGTCAATCTCATGACGCTGCATTCCGCGAAGGGTCTTGAGTTCAATACAGTGTTCCTGCCGGGCTGGGAGGAGGGTCTCCTCCCCCATCAGCGTTCGCTCGACGAAAGCGGGCGTGCCGGTCTGGAAGAGGAGCGGCGGCTCGCGCATGTCGGCATCACGCGGGCGAAGCAGCGCGCGCTGATTTCCTTCGCGTCAAGAAGGATGACGCACGGTCTCTGGAATACGACGGTGCCGAGCCGCTTCATCGACGAGTTGCCGGAGGAAAGCGTGGAAGTGGTCGATGCCCAGAGCGGCTACGGCACGCAGGTGCACAGCCGCTTCGATCGGGTCGAGCCGTTTACTTCCGGGTATTCGACGCCGGGCTGGCAGCGCGCACAAGCCCGCCGCGGAGGCTTCTCGGATGCGCCGCGCGGCCGCGGCCTCACCATCGAAGGCGAGGTGGTCTCGCGATCGAGCGGCTCCGCTGCCGATTTCGAAATCGGCGACCGCGTGTTCCATGACAAATTCGGCTATGGCGAGATCATGGAAGTCGAAGGCGCGAAAGTGGTCGTCGAGTTCGACAAGGCCGGCGAGAAGAAGCTGGTCGCAAGCTTTCTCAAGAAAGCCTGAGCTTGGCCGATTTTCCCGAGAGCCATGTCGTCCGCGTGCGGGCGGACGAGCGCGATGCCAAGCGCATCGCGGATCATTTGCTGGAGCGCTTTTTCGAAGGCGAGGGTGCGGTCGGCGCGTTCGAGGCGCCGGACGGCTCGTGGATCGCCGAGGCGCATTTCCCCGAACTGCCCGATAAGAACGCGATTGCTGCCGCGGTCGCGGAAATCCGCTCCGGCGCGAGGCCCGAATACGAAACGCTCGCAGCCAAAGACTGGATCGCCGCAAGCCTCGAAGGCCTCAAGATCGTCCGCGCCGGCCGCTTTGCGATTCACGGCTCGCATGATCGCGGGAAGATTTCGCCGAACGAGACCGGAATCGAGATCGAGGCGGCGCTCGCTTTCGGGACCGGCCATCATGGCACCACGTTAGGCTGTCTTCGCGCGCTGACGCGGCTCGCGCGCACGCACAGGCCGGGTCGGGTGCTCGACGTCGGGACAGGCACGGCGGTTCTGGCG
>CAZFPR010000004.1:38469-45086 GCA_964521045.1 uncultured Hyphomicrobiales bacterium
TTCTGGCGATTGCGGCTGCGCGTGCGTTTCATGCGCCCGTGATCGCGACCGAGATCGACCGCGATTCCATTCCGGTCGCGCGGGAAAACGTTCGCGCCAACCGTGCCGGGGCGTATGTGAATGTCCTGCATACCGGAAGCCTGAGCGCGCCAGCGATTGCGCAACACGCACCCTACGATCTGATTTTCGCGAACATCCTGCTGCCGGTTCTGAAACAGCTTGCGCGTCCGATTGCGGCGCTCGCCGCGCCCGGGGCGACGGTGATCCTCTCCGGCCTGATGCCGCATCAGGCGCTTGCGGCGCTTACCCGTTATCGTGCGCTCGGGATGCGGTTCGAGCGGGCCGAAACCATCGAGAACTGGACGACGCTGACGTTGCGTGTCCCGTAAAACAAAAACGCCCCGGCTCGTCGCCGGGGCGTTTCGTATTCCGTGGTCCGGCGCTCAGCGCTGGAACGGCAGGTTCTTGTAGTACTCGACCGTCTCGGCCGGCAGGTAGCTCAGGTGCATGCGGATTTCGCGCTCGACCTGGCGCATGCGCGCCTCGACGATGCGGTCCCAAACGCGCGCCCAGAAGCTCTTGCCGGTTTTCGCGGTTGCCGCGGCAGCGGGAGCAAACTTGGGGGAATAGGTAATGGCGGCCATGGGAGTTCTCCTTCTTCCGCTTCGAATACCGGGACACCGCCCGGCCGGTCATGATTCCTTATTGCATTGCAAAATAGCTTTTTTGCGACGCACCTAGAATAGGTAAGGATGCATGTCCGACCTGAATCGGCTGCATGGTTGCGGTAAGGATTGATTAACTATCGGGCGAGGCGCCGCCCGATCGGGCAGCTTCAGCTGCGTTTGGCCATGCCGATTTTGCGGCCGATGGCTTCGGGCGCCGGCAGGGCGGCGTGAGCGGCCTTCATGGCGGCGAGGCGGTCGAGCACGTCGTCCGGAAGCGCCACGACTTTCTTCGAGGCCATATTCACGTGGAGCGCCATCTGCTCCGAGGTCGCGGACATCCAGCCCTCGTGGGCGTGATAGAGCTCGGCGAAGAAATGGATGCGCTTCTCGTCGTAGTCCACGAGCCGGATCGTGGTCCGCACCGTTTCGCCGGCGTGCAGTTCGCGCAGATAACGGACGTGGGCCTCGGCGGTGAAGAAGGAATGGCCGCGGTCCTTCACGTATTCCGGCCCGAGACCGACGAGCGCGAAGGCTTCGTCCACCGAGCGGTCGATCAGGACGTTGTAATAGGCCATGTTGAGATGGCCGTTGTAGTCGATCCAGCCGGGTTCGACCGCCATCGCCGACGATACGAACGGCGCGAAGAAGACAGGTTCGAAGTCGAGGCGTTGCAGCATTCCCTATCGCCGAATCTTTTCTTTGTTATGACTACAATCATGCATTGTAAGTCTGCGCCGGGCAATGGTTTGGCGCATTCCGGGCAAATTCGAGGACGCCTTTTCCCGCACACGAGCCATGCCTGACGAAGCGCGAACGGCTTTGCTAAAGTCGTCCGTAACTGGAGGACGCCAATGAAGAACGCCGCCCTGAAGCGGGCCGAACCCGCCGCGGTCGAGCGCGCCATCGCTGCGCTGCACGCCAAACTCGGCAACAAGGTCGTGACCTCGATGGAGGTCCGCCGCCAGCACGCCAACACCACCACCTGGCTGCCGAACGAAGCCGCGGACGCGGTCGTCTATGCGGCTTCCACGGAGGACGTGCAGGACGCGGTACGGATCGCGACTACCCACAAGGTGCCGGTGATCGCCTTCGGCACGGGGACCTCGCTCGAGGGGCATGTGAATGCTCCGGCCGGCGGCATATGCATCGACGTTTCGCAGATGAACGAGATTCTGGCCGTGCATGCCGAGGACCTCGACTGCGTCATCCAGCCGGGCGTCACCCGCAAGCGGCTTAACGAATACCTGCGCGATCAGGGGCTGTTCTTCCCGATCGATCCCGGTGCCGATGCCTCGCTCGGCGGCATGGCCGCGACCCGTGCTTCGGGCACCAATGCGGTTCGCTACGGCACCATGAAGGACAATGTGCTCTCGCTGAAAGCCGTGCTGCCGAGCGGCGAAGTGATCCGCACCGCCTCGCGTGCGAAGAAGTCGTCCGCGGGCTACGACCTGACCCGGCTCTTCGTGGGCTCCGAAGGCACGCTCGGCATCATCACGGAGCTTACGCTGAAGCTTTCCGCGATCCCGGAAGCGATTTCGTCGGCGGTATGCCCGTTCAAGTCGGTGGAAGGCGCGTGTCAGGCAACGATCGCGACCATCCAGTCCGGCATTCCGGTCGCGCGCATCGAATTTATCGACGCCATGGCGATCCGGGCGACCAACAATTACTCGAAGCTCAACCTCGCGGAAGCGCCGACGCTGTTTCTCGAGTTTCACGGCTCGGAAGCGGGCGTGAAAGAGCAGACCGAACGCTTCGGAGAGATCGCGGCCGAGTTCGGCGGCGGGCCGCTGCAATGGACGACGCAGGCCGAGGAGCGCACGAAACTCTGGCAGGCGCGGCACGACGCCTACTTCGCAATGATGTCGCTGCGTCCCGGCGCGAAGGCGTTAGCGACCGACATCTGCGTGCCGATCTCGAAGCTCGCGGACGCAGTGCTGGAGACCGAGAAGGACCTTCAGGACATGAAGCTCCTGGGCCCCATCGTCGGCCATGTCGGCGACGGGAATTTCCATGTCAGTCTCGTTATCGACATGGACGACAAGGACGAGCTTTCGCGCGTGAAGGTATTTCTCGACCGGCTGACCGAGCGCGCGCACCGCATGGAAGGCACCTGCACCGGCGAGCATGGCGTGGGGCAGGGCAAGATGAAATATCTCGAGGCCGAGCACGGGCCGGTCATGCTGGACATGATGCGCTCGATCAAGCGCGCGCTCGATCCCGACAACATCATGAATCCGGGCAAGATCGTCGAGGTTTGAAGCGGTGCAAGAAAAGGCTTGCCCCATTCCCGCTCAACCGGGACGCTAGCCTCCATGTGCCGGTGGACCGGGCCGGACGCGGCCAAGTAGAGCCGGATTACTTGGAGCTGATTTTTTGCAGACGACGTTACTCGGGATCGCGCTCGCACTGATCACCGCGATTCTCGCGGCCTTTGCGGCACCGTTCTTCATCGATTGGAACGAATGGCGGCCACAGCTCGAGGCGCAGGCAAGCGCGCTCGCCGGTTCGCGCGTCACCATCACCGGGAATATCGAACTCACCATTTTGCCGACGCCGGCCTTCGTGCTGCGCGAGGTATCGCTCGGCGATGCCGGCAAAGGCACCGGCATGCGCGCGAGCGAAATGCGCGGCTCGCTTTCCCTGACCGCGCTGCTCTCGGGCAGGATCGAAGCCAGCGAGTTCGTGCTTTCGCGTCCGGCAATCCGTCTTGTTGTCGATAAGGACGGCCGTTTGCTGCTGCCTTCAGGCGCGAGCGCGGGACAGGAAATTTCGGTGAGCGGCTTCGTGCTGGAAGCGGGCTCGATCACGATCGAAGACCGGCGCACGAACTCGCTTCTTTCGATGGAAGATTTCTCGGCGCGCGGCGAACTGGTCTCGCGCGAAGGGCCGTTCCGGCTCGATGGCGGCTTCCGCTTGAACGGCATGCGCTGGATCGTGCGCGCGTCCTCGGGGCGCTTCGGTCCGGATCACGCGGGCAAGGCGAGGCTTTCGCTCGAGCGGCCTTCGGACGGCGTTTCCTTCGATGCCGAAGGGTTGCTTGGTCTCGCGAGTGCGGCGCCGCGGTTCGATGGAAAGATCACGCTCGCGCAGCGGAGCGGAGATCTGCCGTGGCGGATTTCCGCGGATGCAACGGGAGATGTGGCCGAGCTTCGCCTTGCCAATCTTGATCTTGCGTTGGGCAAGGGAGAATTGCCGATCACGCTTTCCGGCGAAGCCAAGGTCTCGCCGCATGCCAACGGCACGATTGAGGCGATGCTTTCCAGCAAGCGCATCGATCTCGATCTCGGCGATCAGAATGCCGCCGTCACGGGAGCCGCGCATGTGCTGCCGCTGCTCTCCGGCGCGCGGTCGTTGTTTGCGCTGCTGCCGCTCGCATCGACATTGAACATTTCGGCTGACGGCGTTCTCGCCGGAGGGCAATTGGTTCGCGATGTACGTGCCGCGCTGCGCTCGCAGAACGGAGCGGTGACGCTGGAGCGGCTGGAGGCGCGTATGCCTGGCCGCGCGGCAATCACCCTTTCAGGGAAGAACGATGGAGGCAGGTTTTCCGGGCCGCTCGTGTTTGAGGCGGACGAGCCGCAGATCTTTGCGCGGTGGCTGCTTGGTGCAGAGATCGGGGAAAAGTTTCCGCTTGCCGAAACGCTGCGCGTGAAGGGCGATCTCGCTTTCGCGCCGGGATCGACTTCGATCCGCAATCTCGATGCGGCTATCGGTTCCGCGCTCATCGGCGGCGAGATTGCGGTCCTACCCGCGGAGACCGCGATCAAACTGACGCTGCGCAAGGCGGAGATCGATGCGCTCATTCCGCTGTTGTGGGAGCTCGATGGCTTCGGTGAAGGTTCCGGCGTTTCGGTTGAGGTCGCTGCCTCCGACGTTCGTTTCCTCGATACGCCGATCAGACAAGGGAAGCTGAAGGCGTTGCTCAAAGGAAAAACGTTCGCCCTGCAACAGCTCGACCTCAACGATTTCGACGGCACTTCATTTGCGGCAAAGGAAGCTTCGGGCGCGCACGAATTCTCGGCGGAAATCACCCGCGGCGGCGGCTTCGCGAAACTGCTCACTTATCTTTCCGGAAGTCCCGATCTCGCGGATATCGCCGGCAAGTACGCGGACTCGCACTTTCCGTTGCGTCTGTCCGGAACGCTATCGCGTCTGAAAGAAGGCTGGCGTCTGCTCGCGAAATCCGGGGAAGCCGCGCTCGCACTCGATCTAGGCGCATTGCAGAATACGCGCCGGCCTGTCGATGCCGTTCTGCGGCTGCCGGAAACCGAGATTTCCGCAAAAGGCGAGTTGCGCTTTGCGGACGAGCGCGTCTCGCCGGCGCTCGCGCTGTCGCTCAAGTCGACCGATCTTCGTAAGGCGTTTGTGCTCGCAGATCGCGCGTCTCCGGACGTGCTACCCGCAAGCGGTACCGCGAGCCTCGTTCGTGACGGAAATCGGCTGGTGTTCGAAAAGCTTGCATTCGATATCGCGGGATCGCGCGGCACCGGCAATGTGGCGATTCCCGCGGGCGGGGTTTCGCCTTTTTCGGGAGAACTGACTCTCGATCGTGCCGATGCGGCGGCGCTGATTTCTCTGGCGCTGGGGCGCGCAAAAGTTTCCTACCTGGAGCTGAGCGTTCCACCGCTTGCCAACCTGCCCGGCACGCTGAAGATGGAAGTCGGGTCGCTCGCGGTTTCCGGGCGCATGGCTTTGCAGAATGCGTCATTTCAGCTCCGGGCCGGCAAGTACGAAACCGTGTTCGATGACTTCCGTGCCCAGTTCGCGGGAGGAAAGCTTTCGGGCTCGCTTCGCATCGCCGACTTCATTCCTCGCGTACTCGAGATCAATCTCGCGGCAGAGGGCGTAGCGCTCGATCAGTTGTTTCCGCAGAGCGGGTTGCGCGGCCTCCTGCTTGCGCTCGGCGCCAATGGCAGCACCGAAGAAGATCTCATCGCAAGCCTGTCGGGGCGGGGCACCTTGTCGCTGTCCAATCTCGAAATCGCGCGAACGGATGCTACCGCAGTCTCCGCCGTATTCGCGTCGGCCAAGGACGTTCAGGACGAGAAGAAGATCGAGCAGGCGCTGCTTGCTGCGCTCGATCGCGCTTCGCTGAAAGTCTCGAAGCTGGAAGCGCCGCTGGTGATCGCAAACGGCATCGTTCGAAGCGGGTCGGCGAAGGCACAGGCCGGAAATATCGGGATCTCGCTCTCGGGCGCTTTGAACCTTCCGAAGCGAAGCGTCGATGCGCTCCTGAATATCGAAGTCAGCAGCGGCACCGCGGCAAAGCCGGGTGCCGCGTTGCGCTGGTCCGGTCCATTCCAGGCGCCGGAACGTAAGGTCGATGCGAAGGCGCTGATTGCCGCGATCGCGCTGCGAACGATCGAGAGCGGGGGAAGCATTCAGCAACCCGAAGAGCGCGCGCCGCTTCCAAAGAAGAAACTGCAACCAGCCAGGAAAGAAATCGAGACGGTGCCGCTTCTGCCGCCGCCGACGGCCGTGCCGTCCGCGCCGCTGCCGCACGGGCAGAACTGACGGGCTACTTGGCCTGACGGATTACTCGGTCTGATGGATTACTTTGCGATGCGCTCGAGGGTCACGACCGAGTAGGCGTGGTCGTCTCTTTCTCCGCGGATCGGTCCTTCGCGTCGCGTTTCACGAAACGCCTTGCGGTCATATTCCGGAAAGAAGACGTCGCCTTCGGGCTTGGCGTGAACTTCGGTCAATTCGATCTTCGCGGCGATCGGCAGCGTTTCGTCGAATAGTGCGCTGCCGCCGATGATTGCGATTTCTTTCGCGCCTGTTTTTTCCGCGTCTTCATTCGCAAGCTTCAGGACTTCATTGAGCGAGTGCCCGGCGAGCACGCCCTCCGCGCGCCAGTTCTTGTCGCGTGTAAGCACGATGTTGGTCCGGCCCGGAAGTGGCTTGCCTATCGAATCGTAAGTCTTGCGGCCCATGACGACAGGCTTT
>CAZFPR010000004.1:45096-48588 GCA_964521045.1 uncultured Hyphomicrobiales bacterium
AAATGCTTGAGATCACCGGGAATGCGCCACGGCATCTGGCCGCGGCGGCCGATCACGCCGTTTTCCGCCACGGCGACGACGATTACGACAGGAAGCGGGTTCACTTCTTGCGGAACTTGTCGAGACTGACGATCTCGGCGCCCGCTTCGGCTTTCTCGAGGGCGGGCTTTTCTTCCGCAGTCTTTTCGCGCGCGGGTTTTGCGACTTCCGGCTCGGAGGCGGCGCCCTTCGGAGGATTGACGGCGACCGGTTTGTCGCCGGTCTTGTCGTTGTTCGCGACTTTCAACTCGCCGGCGATGCCTTCCGCGTTCTCGTTCGAGATCACCTCGAACTGCAAGCCGAACTGAACGGAAGGATCGAAGAAACCTTTGACGGCGGCGAACGGAATAAGCAGCCGCTCCGGCGCGCCGTTGAATGAGACGCCGACTTCGAAGGCGTGATCGCCGACCTTCAGGTCCCAGAACTGGTGCTGCAAAACGATCGTCATTTCTTCGGGAAACTGCGCACGCAGGCGATCCGAGATTCGCAAGCCCTGCGCACGCGTGTCGAACGCGATGAAGAAATGATGCTCGCCCGGCAGACCGTCCTTTGCGACGTCGGTCAGCACTTTGCGGACGACGCCGCGCAGCGCGTCCTGGGCGAGTAGATCGTAGCGGATGAGGTCGGTCATTGAGACAGTGAACCCGATTCCGGGTGCGTGCACCAGCACGCATAAAAAGCAGTGGAGGCTTCTGTTGCCAGGTGCCTCCGGACCCCGCCTGAAAGTGCTAACCCTCAGGGCTTAATTCCCAGTAGAGAAAGCTGCTTACGCAGCCTGCGCCACCGGAGCATAGTTGTCATTCGCAACTATAAGAGGCCCGATAACGGCGGAACCATGCCGAGCGAAAGCCGCGCTCTTTACACCCTCGTCGATCCTATTTCGCCCCCGCCAAAACCCGCGGCTCTCGCGGGCTTTGGTGGAGGCGCCGGGTACCGCCCCCGGGTCCGAATGGTTTATTACAACGAGCGTTTATCGCCATAGCCGGATTGCTCCGGCACCCCGAATATAGGCGCAGGAGCGTGGCGGTTAAAGGGCGGCTTTTCAGCCCTTTCCCTGGGTGGTTTTGAAGTACTGGCCTGCCGCTGCGATCAGGAATCCGAGCGCGCCGATCACGAACAGCCAAAACTGGATGCCGCCGTTGCGGCCGGTGAAATAGGCGCCGGCAACGGCAATAGCCGCACCAAAAGCGAAACCATAAGCACTCGTCATCTGTCACTCCGCATTGCGATCACTTCGAGCTCTACACGAGCATTCAGTGCGAGGCCGCTCGCGCCGAAGGCGGAGCGTGCCGGATAGGGCGCGTCGAAGTACTCGAGATAGATTTTGTTGAAGGCCGGCCAGTCTTTCATGTCTGCCAGCATGACAAGGCACTTCACGACGTTCCTGGCACCGAGCCCGTTGGCCGCGAGCGTCGAGAAGACGTTTTCCATCACCTGGCGGAATTCGTCTTCGGCGGTCCTGTTGTTGAGCTCAAGCTTGCCGGGAAGCGTGCCGAGCTGACCGGAAAGAAAGACGAGATCGCCTGCGATCATGCCTTCGGAGAACGGCAGTCCGGCAGGCATATGCCCGCCGGGTTTCACGGCCTCGGGCAGCTTCTTATCCGAACTCACCTTTCGAGGACTTCCAGCGCAACCGTGCGGTAGGCGTTTGCGACGTTCTGAAGGCGGGCTGCGACGTCGCCGCTACCCGAAATGCCGATCAGATAAATGCCGCCCTGCTTCCGCGGGATCGCGATGTAATACACCGACCAGTTGCTCTGTCCTTCGCAGGAAGTGAAGATCGACTGGGACTGCGAGCCGCTCATCGCGGGCAAGGCGCCGGAAGCGAACTTGCCCTTGCAGGTCACGGCATCCGAAGAAATCAATCCGCCGCGAACCTTGTCGAGCGTCGTTGCGCGAGCTCCGTCAAGGATGCGAAGCGTTCCGAGCATGCCTTCTCCGCGCCAGACGGCGTCGAACTTGTTGCGCAGTTCCTCGGAAAGCTGCTCAGGCTTCTGCACCGGGATGTCGAAGTTCGCGCGGCGGAGAATGTTGGTCGCGATTTCCATGGCTTCCGCGCGCGATTCCGCCGTAGGGCCCACCGCTGCCTGCTGGCTCGTGGTCTGCTGCGGTTGCTGCTGTTGCGGTTGCTTGCGTTCGCCGCGCAGGTCGTCGCGATCGTCGGGAATCCGGGACAGGCGCTCATCGCGCGACCCGAGATCCCGGGAGCCCTGGTTCAAGCCACCGCCTCCGCGATCGACATATCCCTTGTAGCGCTGCGCGCAGCGCAGGACTTCGGTCAGCATCGGGTTCGTATCGCTGAGATTGAACGGCACCGGCCGGCCGTCGTTGATGCTGACGACGAGGCGGCTGCCGTAGCGAAACTGGTTGAAGAGTTCGGCGCTGTCCGGAAGCTTCGCGACGATCTGCTTGGAGTTGACGGCGCGAGCGCGTGCGTAGTTGACGCGCCCGTTATCGATCTTGAAATCGATGTCGATTTCCCGGCCCTCGCGGATATTCCACTCCGGGTTCAAAAACGAGATGCCCCACTCGAGCGATTCATTCACCGAGAAGATGAGCGTCAGGCCGTTTTTGTACCGCCCCGATGCGGCGCAGTGCGAAAAGCGGTTGGTGGTGTTGTTGGTGTAGGCGCCCACCGTCCAGTTGGACACTTTGAAGGTGTCGATTGTTGCGGCGTTCGCCGGCATGGGAGCGAGAAAAGCGGCGGTAGCCGCGGCAAAGGCTAATTTACGCATAACGGCATATCCCTGGTCAGAACGCTCAGGCTGTCTTTCGGGGAATGATGCGTGCAACCGAAACCGGATGCAACGGCTTAGTTTGTGCGGCGCGGCGAGCGAGGTTTTCCGGCAACAGTCCGGGTACTTCCGATCACCGGGTTCTTGTCAGGGC
The DNA here is from genome assembly GCA_964521045.1 of uncultured Hyphomicrobiales bacterium. Taxonomy (GTDB): domain Bacteria; phylum Pseudomonadota; class Alphaproteobacteria; order Rhizobiales; family Xanthobacteraceae. The sequence goes on from CAZFPR010000004.1 coordinate 48,025, forward strand.
GAGCCAGATGCCGCCGCCGATCAGAAATCCGCCCGAGATTCTGGACAACAGACGTACCCGTACGCGCGAGAGGGCAGTGCCGGCGCGGCCTGCGGTAATGGCATAGATCGAGTCGAATACTGCGGCCGTGACCATCGCAGTGATGCCGAGCAGCAGGACCTGACCCAGATAGTCGCCCTTCGGGTCGATGAACTGTGGAAACAGCGCGCCGAACAGCACGATGATCTTCGGATTGCTCATCAGCACCACGAAGCCTTGCAAAAAGAAGCCGCCGCGCGGCTTCGGTGCGTTTTCCGGCGCGTCGAGGGCACCATCGGCGCGGAACAGCCGGATGCCGAGCCAGATCAGATAGGCGGCGCCTGCAAGCCGGAGCACCTCGAACCACCAGCCGATCGCTTCGAGCAGGGAAGCGAGGCCCAGAATGACGATCCCGATCATGACCGCGAGGCCGAGTTGCGTACCGGCGACATTGAGCAGGCCGGCGCGGGCTCCGTAACGCAGGCTGTTTGCGACGATCACGGTGACCGTCGGTCCCGGAACGATCACGAGAACGACGCAGGCGGC
>CAZFPR010000004.1:48598-48989 GCA_964521045.1 uncultured Hyphomicrobiales bacterium
GCGAGATAGGCGAGATAGAGATTGAGCGGCATCGAGGGACTCCCGGGAGAATATTCTCCGCCCGTTTGCGGCAGGAGTAAACTTCAGCGCAGGCCCAGACACCGCATAACTTTGCCGAACAGACCGAAGATGCCTTTGCTTTGCCCGGCGGTTTCGCTGTTCTGCGCCGCCGCCGCCAGCGCCTTCGGGCCCATCTGCCGCAGAAATTTCTGCTCGCGCGGCTTCGAGAGTTTTTCGATCGCCTTGCCGAGCGGCAGCCACCGTACGCTCTGCACATCGCGCATCAGTTTTCCCTGCTTGCCGTAGGCTTCCATGCGCCAGAATTTGGCGACCTTCGGGCTGCCGCCGCTCGTGTAAGAAATCTGTCCGAGATACTCGAACACGGAAACGC
>CAZFPR010000004.1:48999-64470 GCA_964521045.1 uncultured Hyphomicrobiales bacterium
TCGATCGCTTCGCGCTTTGCGGCTGCGAGCGTCGTTTCGTTCTTCCGGAGTTTGCCTTTCGGCAATACCCAGGTCTTCTGCACGCTCAATTGGACGACGGCGATCAGCGGGTTCTTCTTTCCGCGCAGCACGATTCCGCCCGCCGCAACGATGGGATTTCGTGCCGCCGCCTTCTTCCGCTTCTTCTTCGATGCCGACATAGGTTTCGCTGATTCCTTGCAGAATGAGGATTACGGATTTGTGACTTCGGCGGGAATAGCGGCCGCGCTATCCTTCAGTTTGCCGGAGAGTGGGAAACACGCTTTCTGTGCACGTGCAGCAAATCGCGAAACCGAAACGAATTCACGCGATTGTACCGCAACGTGGCCGGAAGTTGCGCTTCGCCGTGAGAAGGACACAAAGTCGCGCGTGGCTGCACGGATGAAGTCTAGACAGGTTGGATGTGGGCAGGTTCGCATGAAAACGAAGTTGATCTTCCTCGCCGCGGGATGTTGCGTGGCTCTTGCCGCAACCGGCGCCTTCGCGCAGAACCGCGCGCCGCAAACTCCCCCCTACGATGCCTGGTGCAGGGACGTGCAGACCGCTCCGGGCGGCGGAGGCGTCAGGGTCTGTAGAGCCTATACGTTTGACCAGTGCATGGCGTCCCGCACGAGCCACATCGAGACGTGCTATCTCAATCCGCTCTACGATCCGCGGTTCGCCGACTGGCGCAGACGCAATCCGAACTACTAAGGGAGCAGGCGATGAAAGCGAAATTCATCCTCGGCATGACGGCGCTTGCGCTGCTCATTCCGGCGGCCGCTGAAGCACAACAGCGAGCCCCGCAGAATCCGCCCTCCGATCTGTGGTGCCGCGATCAGCCGATCGCGCATGGCTCGACCGCCCAGATCTGCATGGCATTCACGTACGAGCAGTGCATGGCTTCGCGCGCGAGCCGCACCGAATCCTGTTATCTCAATCCGCGGTACGATCCGCGCTTCCGCCGCAACTAGTTGCAGGCAGGCACGTTCTTCAGCGCCGTCTCGGCGTCCGTGCGGTCCATGAATTTGTTGTTCAAAAGGACCTGCGTGGATGCGGAGGCGGGAAGTTCCTGCTCGATCGCGCATTTGCCGGTCTGCACGTTCTGCACGACATAGAATTCCGCGGAAGCGAAGCCGGTGCAGGCTGCAATCATTGCGGCTGCGAGTGCGATACGCATTTGACGTCTCCTTGCATCCTGGCGCGGATTGCCACGCCGGAAGTTGCGCCCCGCAAGCTTGCCCTCAGCAGTAAAAAACGCTTTGAGGGGAGATAAGTTCCGAAGCTGCCGGGCGCCGCACCTTGTCCTTTCTTTTCAATACAGAATTCAGATCGCTTGTCGCCGCGCGTTGTGCCGCTTTTCAGCGTGAAGACGTTACGACAGACGCCGCACTGAAGCGGGCCGCAGTCGCGGTGATCGTTGCTGCAACGAACGACGGCTCGGATCGTGCGGCCTTCATCCTCACCGAACGTCCCTCGGGTATGCGCCGCCATGCGAACCAGTTTGCGCTTCCGGGAGGCCGCTGCGACGAAGGCGAGACGGTGGTGCAGGCGGCATTGCGCGAGATCGAGGAAGAAATCGGGCTCCGTATTGCCGAAGAGAACGTGCTCGGCACGCTCGACGATTTTCCGACCCGTTCGGGCTATCTGATTTCTCCTGTCGTGGTCTGGGCGCAGCAGAGCGCGCCGCTTCGGCTTAGCCCCGAGGAAGTCGCCGAGGTCTATCGCATTCCGCTCGACGGCTTCGTGACCGAGGACACCGTGAGCTTCGTCTCGATCAAGGAGAGTCCGCGGCCGGTAATCCGGATCGAGCTCATGGGCTATCACCTGCACGCGCCGACAGCGGCGATCATCTACCAGTTCTGCGAACTGCTCGAAGGCCGCATCGCGCGGGTTGCGGAATTCGAGCAGCCGCTGTTTGCGTGGCGCTAGTCCCGCGCTAGCGCCGGTTCACGACGTTTCCGGAGACGATCTCCGGTTTGAAGCGAAACAGCTGCGGATCCTTGGGATCGACCGTGACCCGGATCCAGTGCGTGTCGGGCCAGCCGAACGTCTCCACGCGCGTGAAGTTCTCGAACGACCGCTTCGTTTTCAGGCTGTAGAGCGGTTTGTCGATGCGAAAGAGATGCGTGTCGCCGTGCAGATAGGCGACCGGCTTATCGTAGCTTTCCAGTTCTTCGGCGAGCGTTTGCAGATAGTCACCGAAGGCCGTGGTGCGGCTCGGAGCCGGCTGGCCGCGCGGAATGAAGCGCAGGAAGTATCTCGTCTTGGCGCTTTCAGGCCAGACGGTCTCGAAGCCCGGATTGGCCTGGGTGAGAATGACGAGGCCGAGGCTGTTGGTCTTTTTCGCTTCGGCAAAGGCCTGCTTCAGCCAGGCAATGTTCGCGGCCTTTCGTTCGAGATGTTCTGCATCCATCTCCGGCGTGCGGCCGAAGTTGTCGTTTTCACCGACGATGTGGACCGTCACGAAGAGAACGCCGCCCATCGGCCAGCGCAGGTTCTCGCGGAATTTCGCAAAAGCCGGATCGGAAGACTGGTTGAGGACAGCGATCGGCTTCTGGCCGAGGCTTTTTCCTTCCGGGTAGAACATCTTGCGGATGTTCGCGAGCAATTCGATCGGATCGACCTTCTTCGCGGCGAGCGGCCAGCAGTCGGACCAGTCGTTGTCGCCGGGCGTCAGAATGAACGGGTGACGGATCGACTGGAAGGAATCGAAGATCGCTTTGTAATTCTCGTCGACGCAAGGCATCGAAGCGATTTTCGGATTGCGGTTGAATGGTGTTGCGTCGAACTGGAAATCGCCGATATGGGCGACGAATGCGAGATCCGTCGCATTCAAAGCAGTGAGTACGCGCTGATATTCCTGCTCCTGCACTTTCGTGTAGGGCATGTCGCCGATGAGTGCGAAATCGAAAGCGTTTTGTTGCGCTTCCGCGCGGCTTCCCAGAAATGCGAGAAGCGCGAGCGCAATTACACAAAATATACGTGCCATGTCGTTTCCCCCGATGAAGTTATTTTTTCTTTGAATGCTAGTCCTCCGGCGGCGGCGCTGAAACGGATCACGCTGGTATCACTTCGGGAAACGACCGCCCCGCGGAGGCTGCCGTGCTTCGCGCATGTAGCGGGCTATGCTCGACGCAGCCTGCGGCGCAATGTAAAAGCGATTCACATGAGCTGGAAACACGGCGGTCGCGGCTCTCGCGGCTATCATCACGGCGACCTGCGCGAGGATCTCGTGCGCGCGGCGCTCGAGCTGATCAAGGAGAAGGGGCCCGCGGGCTTCACCTTCGCCGATGCCGCCCGCTGGGCCGGTGTTTCGCCGGCAGCGCCCTACCGGCACTTCCGCGACCGCGACGAACTCATGGCCAATGTCGCCAAGCGCGGCTTCCAGCTTTTCTCGGAGCGGCTTCGCGAAGCCTGGGGCGAGGGCAAGCCTTCGACGGCGGAAGCTTTCAAGCGCATCGGCGCGGCCTATCTCAATTTCGCGCGCACCGAGCCTTCCTATTACGCGGCGATGTTCGAGAGCGGTGTCGCCATCGGCAACGATCCCGAGCTTCGCGAGATTGCCGACCGCTCGTTCACGCAGTTGCGCGCGGCGGCAGAGGTGCTGGTGGCGAAGATGCCGCCGAAGGGCAGGCCGCCCGCGATGATGGTGGCGCTGCATATCTGGTCGATGACGCACGGCATTGCGTCTCTCTTTGCCCGCGCGGACCCGGCGCGGCGGCCTCTGCCCATGAGCCCCGAGGATCTTCTTGAGGCGCAAATGCTGATTTATCTCAGGGGCTTGGGGCTCAACGTCTAGGCCTTCCGGTCTATCCAAAAAATTATTCCCGCGTGAGCCTTTCGCCTCTTGACCCGTCTGATGTAAATGTTATTTACATTTACACGAGGCCCAAGGACGGGCCTGCAATGGAGAGCGACATGCCTATCGCGGCAAAGATCGATCAGTTCGGAGTGCTGGCCTGGATCGCGTTGATGGTCCTCGGCTTCGTCATCTGGTGGCCGCTGGGCCTCGTAGCACTCGGGTTCATCATTTTCACCGGAAGGTTCGGAGGCGGATACATGGGTTACGGCAACTGCGCGTCGCGCGGCGAATACAAGATGCAGAAACTGCAATGGAAGATGGACCGCATGCGCTCGCGCATGATGGGCGGGCACCGTTTCGATTTCGCGCCCACTTCCGGCAACCGCGCCTTCGACGAATACCGTTCGGAGACGCTGAAGCGGCTCGAGGACGAGCAGCGCGAGTTTCAGGATTTCCTCGATCGCCTGCGCTTCGCGAAGGACAAGACCGAGTTCGACCAGTTCATGGCCGAGCGCAAGGATAAGACGGTCGACGCCGAGCCGAAGGGCGAAGGAAGGCCGGAGTAAAAACGGCGGCCTAATGGTGAGGAGCGCAGCGAAGCTGCGCGTCTCGAACCGGAGGCCGCCTCATCCTTCGAGACGCGCTACGCGCTCCTCAGGATGAGGCGAAACGACAATCAGAAGGCCGCCCGAGAGGGCGGCCTTTTTCTTTTTCGCAGCATGGAGTACGCTTCGCCATTGCCCGTGATCTGACTATTTGAACTATGCGTAGACTTTTGATGCATTTATTGTTTGCTGCGGGTCTTTTCATGCCGCCAACGGCTTCGTCGCAGGCAGAAACCGGAGAGTTCAGAAACTTCCGCGCACAATACCGGTGCGAGGTCGTAAATCGGCTGGAGCGAATTTTTGCGTTTGGCGATCGCGCGCAGCACAAGGATCGATTTCTCGTCATAACCGTTTCGGAGCACACGCATGGCTACGTGCAATGCATGTTCTACGAGAACGGAAGAAAACTTATTTGCGAAGCTTCCTCCGGGTATTTCTTTTCAAAGCCAGACGAGCCCCGGGCTTATCGCCTTCCTTCTGAAAAAATTGCAAAGTTAAAAGATATCGGATTTTCTGACGATGATTCCGCTGGTAATTTCAGGCGCTATATGGACGTCGGGAGCCCGCCTGACTTCAACCGCATTGCGGATTTTCTGCTTGCCGTTCTGCACAACGGTTACGATGCAAAAGTAGATTCGCACCTCAAATTCAATGCGCCATTTGCGCGTGGCATGGCGACGACCTGTATCCCGGTGGGATGATCAATTCGGCACCCTGAAACCCGCCTTCCTGAAACAAAGCCGATGCAGCGGTGGGAACGAGCGTTCCAGATCCGTCTGCCGCAGCATCGTAGAAGTATCCGCGCTCTCCGCCATGCAGGTGCAGTATGTTTCCGCGCGGGATTTGTTCGTCTCTGAAATCTGTGCAACGCAGTGCGCGATCCAGTCTTTCTCCTGCGCGCTCTGCTGCGCATCGGCCGGTAGCGCCAATACCGTCAGCAGGAGCGCAATCAGAAGTCCGCGCACCTAGCCGCCTTTCAGCATCTTGCGGGCGTCGGCGATGGCCTGCTTGAAGACTTCCTCGTCGTGCGCGCCGAACAGCCGGAACTTGCCGATGATGAAGGATGGCGTGCCCTGGAAGCTGAAGCCGTCCGCCTGCGCGTGATGGCGCTTCAAAATCGTTTCGATCTCGCTTTTGTTCTTCTGCAAATCCTGTTTCGCGCGGTTCACATCGATTCCGGCAGCCGCGAGTATTTTGTCCGCGCCCGCTTCGGTCACGCGCGACGTGCTCGACATCAGCGCATCGTAGGCCTGCACGTATTTCCCTTGCCCGCGCGTGGCGAGCACAAGCTGCGCGGAATAAACCGACGCCGGGCCGAAGATCGGCCAGAGCTTGTAGACGAGGCGGATGTTGCCGTCCTCGCGCACCACCTTCTGCATCACCGGAAATACCTTGCGGCAATAGGGGCAGTTGAAGTCGGAATACTCCACGATGGTCAGGTCGCCCTTCGCATTGCCTGCCACGGGCACCGCCGGATCGCGCCAGATCATCTGCTCGGAGAAGATGTCGCCGTCCTGCGCCAGCGCAGGCATGGCCGCGAATGCGAGCGAGCCCGTGACGAATGTGCGCCTTGTGATCGAGTTGTCAGGAGTTTTCTTCATGGTTTGTCTGCGCCGCCGCTTTTCGTTTGACGATCATAGGTTTTACCAAAGTGTACCACAGCAGAAGCGAGCGCGCCTTGTGAAGATGCATAGGTATATTTCGTGCGGCCGGCTGGCTGTTGCTGCACTTCCGGCCTAGCATCTCCGTATTCTGCGAATGGGGATGAACATGAATCTCACGCTTCTGACTTATATTCATACGGGCCTTAGCCTGATTGCGCTTGCGGCGGGCATTCCGGTCGCAATGGGATTGCTGCGGGCGGGCGCCACGAAATTCTGGACCGCCGTTTTTCTCGTAACTACCGTGCTGACGAGCGTCACCGGCTTTCTGTTTCCCTTTTCAAGCTTTGGCGATTCGCATTGGGTTGGGCTGATCTCGCTGATCGTGCTCGCCGCCGCGATCGCCGCGCAATATCTGTTTCGCTATCGCGGTTCCTGGCGGTGGATCTATGCGGTCGCAGCACTGCTTGCGTTCTACCTGAACGTGTTCGTGCTTGTGGCGCAGCTCTTCAAGAAGGTGCCGGCCTTGCACGCCGCAGCGCCGACCCTGATGGAGCCGCCGTTTGCTGTCGCGCAACTGATCGTGCTCGCCTTCTTCGCGTGGCTGATCTGGAAGGCGGCGCGGGCTTTCAAACCTGCGATGTGAAAACCGGGTTTCCCATAGCGCGTATCGCAAGGAGTGCAGAAAGAAAAAGGGCGCCGTTACGAGCGGCGCCCTTTTCGTATGCCGTGCAGGCTCGCTCAGCGCCAGCGCTGGTCGGTCTGCGGATTGCCGAATTCGCAATCCGAGTGCAGCAGCGGTGCGCCGGTCGCAACGCCTGGAAAGCCGGCGACGTCGATGCATTTGCCGGTGGCCTGATTCCGGATGAAGCCGTTCTGCACGATCCAGATCTGCGCCGGATTCGCAGGATTGCAGACATTGATCGTGATCTGCGCGCCGGGATGCGCGCCGGAAATGTCGACGCACAGGCCCGAGAGGCGGTTGCGGATCGGGCCCTGCACGCCGAAGAACCAGAACTGGTCGGAAGGCTTGCCGCTGTAATCGACGCCGTTGACTTCGCAGTCGAACAGCTGGAGCGGCGTGCCCGGCGTGAAATTCGAAATGCCCGGTACGTCGAGACATTTTCCGGAAAGCTGGTTGACGATCAGGCGCTGCGCCTGCGCGCTTGTTGGCACGGACAAACAAAGCACCGCGAAAGCGGCAACGGCAATCAATTTACGAAGCATCGGACTTCTCCCCTGAAGGCTCTCTCCATCGCGTGCACCCTAGGCCCCCGAAGCTGAATGCAGCGTGATCGCCATCACAGCATCATTCACGTTCGCGTGTGAAGCGGTATTCCGCTGACGCAACTGAAATTTCTGGCGTTTTCCGCGGCCGCTTCTAAAAAGGGCACATCGGTATTCGAGACGGCGGTAGGCGAAGGAGAACGTTGATGATTTCGGTTTTGGCCAGGGCGATTTTCGCCATGTTACTTCTGGGTACATTCGTGCCCGGGGCGAGCGCCCGTATCTGGTGGATACCCGCGAACGGGCAGTGGTGCGGAAAGGTCTGCCACGATCACAGGCGCGAGCCGGTCAGTACCGGCCCGCACACCGCCGACCCGAGCCGGAAGGAATACTTCTTCGTCTGCGCGGCCGACATGAACGGCTGGCGGCCCGGCTACAATCTCAGGCCGGACTGGGATCACGCCTGCTTCGTTCCGTTCGGCGGAAAGGAAGTCGCGGCGCGGAATTACACCTGCGCCTGCGAGTAGCGTTTTCGGGTTGCAGCCCGTGCGAAGAAGAAAGGCCGCCCGGTGGGGCGGCTTTTTTTGTTGTGGGGGTGTGCGGGGGATTTAGTGCGGGCGGCAGGCTTTGTGGCCCGCTACGAGCGATACTCGCGACACCGATTACATTGACTTTTTCTGTAATAGGATTATATTCCGATTAACCAAACTGCGGGGCCGAATTCACTCGCGGCTGAGGTGGAGCGCCCGGAGGCGCCGTCCCTGTCCACGCAGGGACGGGAGCGCCTCGCAAGCGTTCCCGGCGGAGTTTCGCTGGCTCCGCCAAGAGCGTCTCGCAAACGCTCTGGCGCCTCCCGGCGCTCCACTTCCTATTTCGGAAGACGCGAGAAAGCGGCGTACCCGGCGCCGAAAAAGCAAGTCACCGGGCGGCGGAGTGTTGGCTGTTTGAAAATTTGGGATGGATGTGGGTGGAATTTTTCATCTGCGCCGGAGAGAGAAGGGAAGAGGAAAGGGGTTAATGAAATTCATGGACATACGCTGACTGGCAGAGAGTAGAATAGATTCAGTCTTTGAATGAGAAAAACCGGTATTGGGGTGGTATATGCCGACCATCAATTTGCAAATTGACTCTAGAAAACTTGCCGCCATTGTTGATGAGGCCGTTGTTGCAAGCACTGAAGTAGTCAATTTTCATTTTAAAGCTTTGGCTACTGCTGATCTAACTAATCCAGCAGAATTGGAAGGTGTTGTTCATCGTTTTAAAGCGCAGGAGATGAATGCGGAAAGCCGTCGCGCACTTCATGAAAATTGGATGCTATCTCGTGCATTTCAAGAATTGCTACGGGCTGTTCGTCATTCCTTGGAGGAAGCTCATACTTACGTGGTGCTGCTTGATGGCCGACATAAGATAAAATCGAATGCTACTATCGCTGAGTTTCTACATCCCTTTAGAAGAAAAGCGTCCTGCTTGCCATTCCCGGAGCTGTTAGAGACGGTGAACGCAAAGCTTGAGCGCAAAATAGAATTTTCTGCTGCCTATAAGTCACTCCAAAAAGCACGTAACTGTCTCGAGCACAGAGCGGGAATTGTAAGTAGAATAGAGACATATGCATCTGATAAATTTGAGTTACGCATCCCGCGTGCAAAAATGTTCTATTTGCGAAATGGAGAGCAAATTGAGTTGCAGACGCGGCATCAAGTTGATCCTGGAGATGAAAGATCTGAGGTAGAAGTGTTTGTAGGGTTTGATACTCGTTCAAAGTCATTCGGTCTAGGAGAGCGAATATCTCTGACAATCCAAGAATTCAGTGAAGTTGCGTTTGCCTGCCACAAGCTCGGACATGAGTTGGCTAATAAACTGCCAAGACCTACAGTTCCTCAAGATTAGCTTTGCCGTCTATTCCAACTTCTCTGCAAATCTACTCGCTATCATCATTTAAAATTCGTCGCTCACCGCCTCATCGGCCAATCAATTACTCTCGCCGCATAAAGACAAAGCCACGCAATAACCGGCTGCAACGCAAGACGGGGCGCGTGATACCACCACGTATCCGGAATTGGCGGCAGCACGATCCCTTCGAATGCATGTTTGATGTTCGCTGGCCAGACCGCGATCACGTAAAGCGCAAGCAGAATGCCACCGGCTTTGCGCGTTCGCGGAAACACGAGCATCGTCGCGCCGATCAGTTCAAGGACGCCGGTGGCCCACACGACTTCGCGCGGGAATGGCACCCAACCCGGCGTGATCGAAACCAGCGCATCGGTCGCGCGGAAATGCAGGATCGCACCGCCTGCGAAGAATGCGGCGAGGATTACTCGCAATACGGCGCGGTGCGTTATCAATCGCTTTTTCAGGCCGTTTCGAAAGTAGGTATCGTGCGGGTCGCCTTAAGATTGCTCGCTCTGATCATTAAAAATGTTCCAGACCAGTGTCCGGGCACATTCCACGTTCCGCTTATCTCGCTCGCATCAGAATTTAGGGTGCCGCTGTAATGTGCCGGAGTTTCGTAAAGTGGAACGTTCTCATAAGTCTTTGTGAATGTCACGATCGCATTTAGCCGAGTGCCGTCGATCGCTGCAAAGATTGTGTTTCTTGCGGACGGTCCATATCCGCAAAGTTCGTGCATGCGACCACTAATGAAACCAGCGGCATCTAATAGCGTCGCAACAAACGACACAGGATCTTGCGCGTAAGGGTATGAATAGCGCCCGTGCCAAACGCCTGTAAGGTTGGTTAAAGATGTGCCGCTATTCGTCAAAAAAACTCCTAAGGGATAGGCTTATAAATGTGTCCACCCTCATCTTTAAACTTCTTGCTCCTCGCATCCATCCCTTCCTGCTTGTCGTTTAGCTCGGCCGCATAATCCCGCACATCCTGCGTGATCTCATCGGGCTGCATGTAACATCGCGAAGGGTCTGTAATGCATTACCGTGTGTTGCTTTATCGAACGCTTCGACCAAGAATATTTCCTATTGTAGTTTTCTTTTATTTTTTTTTTTCGTGAGTGCAACTTGAGGACATGACGAACGCCGCATCATTGTTGTGATTTCAAATAATTGGGGAAGTTCAAATGTACTGGGTGTGTTTAGGCAGGAAAATTTCAACGTCTTTCATGATGTGGCTGTCGATGATGCCTTTCTTCGGGGGCGTCACGGGCTTTCTGCTTATCGTTACTTTGATCGCTGCCGCTTGGGAAACGATTCCATTTTTGCTGCTTGGCATGGCGATGTTTGCGCTCGTTACGCTTTTTGGTTTCGTCGTGATGGATATTTTCTCCTGCCTTATCGATGAAATCGACACGCTGTTTCCCCCGCCCCCGGATCCTGAAAAGCAGGACCAGCCGCTCACGCAAGTTCCCGATTGTAACGCTGCGCGTCAGGTTCTGGCTGATGCCGAGGCGAGGTGGCGTGCGGCTTCAGCAGCGGAAAATGCTGCTTCGCAGAATTATGCCCGCAAGAGCAGAGCCTTGAATGCGGCACGCGCAATCGTCATTGCCGCAAGCACGGCGCTGTTGGCCGCCTTCCTCGCTCCGTGGACTTTGCCGTTGCTTCTCGCCGGTGTCGCCGGCGCGATTGCTTCTTATGTGGCAGCAGAGAGAGCTGCACGTATTGCAATGAATGCGCTCATCGTTGCTGGCCGGGCGCTACAGCGTGCCGACAGGAATCTTGCCGCCGCGCAACGGGATGTGGCGAGGCTCTGCGCGCCATCCGTCCCGCCGATCACGCCGCCCGCGCAGCCGACGATTACAGTCAGCGTGCCAATGGTGGGGATCAGCCTGTAACAATATGCTTGCGAGGCAGGTGAAGTAGCAGCCAGGAAATCACAAACTCCTGTTGCTCTGCTTCACTTTCTCCGCATCGACATACACCTGCTCTCCGAGCGCTTTGAATTTTTCGCTCATCTGCGCCATGCCAGTCTGCTGCTCGTTCAAAGTCGCCGCATAATCCCGCACATCCTGCGTGATCTTCATCGAGCAGAACTTCGGCCCGCACATCGAGCAGAAGTGCGCGACCTTGTGCGCATCTTTCGGCAGCGTCTCGTCGTGAAATTCGCGCGCAGTGTCGGGGTCCAAGCCGAGGTTGAACTGATCTTCCCAGCGGAAGTCGAAACGCGCGCGCGATAGCGCGTCGTCGCGCAATTGCGCCGCCGGATGGCCCTTTGCCAAGTCCGCCGCGTGGGCTGCGATCTTGTAGGTGATGACGCCGGTCTTTACGTCGTCGCGGTTCGGAAGACCTAAGTGTTCTTTCGGCGTGACATAGCAAAGCATCGCGCAGCCGAACCAGCCGATCATCGCGGCACCGATGCCGCTCGTGATGTGGTCGTAGCCCGGCGCGATGTCGGTCGTCAGCGGCCCAAGCGTATAGAACGGTGCCTCGCCGCATTCTTTCAGCTGCTTCTCCATGTTGATCTTGACCTTGTGCATCGGCACATGGCCGGGGCCTTCGATCATCACCTGGCAGCCTTTTTTCCACGCAACCTGCGTGAGTTCGCCGAGCGTCTCCAGTTCCGCGAATTGCGCGCGGTCGTTTGCGTCGGCAATCGAGCCGGGGCGCAGGCCGTCGCCGAGCGAGAACGAGACGTCGTACTTGCGCATGAGGTCGCAGATCTCGTCGAAGTGGGTATAGAGGAAGCTCTCCTTGTGATGCGCCAGGCACCACTTGGCCATGATGGAGCCGCCGCGCGACACGATGCCGGTGACGCGGTTGGCGGTGAGGTGGATGTAAGCGAGCCGCACGCCGGCGTGGATCGTGAAGTAATCGACCCCTTGCTCGCACTGTTCGATCAGCGTGTCTTTATAGACTTCCCAATCGAGCTTGACCGGATCGCCGTTCACTTTTTCGAGCGCCTGATAGATCGGCACGGTGCCGATCGGCACCGGGGAATTGCGCAAAATCCATTCGCGCGTGTTGTGGATGTTGCGCCCCGTGGAGAGGTCCATCACCGTGTCCGCACCCCAGCGGATCGCCCAGACCATCTTGTCGACTTCTTCTTCGACCGAAGAAGTGACGGCGCTGTTGCCGATGTTCGCGTTGATTTTCACGAGGAAGTTGCGACCGATAATCATCGGCTCCAGTTCGGCGTGGTTGATGTTCGCGGGGATGATCGCGCGGCCCTTCGCGATCTCGTCGCGCACGAACTCCGGGGTGATGAAGGCGGGGAGCGCGCCGCCGAATTGTTCGCCATCTGCGAGGGCAGCTTCTGCGCGATCCAGCATTTTCTTGCGGCCGAGATTTTCGCGCTCGGCGACATAAATCATCTCTTTCGTGATGATGCCTCGCTTCGCGAATTCGTATTGCGTGACCGGCGCGTCGCCGACCCCACGCATGGGTTTTGGCGTATTCGGAAACGCACGCGCGAGATATTTGCCGGTGGCGTTGCCGTTATCGAGCGGCTGGATCGGGCGGCCTTCATATTCCTCGATACCGCCGCGCTCTTTTACCCCTTGCACGCGGGCGCGCGACAAACCCTTCTCGACATCGATCTTCACATTCGGGTCGGTGTAGGGGCCGGAGGTGTCGTAGACCGGCAGCGGCGGCTCTTTCGCGGCGTCCGAGAGCGCGATCTCGCGGATCGGCACGCGAAGATCTTTCGCCGTTTCCGGCACCGAGTAAATCTTGCGCGAGGCGGGGAGCGCGCCGGTGGTGACTTCGGGCGTCTTCAGTTCGCGGTCGTGGACGTTCATGGCTGCCTCGTTTTCAAGCGCAAGTGCGCAGGCGCGAAAATGCGCCAGCGAAAAATAGATGGATTGGGAGTCTTTGGACTTTCAAGTCCGCTCATTGTCCTGTCCCTTCGCCGGCATGACCCGGATCAGGTTCAAAGGGACTCTCTCAGCCCGGATAACCGGGCACCCCTCGGAACGCGGACACTTTTCGCTTTTATTGCGGGCTCGTCAATGGCGGCCCGCGCTTCTACGCTAGGCGCCGGAGGAATCGCCCATGCCGACAATGGAACTGCGTCCGAACTGCGAATGCTGCGACCGCGATCTGCCTCCGCAATCGCGCGAGGCTTTCATCTGCACCTTCGAGTGCACCTTCTGCCGGGACTGTACCGACAACGTGCTGAACGGCACCTGCCCCAACTGCAAGGGCGAACTCGTGCGCCGTCCGGTTCGTACGGAGGCGATGCTGGTGAAGTATCCTGCTTCGGTCACGCGCAAGGTGAAGAAAGACGGCTGCGCGGCGGCGGCCTAGGCAGCCGTCTGCTGATACCTCGCGCTTCGGCTTCTTCCGCGCATCAGCGTGAAGCGCAGAACGCGGACCCAGAGTGAGAGTCTCGGTGGAAACGGATAGGCCGCGTCGAAATGTTTCGCCGCCCGCGCGAGCGCGTCCTCGACCAGCGCGTCGTGCAGGGGGCGGATGGCAAGCGGCCAGATCGCCAGTGCACGGCCTTCGATCGTGCCGACGATCTCGTGGACGAGCTTAGTGCCCGCTTTCCCGTGCTCCATGAAACCCAATGCGTGTTCTCAAAGCGAAACAGAACCCGCTTGCCCGGCTCATATTCTTCGACGGAGTAGCCGATCGGGCCGTGACCGCCGCGGGCGCCGACGGATAACGGTTTGTCGAAGTGCATCTTCGGCCAGCGGAAGTACGGCCATAGGAGGTCGTTCGGCGAAGCGAGGGTGTCGATCAGCTTGCCGATCTCGGCTTCGTTCGCGGCGATCTCGATTTCGTGGCGGTTGAAGATTTTCATTGCGTTTCAAGCGCCGCGCGCACTGCGGCTTCGATCGCCGCGTCGATTTCCTTCGGCGGCACCGCCTGCGGGAGAAATACACGCACTGCGCCGAGCGGAATACCGATCAAGGCGACTGCGATTTTTTCCTTCGCTTTCGGATCGCCGGGCAGGAGGTGCGCGGCTATCGCGGCAATTCCGTCGCGCAGTTCGGCGGCGAGTTTCGCCGCGCGGGCGCGATATTCCTCCGGGGCGTCGGCGCGAACGAATTCCTCGCGGCGGTGGGAGTTCAGAACGACGGCGGCTGCGTGCTGCTCGCGCGCAAAGCGCGGCGTGACGAGCGCGGCCTCGGCCGCTTCGTCGAGCGAGCGGGCAGCCATGAACTTTTCCAGCGCGAGCGCCTGAAAACGCTCGGCCGCCGAAAGCCATATTTCGGCGAGCAGGGCGTCGCGCGAGGGCAGGCGGTGATAGATCGACCCGGTGGGTATTCCCGCGGCTTTCGACACGGCGGCAATCGAGGTCGCGGCAGGCCCCATGCGGGCGGCAACCACTGTCGCCGTTCCGATCAGGGTATCCTGGTCTATTCGCGCGGGCCGGCCCATGGTTGTATTAGAATATATATTCTAAAAAATACAAGGTCTCTGCACGAGAAAGCTCCTGCATTGCGCAAATGCCGCAGAACCGGACGGGATTCCCTGCGTTTCCTCGGTATGGGGTTGCGGGAATAACCGAACAGGAGATCCCTTATGAAGAAGACCATTCTTGCCTCGGTCGCCGCGACGGCCCTCGTTGTGGGCATCAGCGCGGCTGGTGCCGAGCCGGGCGAAGACGCCTATTTCCATGAGCGCGGGAACATCAATGCCGCCCAGATGCGGGGCCCGGCGCCCGATCTCAATGGCTGGCCGCAGTATGGCTACCAGCCGGGACCGGCTTACCAGCAGGGCCCCCTCGGCTATGCGCCGGATTTCGACGACGATTACTACAACTAACCGACGCGCAAAGCGCCCCGGCCATCTTGCCGGGGTGTTTTCTGTCATCAATTAGAATATATATTCTAATATTCCTTACTTTTCGCGAGGACAAGGAATTTCCGGGAGATGCAGCGCCGTGCGCTTGGGCGTAAGTTCGGCTGCGACTCAAGGAAGAGAACTTCAGTGCGGCAATATCTCGATCTCGTGGAGCGCATCATCCAGACCGGCGTCGCCAAGGGCGACCGGACAGGCACCGGCACGCTCTCCGTGTTCGGGCACCAGATGCGCTTCGACCTCTCGGAAGGCTTTCCGCTGGTGACGACGAAGAAGCTCGCACTGAAGGCAATCGTGCACGAGTTGCTCTGGTTTCTCGCGGGCGACACCAACATCAAATACCTGAAGGACCACGGCGTCACGATCTGGGACGAATGGGCGGACGCGAACGGCGAGCTTGGCCCCGTTTACGGCAAGCAGTGGCGCTCCTGGCCGAACCCGGACGGTGGCGCGATCGACCAGATCAAGGATCTGATTTCGGAAATCAAAACCAACCCGAATTCCCGCCGCCTGATCGTTAG